>NZ_JBFMHW010000006.1:0-303518 GCF_040754745.1 Pseudomonas sp. SB113
GGCGATTTATGTCGGTTACCACGTGGTCTGGAACGTAACCCCCGCACTGCACACGCCGCTGATGGCAGTGACCAACGCCATTTCGGCGATTGTGATTGTCGGCGCCATGCTCGCGGCAGCGCTGACCATGACCCCGCTGGGCAAGACCATGGGCACCCTGGCTGTGGCCCTCGCAGCAGTGAACGTGTTCGGCGGCTTCCTGGTGACTCGCAGGATGCTGGAGATGTTCAAGAAGAAAGCCCCGAAAGTAAAAGAAGAGGCGCCGAAGTAATGAGCATGAATCTGGTGACGACGCTGTACCTGATCGCGTCGATCTGCTTTATCCAGGCCCTTAAAGGCCTGTCACACCCAACCACGTCGCGGCGCGGCAACCTGTTCGGCATGCTCGGCATGGCGCTGGCGGTACTCACTACCGTGGGCCTCATCTATAAGCTCGGCGCTGAGCTGGCCACTGCCGGCATCGGCTACGTGATCGTCGGCCTGCTGGTCGGCGGCACCGCCGGTTCGATCATGGCCAAGCGCGTCGAAATGACCAAGATGCCGGAGCTGGTGGCATTCATGCACAGCATGATCGGCCTGGCTGCGGTATTTATCGCGATTGCCGCCGTGGTCGAGCCGCAGTCCCTGGGCATCGTCAAACACCTGGGCGACGCAATCCCGGCGGGCAACCGCCTGGAGCTGTTTCTCGGCGCAGCCATCGGTGCGATTACCTTCTCCGGTTCGGTGATCGCGTTCGGCAAGCTGTCGGGCAAGTACAAGTTCCGCCTGTTCCAAGGCGCACCGGTACAGTTCGGCGGCCAGCACAAGCTGAACCTGGTGCTCGGCCTGCTCACACTGGGCCTGGGCCTGGCTTTCATGTTCACCGGCAACCTCAGCGCGTTCGCACTGATGCTTGCCTTGGCGTTCGTGCTGGGCGTGCTGATCATCATCCCGATTGGCGGCGCTGATATGCCGGTCGTCGTTTCGATGCTCAACAGCTACTCCGGCTGGGCCGCAGCGGGGATCGGCTTCTCGCTGAACAACTCGATGCTGATCATCGCCGGCTCCCTGGTGGGCTCCAGCGGCGCGATCCTGTCGTACATCATGTGCAAGGCGATGAACCGTTCCTTCTTTAATGTACTGCTCGGTGGTTTCGGCAATGCACCGGATGCCGGTGCTGCAGCGGGTTCTAAAGAAGCACGCCCGGTGAAGTCCGGTTCGGCCGACGACGCCACCTTCCTGCTGACCAACGCCGACACCGTGATCATCGTTCCAGGCTACGGCCTGGCGGTGGCACGGGCACAGCATGCGCTGAAGGAACTGACCGAGAAGCTGACCCACCGTGGCGTGACCGTGAAATACGCGATCCACCCGGTGGCCGGCCGTATGCCTGGGCATATGAACGTCCTACTGGCCGAGGCGGAAGTGCCTTACGACCAGGTGTTCGAGATGGAGGACATCAACTCTGAGTTCGGCCAGGCCGATGTGGTGCTGGTGCTGGGCGCGAACGACGTGGTCAACCCGGCCGCGAAGAACGACCCCAATTCGCCGATTGCCGGCATGCCGATCCTGGAAGCGTTCAAGGCGAAGACCATCATTGTCAACAAGCGCTCGATGGCCAGTGGTTATGCCGGGCTGGATAACGAGCTGTTCTATCTCGACAAGACCATGATGGTCTTTGGTGATGCGAAGAAGGTCATTGAAGACATGGTCAAGGCCGTCGAGTAGTAAACGGCGCGGTCTTGCCGTTTACCGCAGCCTACAGCAAGCTTCTGGGCATGAGTTGTACGCGCCAGAGGCTCGCGCGGAGCGGTACTGCTCGAAGACGGGATGTTAGCGTATAGTAATGGTCAGTGCGCAATCTTCTCGGCCCAGAATATAGGGCCGTGTAGGGCTGTTTGATTACGGAGCTAACATCTCTTCAAAATGGAAATGTAAAAATGCAAGATAACGAATCCACTCAGCTCGACGCTCAACCGGTAAAACGTTCGCAAAGAAAAAGCAAAAAAAATCTGGTGAGTCAGGACGAAAACTGGGATCAGCGCGTTGGTTTTCTGATGCACGATGTGTCGCGTCTGCGGCGTGTTGTGTTCGATGCAATGATGAAGCCTTTAGGTGTAACGCGTTCTCAGTGGTGGGTGCTGGCTCATCTTTCTCGCCACGATGGGATGATTCAAAGTGATCTTGCTGATTTGTTGGATCTGGGTAAGGCCGCGTTAGGTGGCTTGGTCGATAGACTTGAAGCCTCAGAGTTTATCGAGCGGCGACCAGACAGTACGGATCGTCGTGCCAAACGTGTTTTCCTTACTCGCAAGGGAAATCAGATGGTCAAGGAAATGCATCAGATGAGCCATGAATTGAGTGAGCAAATTCTTGACGGTTTTGATCAAGAGGAGCGGCTCCAACTGGCTGATTTGCTCATGCGCGTTAAGAAAAATCTTGTGCTGATCAAACGTGAAAATGACATTGATGAGAGCTGATTGTAATCAGCCTCCCATCCCTGGGTTCAGACTAAAGTCTTGGACTGCGTCTCAAAATCCAGTCCTACCCGCACCTCGTTTCCTAGACTACCTGCGCTCGGAGCGTCTGCGCCAATACAATATAGTATGTATATATACTATATTTGCTATGGCTCAGCTTCTCATTTGGGCGCGATGTCATACACCACAACAGCATGCATTCATGCTTCACCTACAGCTCCCGGAACCACGGGCGGGTCGCTTGAAATGCGAGTCCGTTCAAGCAGTTCTTCGGGTCAGTGGTTTGACGCATCGTATGCGCGAGGGGCTGTAGGCGTAAGTAGATTTCGGTAAGGACAAGCACACACCTGACATAACTTCCTCACAACTCTTAACTGAGGTGGCATTGGGAATGACAGCATGAAGCGGGTATTACTTGTCGGTGCCTCCGGCGGCGTTGGACAGGCCGTCGCCAAACGGCTGCTCAATAGCGGCTACGAGGTCTGGGGTTCGGCACATGACGCGCTTGATCTCGAACGAACTCAGCGTGATATACCCGACCTTCGCCATGGCTTTGTCGCCGATCTCTCATCCCCCGATAATGGCCGGGCACAGCTGGAAGTCGCGCTTTCGGGCAGCAAAGCTCCGCTTGTTGGGGTAATCGGATGCGCTGGAATCAGCTCGTTGGGCCCTCTGGAGACTGCTCCATTGGACGTTCTGCGCCGGGTGATGGAAGTAAATGTGCTGGGCAACCTCGCCGCGTATCAGGTCGCGATGCCGTATTTGCGAGAAACGGCAGGGCGATTCATCTTCCTCGGTTCGTTCCTGGGAAAGGTAGGTTCACCTCTAATGGGCCATTACGTCGCATCCAAATATGCTCTTGAAGGGCTGGCTGATGTAATGCGGCTGGAGGCTGGTCAATGGGGTGTTTCTGTATCGCTGATCGAGCCTGGGGGCATCAAGACATCGATGCTCGCTTCCTTCAACGAAAGTCTCGATACGCGGCTGCAAAGCATGGGGGAGGAAGAGCGGAGACACTATGGCCCGTATTATGACCAGTACAAGCAATTTTCCACCAGTTCGGAATCTGAGTTGTTGACACCCGATGATGCGGCGTGCGCGGTGCAACACGTGCTGGAAACTAAGTATCCAAAGCCCCGTTACCCCCTGGGTAATGCGGTGGGCTTGCTCGAGCAGCGCAAAATGGCCTCCGATGAAGAGATGGATGCTTTTTGGCGAGGTTTGATGCCTGGAATCGGCAAGCATGGGACGCTTGGATAGGAGTACATGGATCGACGAATAAACGCTCCGGCGTGTTGACCTCGGGGCTTTCAGGCGATTCATGGCACGCGATAACTGACGAAAGCGGTACCTGGGCAGCGGGAGCTCCCGTCGGCTGCCGAAGCATCAAGAGTATCTCCTAAAGCCTTTCCCCACTGTTCCGCCTCTTCATTTGACCAAGATGCTTGAAATTGCTCTATCTGGCGCGTAACCGACAGGTTGCTCTCGGTGTCGATCCGTTTTTATGAGCGTGTCAACGCGGCTAGCTAAGGGCTACCCAGGACTTCCCTTATGTCCTTAATATTGTATGCATCAATACGATATGCTAACTTAGTTGTGTTGTGGTCGTGATTGCATCCGCATTCACCGATGACCTGGCGCGAGTGCAATCGATAGCCAATATGCAGGGGAGAAAACATGAATTTCGAGCTCACTGAAGATCAGGTCGCTATTCGCGCGGCAGTGGAGAGCGTTTGCTCGTCATTCGATGACGAATATTGGCTACATAAAGATCAAGAGGGTGGCTTTCCCGAAGATTTCTATTCGGCGTTAGCCGGCGCAGGCTGGCTGGGTATTGCTATGCCCTCAGAGTATGGGGGGGCAGGGTTAGGGATCAGCGAAGCGGCCCTGATGATGGAGACTATTTCCGCCACGGGGGCGGGGCTCTCTGGTGCCTCAGCAGTACACATGAATGTTTTTGGACTGCATCCCGTGGTTGTGCATGGCAATGCGGAGCAAAAGGCACGGTGGCTGCCGCCGATTATCAATGGTCAGAATAAAGCCTGTTTTGGAGTCACCGAACCCAACACTGGGCTCAACACGCTAAAGCTGAAGACAATGGCCGTGCGTCAAGGTGATCGATATGTCGTAAACGGGCAAAAGGTATGGATTTCTACCGCGCAGGTGGCGGACAAGATCATGCTCTTGGCAAGGACGACGCCGATTGAAAAGGTTACGTCGCCGGGTCAAGGACTCAGTTTGTTCTATACCGACTTGGACCGCAGCAAGATAGAAGTTCGTGAAATCGAAAAACTCGGCCGAAAATGTGTAGATTCCAATCAGCTCTTTATCGATGGTTTGGAAATACCACTAGAGGATCGTATCGGTGAGGAGGGGCGGGGCTTTGAATATATCCTGCACGGCTTGAATCCGGAGCGGATATTACTAGCGGCTGAAGCTACCGGTTTAGGCCGAGCTGCCTTACGACGCGCTGCGCGCTATGCCGGGGAGCGTATTGTCTTTGATCGCCCGATCGGAAAAAACCAGGGCATCCAGCATCCGCTAGCTGAGCGCTGGGTTGATTTGGAAGCCGGCACACTTTTGTATCAGCGTGCGGCTTGGTTATACGATAATCACAAATCCTGTGGTGCAGAGGCTAATGCGGCAAAGTTCTTTTGCGCCGAAGCTGGATTCCGTGCTTGCGAGACCGCCGTACTCACCCATGGAGGAATGGGGTACGCAAAGGAGTATCATGTGGAGCGTTATTTTCGAGAGGCGATGTTACCGCGAATAGCCCCGATTTCTCCGCAGTTGATTTTGTCGTTCATTGCTGAAAAAGTGCTCGGCTTGCCGAAATCTTACTGATCTTCTTCTGAGATTTTCACCGGTAGGGTGAGCATGATTCAAGGTCTTGCCGAAGCGTTCATAGCTTCGGCGTCCTTGTTTAATAGCAAAAACTATATAAGTTTACCGGATGCTGATTATTACCGATGAAATGTCACTGAGTCAGTAAGTGCGACGCGGTCCATTTTCATGCGATTGCCGGGTGCATTTTCGTCCGGGTAGCCAAACGAGATACCAAATAGCATCTTCAGGTCGTCAGAAATACCGAGTACATCTCTGATCGTCTCAGCAAAAAAACCAAGCGAAGTCTGGGGTATACCGCCGAGGCCTCGTGCAGCAAGAGCAAGAAGAAAAGTCTGGGCATACATGCCAATGTCTCCTGCGACTCGCACGTTGTCACCAAAGGACGGCATGAATAGAAGCGCTATATGCGGTGCGTTAAAGAACTTGTAATTGTGCGCTGCGGCACGATGACGAGCTTCTTTATCGTCCCTAGGCACTTCCATGGCTTCATAATAAGCCCTGCCTTGAGCATCCTTGCGTGTTGCGTAAGCGCCATAATATTCATTCATATCAAACGAAAAATCAGGCGTGTATTGACCTGCATCGTTTTTTTCGAGCATTGCTTGTGACAGTTCGACAAGTTTTTGATCAGAAACGATATGTACGCTCCATGGCTGCGTGTTGCAATTGGACGGGGCGCGCTGAGCGTCCTCAAGTATATGAGTCAGTGTTGATTCAGGAACTGGAGTTGAGAGAAATCCACGATATGAGCGCCGCACGCGGACTGTCTCACTGAATGTAAGCGTTTCGTCTACCTGATTCGAAAACTGTGTGTCGATCATGTTTGCCTCCAGGGGAGAGTGGCTTCAATCTCGGATCATTGAGAAGCGCATTCAGGACGTTATTTGTTTAGGTCAGCGATTAGGTGGATAGGGTTGCTGTACGAATAGCAGGCCCAAAGCAGGTGTGTATCTAGCATGCTATTAAGTAGTGCGCTAGATAATACCATGCTGAAGATCCTGCCTGTCAAGATGAACTAAATTCTTAGTGCTTTGGCCAGGAGGTGGAGGTACATTTCAGCCCACGCTTCATTGCTGTCTTGGAAGGAGGGCATCGGATGCTCGCCTGAATTGCAGTCAGGATGCCCTTGGGTCTGGTGAATCACAGGTCGTGCTGACATGAGAAGTGACCCGCGCCACTCGTTCCTGCATGTCATGGCGTCCAAATCTGCGCGTCCCAAGCATCCACTGCCTTGGGCAACAGTCGGCTGCAGCCTTGCCTGCTCGTTGCCTAACAGCCTCTCGGGAGCGTTCGCTGCATTGAAAAACACATTCAGTGACGCTCCCGCAACTTCATGAGTGTCAGGCTCCACTGCGGGATCGACTTTGTTGACCCCATTACCTCGTGCTGAGTTGTTCTATGCCTCAGTCGGCGGAGTATTCAGCATGCTCGGTTGATCGAGGATTTATGGGGTGGTCGCGTACGCATCATTACACAGCAACCAAGAACGAGGCGCGCTGAGGTGCTGGCTCCACATTTGGTTATGCCTGCTATTTGAATACCTAAGATTTTCGGGTATCAGAGTCTGTTTCGCGATGCGTGAGAGGTCGCCGATCACTAACAAAAATCACTCGCTGGAGAGCCAATAATATAAGGGGGCGCTATTTTTAGCGCTAATTCTGGCTGGGGTTCTGTGCGAGGTATAGACAGAAACCAAAGCATTGGCCTGATTCATAGCGCCGGTTTTCATTTGGCGCAGTTGACCGATACGGCCAAGGCCAAGTCCGATGAATTGGTGCACGTGTCTGATGAGTTGGATGTTTTGGTTCGACGCTTCAATCTTGATTAACAGAGGAGGAAAGACCGTAGTGAATTTTATCATCGCGCCTGTTCTTTCATGTGCTATTAACCGGTGCTTAATCATGATCGCTGAAAGTTAATGGCCATTCATGTGTATCGGCTGAAGGAAATTGATGTTATGCAAATTATTGATAGTAAGGTCAGGCCATGTTCGTGGCTGACGGTTGTATCTGGTTTATCGGTTTTGTGTTTTCAACTGTCCGCCTATGCCGCTGTGCCGATAGAAAGCAAGAGTTTGGATCAACTATATCAGGACGCGAAGATTGAAGGCGGAGCATTGGTGGTCTATGCCGGGGGGGATACGCCAGGGCAGCAGGACGGTATCAAGAAAGCTTTCGAGGAGCGATTTCCCGGTATAACCTTGGATGTCATCGTTGACTACAGCAAGTTCCACGATGCGCGTATCGACCATCAGTTGGCGACCCAAAAATTGATACCTGATGTGGTCCAGTTACAGACGCTGCAGAACTATCCTCGATGGAAAGCCGAAGGTGCCTTGCTCGATTATAAGCCGCTGGGCTGGGACAAGGTTTACCCAGCGTTTCGCGATAAAGATGGTGCATGGACTGGAGTGTTTGTCGATGCATTCAGTAACGTGGTGAACACCCAACAGATCCCACAGGCCCAATGGCCGCTTGAAGCCAATGACTATTTGCGTGAAGACCTCAAGGGCAAGATTGTCGTGACCTACCCCAACGATGATGATGCTGTCTTGTTCTGGTTCAAGCAAATGGTGGATAAGCATGGCTGGTCGTATGTCGAGCGGTTCAGGGATCAACAACCTCGCTACGTGCGGGGTACTCAGGCTCCAGCGGACGACGTTGAAAGCGGACAGTCCAGTGTGACGTTCTCCACCGACGGCGCGTTGAGGCCGGACCCAGCAGCCCATTCGCGTTTTGTCCTGCCAAAACAGGATCCTTTCGTATCCTGGGCCCAGCGCGCGGCGATCTTGAAAGGCACTAAACATCCAGCGACAGCGAAGCTTTACCTAAGCTGGTTGCTGGACAAGAAAACCCAAAGTGAGGTTTGGTACATGTGGTCGGTACGGACGGACGTCGCACCGCCAAAGGGTTATAAGCAGATTTGGGAATACCCCAACACCGACCCTACGGCTTTCGAGCACTTCATGGCTGATCGTGCAGCAGTCGAGCGCTTCCGTGCTCAGATCGGCCTTTACCTCGGTGAAGTCAAAGGTGAGCCATCACCGGGTTGGCTTGGTCTTTATCCCACCAAAGCGTTGGCACACTGACCGTTTGGAGGCGAGCGCGATTTTGCGAGCTCGTTTCCCCACGCCCAAAACAAATCCAGAACCTTTCGCTATGAAGGGGGACCCGAGCGGGTAAAGGAGATCGTTCGATCTCATGTCCACGCACACTATTTCGTAGCAATGTCAATCTGGGTTACGAACAAACCCACTGCAGCCAATGCTGCCGTGTCTGTGTTTCGACGAGGCTTGTACGTTCGCTTGAGATTATCTGTTGGTGATTTATTCCAGCAGTAGGACCTTACATCAACGCCTTGAGTTAGAGTTCATATTCAGTCGAGCCTTCATTCAACGTCGACAGATCCAGCGGTCGAACCTCTCCCATCCAGATGGCATGATCGCGATGGTCAGCCAATTCGTTACGGGTGATGGGGTGAACGAAGATGACCAACTCACCCCGGTTAAGCGCCAGCCAGGGAACCAGTTCTCCAAAGACGGCCGGGCGAAAAGCTAACTGACAACTCCAGTCGGGGTGTGGCCCAACCGGCTCTGTATGCATACGTCCCATTTTTAACGTAAATAGCTTGCTGGCGTGCTCACACAAAATGCGGGCTTGCTCAAACGTCTCGGCGCTGAAATACACATGTGCGTGAAATCCACGAATTCGACTCATGAGTACATTTATCCTGTTGAATAGATCGAGCCACACTATCCTAAAGCTGTGGCGGCGCCCTCACGTTCGACCGGATGATAGTCTGAAAAACGGGCCCTTTGGGCCCTTCCTCAAGGCAACATCAATCGCCAACTGTCAGTGATCTCCCGACCAAGCCGTTTCAGGCGGGAGACCCTGGGCACTCCGGGGCAAAGCCTTTCCACCACTCTGGTCGGTCAGGTTGCTGTTGATAGGTCTGCACCTGATCAGCCGCACTGCCCAGCAGTTGCTCGACGCTGAGACCTCGTTTGACTACATATTCATCCAGCTCGCGTACAGCACGGGACAACACTTCATAGCCGCCCGTGAACACCGCGGAGGTCATCTCTGTGGCGCAGGCCCCGGACAGCAAAAAACGCGCGACGTCCAGCCCGCTGCGAGCGCCGTTGGTGGCGATCAGCGGGTAGTCGTCGCCCATGGCTCTGCGCGTCATCATCAGCCAGCGTGCGGTCAGTGGTAGTGCCCAACCCCCACCTATTGCGGCACTGGTTCCCAGCAGGGGCCGCCCGGTTTCCAGGTCCGGCAGAAAACCCATGAAACGGCCCATCATCACGACGCTGTCGGCTCCGCCCCTGCGCGCGGCCTGAGCCAGGCCAACAACGTCCTCGCTTTGCCCGGTGAGCTTGATCCACAGCGGTAATGTCGTCGCCCGCCGGATACGCGACACAATGGCTTCAATGCGTGCCGCGCCTCGCTCAAGGACGATGGCGCCCTTGGCTGCTTCTTCACCGTGAGGGGCGCCAATGTTCAGCTCCAACACTCGCAGGCCTGCCTGTTCGATCCGTCGGGCGAAGTCCGCACATTGTTCGAGGTCACTGAGGATCAGGCTGGGAATAACGTAAGCATCCTGCTGCCGAGCTTCGAGGTCCAGCTTCGCCAGGTCGTCGAGCCATTCGGCAAAACCGCGTTGTACCAAACCTGAACGACCGAAAAGGCTGGCATCCGGTGGTGGAGAGAAGTCCCACGGCAAACGGTTCCAGGTCGAATCCAGCAGCACATAGTCCGTCTTATCCAGTTGGTGCTTTGCGGCTTGCGATTCGTTGGTGGATTTGGCTACCACCGCGCCAGCACCGCTGGCCAGGGCTGCGCGGATGGCATCGCGAGTCATGGTCTGCTCGCCAGCCCCGCAGAAGACCGGATTCTTAAAAGACAGTGAACCAATCTGGGTGATAAGTCGCGTCATGAGCGTGCACTCACAGATTCATCAAGCGGGAAGCGTTACCGGAGGTCATCTTGCGAATATCCTCGTCGCTGTAGTTCAGATCCAGCAGTTGGCCAATGACATTACGAAAGCCCTCGGCGATGCTTGGATTACCTTGCTGGCCCAGGTCGGAACCGAGAATGGTCAGGCCCACGGTTCCCGCTTCGATCACTTGTTGCAGAAATTGATCGTCATAGAACTTGAACTTCGACCCGGGTACCCACATGCACATGGAGTGCTCCATGTAGACGCCTTCCCTGGCCAATTGGCGCATGTCATCGAGCGTGGCATCGACGACGTAGGTCGGATGGTTGACCAGCAGTCGTTTGACGCCACGATTGCGAGCTTCTTCGAACAACGGCCAGATTTCCTTGATGTTCAGATGACCGGCAGACAGCACCACGTCTTCTGCGGCAATCAGGTCGAGGATCGCTTTCACTTCCTCCTTCAGACGGCCGTTTTCATCGAGTACGGTCAATGGGATCGGCTGTAGCATGCGTTGGGTGGTTTGCGGGAATTTTTCGGTAAATTTCTCGTCCTGATGGTGATGGGCGATGTGGTTGGCCGAGGAAAACGTTGGCATCCAGACCAGTTTCGCACCCAGCTTCAAGCCGTGCTCGACGGCATGGACGTTGAGCCCTCCGACCGAGTTGTTCAGGGGCACGCCCGACAGCATGTGAACGTCAAGTTCGCTGAAGTGCTTGTTCAGCAAGGTCGTCACGGGTGTGCAGCTGTAATAGTGATCCTTGAGCAACACCGCCTTCAAACCAGCCTCGCTGGCTTCGCGCATGGCTTCAATATGGTCGCAGTAGCGCGGCATGACTGAGGGGCCGCTGTGGCAGTGCAGATCAATGGCGCCGCGGATGAGACTGTCGATGCGAGCCTGACGTTCTTCGTTGACGGGTGTATGGATGATGGCGTTCATGGGGTTACCTTTTGTTGTTTTGCAGTCAGCTCAGCGAGTCAAACTGTGGAAATGACGTACCTGTTGAGTCCAGCCAGTACGCAGCACCGCCTGGTCCGAGCCCAGAATGAAAAAGCGCATTCCCTTGGTGCTGAAGCGCTCCAGGTCTTCGCTGTTGGAGACAAAAATCCCGGCAGCCTTGCCGGCTTGCCGTGCAGCTTCGATCACGCGGCTGACAGCGGACTCGACGCGCGGATCATCCAGTGAACTGACGCCGAGCGAGACGGCCAGGTCGGCACGACCGACCAGCAGGCAGTCAATCTGCTCGACGCTGGCGATCGCCGCCAGGTTGTCCAGTGCTGCACGGTCCTCTATCTGGGCAATGATCGCGTGACGACCGTCCTCAGCGGCCATGTGTTCGGCGAGGTTGGCGCGGCCGTAGCTGCCAGCCCTGGGCGAGTTGGAGAAACCACGACAGCCATTGCGATACCGGGTTGCCTGCAATATCTGGCGTGCTTGAGCCCCATCGACGATATGGGGCAAGACCAGGCCGTCGGCACCCAGGTCAAGGGCTTGCAGCAAGGTCGCGGGGCGGTCATCGGCGACACGGATCAGCCCGGCGACATCAACGGCGCGGCACGCCAGCAAACCACGGTCCAGGCTGGCCGGATCGAAGGGCGCGTGTTCGGCATCCAGCACCACCGCATCCAGCCCGCACTCACCGGCGATCTCGACGACCGCATGGCTGGGGGTCTTGATAAAGGTGCTGACCAACGACTCTCCGGCACGCAACCGTGAAGCGAACCCCAGGCGGTTCATGCCTGCGACCGCTCGGCTTCGGCGAACTCGGCGGCCTGGTACTCGATCAGGTGTCGATAGTCATCGCGAATCGGTGAGAACACATCGAGGTTCATCACCACCTCGTCGCCGACGGGCTCTGCGTAATGAATCACATGCGCCGGAATGCGGATCATGCTGCCCGGGCCGCCTTCGACCACGTCGGCGCCCAGGTGAAAGCGCACGCGACCCTGCACGATGATCACCAGCTGTTCGAAGGTATGGCTGTGGGGAAACACGTCCATGCCCGGGGTCAGCCAGTTCATTACACACAGGGTGTCATCACCCCGGAATGCCACGCGCTCGACGCCTTTGCGCACAGTCTCGCGCGGCAGTTCGTTCCAATTGTGAAGCAGGGCTTTGGCAAGGCTCATATGTTGTTCCTTTTGTTTCTTTTGTAGGAATAGTATTTCTTTGTAAGATAAAGCTAGCGCTCGCAATGAGGGATCGTCAAGTGGCTTTTTCGACCTTGACAGTGAAGCCGTACAAAACCTAGGATTGAGTCGTATAAAGAAATCATGTTTCTTTCAGTGAAATAAAAATCATCCTTTGAAGGCCTTCTACATGCGCGTTATCGAATCCCTACTGATTGACGGTCAATGGTCCTCCGGAACCCATCTCCACCAGGCTGATGTGTTCAATCCCGCCACGGGTGAACAGATTGCCAAGTTGAGCCTGGCGTCCACGGCCGATCTGGACCGCGCCTTGGCAGCGGCCCAGCGTGGTTTCCAGGTGTGGCGCAAAACATCCGCCTACGATCGCTCGAAAATCCTGCGCAAGGCGGCGGATCTGGTGCGTCAGCGCTCGGATGAAATTGCGGCCTTGATCACCCTGGAACAGGGCAAACCGCTGGCCGAAGCCAAACTGGAAGCGTTCGGCGCGGGGGACCATATCGACTGGTACGCCGAAGAAGGTCGGCGTGCCTATGGCCGGGTGATTCCGCCGCGCGTCCGGGGTGTGCGCCAGACGGTGCTGCGCGAGCCGGTGGGCCCGGTGGCCGCGTTCAGCCCGTGGAACTTCCCGGTCAGCCAGTTGGTACGCAAGATCGCCGGGGCTCTCGCGGCCGGGTGTTCGATCATTGCCAAGGGCCCGGAAGAAACCCCTTCGTCCTGCATCGAACTGTGCCGTGCCTTCCAGGACGCCGGCGTACCGGAAGGGGTGTTGAATCTGGTATTCGGCGTGCCTGCCGAAGTCTCGGATTACCTGATCCGCTCGGACGTCATCCGCAAGGTCTCCTTTACCGGCTCCGTGCCCGTGGGGCGGTCCCTCGGCGCCCTGGCCGGCCAGCACCTGAAGCGTTGCACGCTGGAGTTGGGTGGGCACGCGCCGTTCATTGTGTGTGATGACGTCGATGTAAATGCTGTGGCCGCTCTGGGTGCCGGCCTGAAGTTTCGCAATGGCGGGCAGATCTGTGCCTCGCCGACGCGCTTCTACGTGCAATCTTCGGTGTATGAGCAGTTTGTCGAAGCGTTCTGCAAGGCCGGTGCCGCCATCAAACTGGGTGACGGTCACGACGCGTCGACGCAATTGGGCCCGTTGGCTAACCCGCGTCGCGTCACTGCCGTGCAGGAATACGTCGATGACGCCCTGGCGCTGGGTGCGCACCTGGCATTGGGCGGCAAGGGGACCGGCGGACCGGGTTTCTTTTACCCCGCCACGGTGCTGACGGATGTGCCTGAAGGCGCACGGGTCATGTGCGAAGAACCCTTTGGCCCGATCGCCTCCGTCGTGCGTTTCGACACCGTCGAAGACGTGATCGAGAAAGCCAACAGCCTGCCGTTCGGTCTGGCCGCGTTTGCCTTTACCCGTTCGATCCAGCGCGCCACCTTGCTGGCGGACGAGTTGGAATCCGGGATGGTTTCCATCAACCACTTCGGCCTGGCCGCGCCCGAGACGCCTTTCGGCGGTGTGAAAGACAGCGGTTACGGCAGTGAAGGCGGCAGTGAAGGCCTGGACGCTTACTTCACCACCAAGTTCGTCAGCCAGATCGGCTGAGAACCCCACGACGCATCGAGAACAATAACAATGAAAACCGTTGACTACATTGTCGTTGGCGCGGGTTCCGCCGGCTGTGCGCTGAGCGCACGGCTGGCGAGTGCGGGCAAGCAGGTACTGCTGCTGGAGGCCGGGCCTGCCGACAACCATCCATATATCCACATTCCCGGTACCTTCATCAGGGTCCATGGCACTCGCCGTACCTGGATGTACCGCACGGAACCCGAACCCTTCGTCAACCAGCGCCAGGTGTACATCCCCCAGGGCCGAACGCTGGGCGGCGGCAGTTCGGTCAATGCGATGATCTACATTCGCGGCCAAGCTCAAGACTACGACCATTGGGAGGCTAGCGGCTGCCCGGGTTGGGGCTGGCAGGACGTGCTGCCGGTGTTTCGCCGTTGCGAATCCAACGCCCGGTTGGGGGGGGAACTGCACGGTCAGCAGGGCCCGCTCAACGTCAGCGACCCCCGTCACCATCACGCCTTGAGCCGTGCTTTCGTGCAGGCGGCCGTCGAGGCCGGGGTGCCGGCCACCGATGATTTCAACGGCACACGCCAGGAGGGCGCAGGGTTCTATCAGACCACTACGTCCCACGGTCGGCGCGCCAGTTCGGCGGTGAGCTACCTGCGGCCGCTGCGTAACGACCCGAACCTGAACGTGCTTACCGATACACACGTTACCGAGTTGCTGTTCGACGGTGCGCGCGTCATCGGCGTGCAAGCCAGCGGTCGCGACGGCGTGGCGCGCAGATTCACCGCGCGTGCCGAGGTGATCGTCAGCGCCGGCGCGATTGCTTCGCCCAAGCTGCTGATGCTGTCCGGCATCGGGCCACGGTGTCATCTGGACGAGATGGGCATTACCACCCGCGTCGATGCTTCGGGTGTCGGCGAGAATTTCCAGGACCATCTCAGTGCTTCGGTCTACGCCCAGACACGCAAACCGGTGAGCCTGTTGGGCCATGATCGCGGTCTGCACGCGTTGGGGCATGGCCTGAAGTACCTGGCCAATCGCAGTGGCCTGCTGAGCTCCAACGTGGTGGAAAGCGGTGCCTTTGTCGACGCCACCGGCTGCGGCCGCCCAGACGTGCAGTTCCATGTGGTGCCTGCGCTGGTCGGCGACATCGATCGCTTGCCGCCCAGCGGTCACGGGATCTCGATCAACCCTTGTGTCTTGCGCCCGCGTTCCCGTGGCCAGTTGCGCCTGAAAAGCGCCGACCCGATGCAAGAGGTGTCGCTCAAAGCCAACTACCTGAGTGACGAATACGACCTGCGCACCCTGGTCGCCGGGGTGAAGTTCGCGCGGCGGATCCTGCGGGCCCCGGCACTGGCCAGTGTGGTTCACAACATGTTGCTGCTACCGGACCACGACGATGTGCCTGACCAGGTCCTGGAGGACTATGTACGCAGTGTGGCCAAGACGGTATTCCACCCGGCGGGCACCTGCCGCATGGGCACGGACGCCGCCGCCGTGGTCGGGCCGGACCTGCGGGTCCACGGCGTTCAAGGGCTGCGGGTGGCCGACGCGTCCATCATGCCAACCATCGTCAGTGGCAACACCAATGCGCCGAGCATCATGATCGGCGAGCGCTGTGCCGACTTCATCCTGGGGAGTGCCGCCTGAGTCACTGACCCTCGCCTTGACCGGCGCTTCTTCGCCTATACAACAATTACAAGAGTACAGCGATGAACCTCATATCCCGGAACACCTTCGACAGCGCGCAGGACTGCGCGCTCTACAATCGGATCGCCTGGCGCATCCTGCCGTTTCTGTTCGTGTTGTACGTGGTCGCCTTCCTGGACCGGGTCAATGTCGGTTTCGCCAAGTTGCAGATGGCCGCCGACATTGGCCTCAGCGACATGGCCTTCGGCTTTGGCGCCGGTGTGTTCTTTATCGGCTACTGCCTGTGCGAGATCCCTAGCAACATGGTGTTGCAGCGCGTGGGTGCGCGGTTCTGGATCACCCGCATCATGATCACCTGGGGGTTGTTGTCGATCGCCATGCTGTTCGTCAAAACCCCGAACGCCTTCTATGTGCTGCGCTTCCTGCTGGGCATGGCGGAAGCCGGGTTTTATCCCGGTGTCGTGCTGTACATGACCTACTGGTTTCCGTCCTATGCCCGTTCCCAAGGCATGGCCTGGTTCAACCTGGGCATCGCCATGGCGGGGGTATTGGGCAGCCCGTTGTCCGGCTGGATCATGCAGACCTTCGCCGGTTACGGCGGTATGGCGGGCTGGCAGTGGTTGTTCCTGCTCGAAGGCTTGCCCGCCGTATTGCTGGGCATCGTTGTGTACTTCTACCTGGATGACCGGCCTGGCAACGTGCACTGGTTGACCCCGGAGCAGAATGCCCGGGTGGTGCAGCAACTCGCCACACAGCGTCAGCAGCATGAGGCCGCGGGCGCCAGTCACAACTTTCGTGGGGCATTTGTGAACAAGGCGCTGTGGTGCCTGATCTACGTGAACTTCGCGTTACTGTGCGGCACCTATGGCGTGTCGTTCTGGTTGCCGCAGATTGTTCAGGGGCTGGGCATCAAGAGTCTGTTCCATACCGGGTTGATCGCGGCCATTCCCTTCGCCGTGGCTTCGGTGGTAATGGTGCTGGTCAGCCGCCATTCCGACAGAACCCGTGAACGGCGTTGGCACGGCACGCTGTGCAACCTGGCTTCCGCGCTGGGGCTGGCGTTCGCGGCGTATTTCCACGAGCACCCGGTGCTGTCTCTGGCGGGGCTGAGCCTGGCGATGTCCGGTGGCCTGGCAGGTTTTTGTGTGCTCTGGGCGCTGCCGGGCGTATTGTTGACGGGCACCGCAGCGGCAGCGGGTATCGCGCTGATCGCAACGGTGGGCAACCTGGGGGGGTATGCCAGTCCTTTCATGATGGGCTGGGTCAAACAGAGCAGCGGGCACTTGGAATATGGCCTGTATGTACTGGCGGCCATGACGTTGCTCGGCGCGTTCGTGATGTTTCGCGTCAAACTACCCTCGGCGCGTGCCGCCTCGGCGGTGGGCGAAGCGTCCGTCATTTGATGTCGCAGACCAACACAAGTGTTTCTTCAAGCGATACAATCGGGGCTTTCCCAGCTATCGCTTGAGGTGACCTCTTGGTACAGGATGACGAAAAGCCCAGCACCGGCCCCGTACTGCTGGAATCAGTGGAAATGGTGTTCCGCCTGCTTGATGAGCTGACGGCCGCGCGCCGTCCGCTGGGGGTGACCGAACTCGCTCATCAACTGCAGACCGCCAAGCCGAGGACCTACCGGCACCTTGCGTCGATGCGCCAGCTCGGTATTCTCGAGCAAGACCCTGTCAGCGAAAAATACCTGCTCGGTGCTCGCCTGGTGGCCTATGGCGAGGCCGCTGGCGAGCAGTTCGATTTGCGCGCCATCGCTGACCCTTACCTCACCCGTATCCGCGATGCCACCGGGCAGACCGCGTTGTTGGCGGTCGCGACCCATGACACGGCGTTGGTAGTGTCGTGCGTCGAATCCAAGGCCAATGTGTGCATTTCGGTGAAGCCGGGTAACCGCGTGCTGCCGTACTGTTCTGCCCAGGGGCGAACGGTGCTGGCGTTTGCGGACGCGGCCAGCCAGCAGCGGGTGCTGCGGCGCAAGATGCCGCGCCTGACTGAGCGTACGTTGCATGATCCCGATGAATTGGTGCAGCGCCTGGCGTTGATCCGTCAGCGCCTGTACGACGACGCCGACGGTGAAGTGACCCTGGGTATCAATGCGCTGTGCTGCCCGATCTTCCGCGAGAACGACCTGATTGTCGGGACCATCGGCATTGTTGGCCCAAGCGCGGCGATCCCATCGCCGCCACCGGCCGCCATGCTGCGCGAGTTGCAGTCGGCCGCCGCAGAAATCAGCGAACGACTGCACGCGGGTACCTACCGCCGCCTGTAGTTCTGGCTCTCCGGCCACGTCCCGCAGCGGGGCGTGGCCGGGTAATGCCTGACTCAGAAGACGTTGATCGGATACTCGGTGATCAGCCTCACCTCGTTGAAGTTCAAGCCTCGGTCCGGGCTGCGAAAGCTGGCCTGACGAACCCGGAATGACAGGTTCTTGGCCGACCCGGATTGCACCACGTACTTGGCTTCGATATCCCGCTCCCACGCGTGACCGTCGTCGGTTTTGGCGGTGTGGAAGTCGGTACCCTTCAGATAGCGCGTCATAAAGCTCAACCCCGGCACACCCAGAGCGGCAAAATCGAAGTCGTAGCGCGCCTGCCAGGAACGCTCGTTTTCGTAGTTAAAGTCCGAGTACTGCACGGAGTTGGCCAGGAAAACGGTGCTGTTGCCGTCCACGCCGTAGCTGTAGTTGCCATGGCCAGTGACGCGCTGGTGGGCAATCAAGAACGTGTGCGGGCCGGCTGCCAGCGAGGCCGAGAGGCTCCAGATGCGGTTGTCCAACACACCGCCGCGCTGCTGACCCTGGCTCTTGGTGTCATAGCCGTTGAAGTCGAATTTGGTGCTGTAACCTTCGCCCAAGGGCAGGCTGGCGGTGGCGCCCACGTAGTGCTTGCGCCAATAGTCTTCGACATCCGAATGGTAGACCCGGGCATTGAGGTTGCGGTTGATCTGGTAGCTGCCGCCAAACAGGTCGAGGGAACTGAGGTGGCCGCTGTCGTGCTCGCTCTGGTCGCGACTGCGCATGGCGGTGAAGTGGCCGGCGTGCAGCGTCAGGTCGGTGATTTCCTTGCTGGTGACAAGCCAGCCCTGAGTGGTCTCCGGCAGCAGTCGGTTGTCGCTGGTGGCTAGCACCGGCAGGCTCATCAGTTGCTCGCCATATTTCAATACGGTATTGGATATCTTGGCTTTTACCGCCACGCCGCCCTTTGAGTATTGAGATTTGGCGCCGTCACTGTCCTCTTCGAGCAGCAGCGTCCCGCCGCCCTTACGGCCGTTACCGGTATCCAGCTTGATGCCGAGCAGGCCAATGGCGTCCACACCGAACCCGATGGTACCCGTGGTGAAGCCTGATTCGAAAATCCCGATAAAGCCTTGTGCCCATTCCTCAGAATAATTCTGGGAAGTACGGTCATCGAGAAAGTTGCGGTTCATATAGAAATTGCGGGCTTTTATGGAGAAGTGTGAGTCCTCGATAAAGCCACTGTTATCGGCCAGCGCGCTCAGGGGCAGGGCGCAGGTCAGCGCAACATGAAACACATATTTGTTGTTCATTTTTATACCCCAGGTGCAGGCGCACACGCGTCGGCCAAAGAAGGCGGCCGCACGGTGCTCTTTCAGTTAGATAGTGGCGTTGCTGTTTTTATTGGAGCGCCGGGCGTCTCGTGTTGACCCAGTCGTTGTGTTGCTCATAGGCGTACGCCAGTTTGAGCAGGCCCAAGTCGTCACGGGGGCGCCCGATCAATTGCATGCCCATCGGCAGTCCTTGAGCGCTGAAACCCACCGGAATGCTGATGATCGGGCTGCCCGATAACGTCCATGGAAAGCAGGTTTCCATCCACCGATGGTAGGTATCCATCGAGCGCCCGTTGATTTGTGTGGGCCAGTGTTCGTTGACGTCAAACGGGAACACCTGGGCGGTGGGGGCCGCCAGATAATCATAGTGTTCAAACAGCGTGACGAGGGACTTGTACCAGGCACTCCGCGTTTTGCTGGCGTTGAAGAAATCCGCGGCGGAGAGCTTCAGCGAGCCTTCGATTTCCCAGATAGCCTCGGGCTTGAGCAGCGCGCGTTTGGCCTGATCCTCGTAGTATTTCAGCAGGCCATTGCCAATGCCGAAGTGGCGGTGTACCAGCCAGGTGTCCCACAGGCGTTCGGGCGCAAACGGCGACTTGAGCGGTTCGATGAGCATGCCTTGGTCGGCCAGGTTGCCCAGGGCTTTTTCACAGAGCGCCAGGATGCCGGGCTCCATGGCCAGGTAACCGTCCCAATCCCCCAGCCAGCCAATTTTCTTGCCCGTTTGTCGAGACTGAAGGACGTGTTCAACGTTTTGCGGGGTCAGTGCGGCCAACTCGGCAGAGGTTTCCAGCGACAGCGCATCGGACAGGTCCAGGCCCGACTGGGTGGCCAGCAGCAACGCCAAGTCCGGTACTGTGCGCGCCATCGGACCGCTGTAGCCAAGCTGAGAGATAAACACTTCATCTGCCGGGCTGCGGGGTACCCGGCCCTGGCTCGGGCGCATGCCGTACACGTTGCAGAATGCCGCCGGGTTGCGCAGGGAACCGCCGAAGTCACTGCCATCGGCCACCGGCAGCATACGCAACGCCAGCGCCGTGGCGGCGCCACCGCTGCTGCCGCCGCTGGTTTTCTGCGGGTTGTAGGGGTTGCGGGTAGGTCCGTACACAGGGTTGTACGTTTGGGAGCCGAGGCCGAATTCGGGGGTATTGGTTTTGCCGATCATCAACGCACCGGCAGCCCGCGCTCGGGCGACGTGAATCGAATCTACCTTGGGTTGATTTTTTTGCAGCAACGGCGAGCCAAAGGTGGTGACGATATCCTTGGTCAACGCCAGGTCCTTGGGTGCTTGCGGGATACCATGCAGCCAACCCAGGGATTCGCCCGCCTTGAGTTTGACGTCGTAGGTCGATGCCTCTTTAAGCAGGGTGTTGGAGTCGCGCAGGGCGACGAGGGCGTTATAGGTGGGATTGAGCTGCTCGATGCGCGCCAAATAGGCCGCCATCACCTCACGGCAAGACACCTGCCGCCTATGAATGGCCAGGCTCAATTGGGTCGCACTCCAGTCGACAATCTCTCCCGTCGCTTTCGCGGGTGTTTGGGGGCTGCCCACGGCGGGTTGAACGGCCGCAGACCAGGCAACGCCGGGCAGCGAACCGGCGATAACCCCGCCGACAAGTCCTTTTAAAACCTGGCGGCGGCCTGCATCGGTACCGCCCGTGCCTTGCGGGGTGTTTGAGTCGTTTTCGGTAATGGACATCAGTATTCCTGTCAGTGGCAGTTTAAAGGCTTATGGAGTTTTTCTTGTTGTGGTTGCCGGGTTTCACCAGCAAAAGGCCTAAACGTGTAACGCAAGAAAAAGCTGTCATCTCATTGGTTGGGCAGTGTCCTCGGGTCGGTTCAGATGAGGTGCATGGTGGCTCTCTGTGCTTGGAGGCCGGCGACGTGACGCAAATGGATAGGTGTTGGCAGTGAGCGAAAGTGCATGACTATCTGTTTCTCTGTGGGAAACATCATTTCTTTGTGTGTTTCGATGTTAGTAAGGCTTCGCTCAGCGTGTCAAGCACCGAATACAGGTTTCTAAGTCAGGCTTTTCAAGGGCGTGCGCCGGCCCACGGGCTTGGCCCGTGAGCGGTTGGGGGCAGGGCCTGCGAGGCAGGCCGCGGGGGTTAACTAGCGGCGGCTCACCGAGCGCGACACCAGTAGCAGCAGCGTGGCAAACAACACCATGATGGTGGCTGCCGACAGCAGCACCGGGCTCAGTGCTTCGCGGGCGGTGGTGAACATTTCGCGGGGCAGGGTGCGTTGATCGGGGCCGGCTAGAAACAGCGTCACCACCACTTCATCCAGTGAGGTGGCGAACGCAAACAAACCACCCGACACCAGTCCTGGCGAGACCAATGGCAGGGTGACTTTGCGTAACGTCATCCAGGGCGTCGCGCCCATGCTTGCGGCAGCCCATAACAAGCGTTGATTTAGACCCCCCAGCGCCGAGCCGACGTTCACCACCACAAAGGGCACTGCCAGCGTGGTGTGCGCCAGGATCAGGCCAAGGTAGGTACGGGTGAGGCCGGCGTTGGAAAATACGAAGTACATACCCACGCCGACGATGACCGCCGGCACGATCATGGGTGCGATCAGCAGCACCTCAATCACGCGCTTGCCCGGCATCGCCGGATGGCGCAGCCCCAGCGCTGCCAGTCCGCCTAGCACCACCGCCAGCACCGTACTGGCGAGGGCAATGGCAAAACTGTTGAACAGTGCGCCCAACCATTGCCTGGAAGAGAAGAAGTCCTCGTACCAATGCAGGGTGAAATGCCCCAGCGGCAATGACATGTAGCGGTTGTCGCTGAACGACAGGGGCAGCACGATCAGGATCGGCAGCAGCAGAAATGCCAGGACCAGCCAGCCGCCTAAGGACAGCCCCAGGTTGCCGAGCCAGGCAACCGGCCCGCTGTTTGGGTTACGAACCATCACTTCGCTCCTGTGGTGCGGCGCGCCAGATGCGCTTGGATAAGATAGAGCAGGGTGGTCGCCACCAGCAGCACCAGCCCCAGCGCCGAAGCAAGGCCCCAGTTCAACGTGCCGGTGGTGAACTGTGCGATGTAGAAACTGATCATCTGGTCAGCAGGCCCGCCCAGGAGTGCCGGGGTGATGTAAAAGCCCAGCGTCACAATGAACACCATCAGCGCGCCTGCCGCCACGCCCGGCAACACTTGCGGCATGTACACCTGAAAGAACACCCGCAGCGGCCGAGCGCCCATGGAGTAGGCCGCTTGCACCAGCAAGCGATTGCAACTGGACATGGCTGCGAGCAAGGGGAACACCATAAACGGTAGCATCACATGGACCAGCGCCAGGATAACGCCGAAGCGGTTGTACAACAGGTGCAGGGGGCTGTTGATCAAGCCCAGTTTCAACAATGCAGCGTTGACGATGCCATTATCTTGCAGCAGTACCATCCATGCGGTGGTACGCACCAGGATCGAGGTCCAGAACGGCAGCAGGATCAGCAGTAGCAAGGCATTGCGCATCCGGGGTGTGCGGCGGTCGAGATACGCGCACAGCGGGAACGCCAGTAGCACACAGACCAGGGTGGTGATGGCGGCGATGCCGAATGTCCGCCCTAGGATAGAGCGGTATAGCCCGGCTTCATCCTTGCTGACCAGACCTTGCTGGTAGTCGTGCTTCATGTCCACGGCGGACAACAGGTGATAGGTCCCGACGGGGCCAGAGGCACGTTTGAAGGTTTGCCAGGTGGCGTTATCCAGCCAACGTGGGTCCAGCTGTCGCATCTCTTCGGTGCTGCCCTTGAGTTTGCCTGCCTCACGCTTGGCGGCCATGAGCAGGGCGCGTAGTGCTGGCGCCTCGTAAGCCAGGCGTCGTGCGGCGGACGCCAGGTCACGCGGTGCGACGGTTTTCAGGTCTGCGATCAGCGGCTTGAACAGACGCTCGTCGGGGGCCGAGTGGCCGTCCCATTGCGCCACCGCGATGGCGGTGGCCGGCATTGCCTGGGGCAGTTCGTTGTCGGCGACCGCGCGCCAGAGCAAGGTGCCGATCGGGCCTACGAACGTCAGCAGCAAAAACACCACCAAAGGCACCAGCAGACCATAGGCGCGCCAGAGCGCGCCTCGATCCTTGCGGGCAACCACGGGCACTGAGTCATTCAAAACAATTGTGCTCATGTCGTGTACTCGATCTGCGTCACTGGGCCGACCAGGCGGTCCATTTGGCGTTTAACTCGTCGATACGATCGACCCAGAACTTGTCATTGAGCACCAGCACGTTGGCGCTGTTCTGCGGTGCACTGGGGGAATCGGCCAGGGCGGCAGGATCTGTCTCGGCAATGCCCTTGACCGAAGTGATGCCGGTCGGTTGCAGGCTTGGCCATAGCTTCTGATTTTCCGCCTTGCCCATCACGTTGAGCAGGCCGTAGGCCTTGTCGACGTTGGGCGAGTTAGCCAGGATCACCCAGCTGTCCATGGTTTGCAGTGACTGGTTCCACACCAGGCCGAACGGCTTGTGGTCCTGGTGGATGGCATTGGTCACCCGGCCGTTGTACGAGGTGGTCATGCTCACTTCGCCTGACGCCAGCAATTGCATCGGTTGGCCGCCGGCTTTCCAGAACAGCAGTTGGCTTTTAATGGTGTTGAGTTTCTTGAAGGCGCGCTCGACGCCGCCTGGGGTATTGAGGGTCTTGTAGACATCGGCCGGCGCAACGCCGTCGGCCATCAGCGCGATCTCCAGGTTACCCTTGGGGCCTTGGCGCAGCGCGCGTTTACCGGGAAAGGTCTGGGTGTCGAAGAAGTCGGTCCAGTCTTTCGGGGCACGGCTGACTTTGCTGGTGTCGTAGCCCAGCACGAAGTTATAGACCGCACTGCCGACGCCGCACTCGCTGACGGCGCTGGGAATATAGTTGTCCTTGCCGCCGATGCGCTGGAAGTCCATCGAAACAAACAGCCCTTCGCTGCACCCCAGTTGCAGGTCTTCAGCTTCGACCTGTACGACGTCCCAACCGCTGTCCGCACCTTCCGCGCGGGTGCGCAACAATCCGATACCGCCGTCCCAGCTGTCATCGATCACCTTGTTCCCGCTGGCTTGGCTGTAAGGGGTGAAGAAGATCTTGCGCTGAACATCCTGGTAAGCGCCGCCCCAGGAAGCGACTGTCAGGTCGCGGGCTTGGGCGGTGCCGTGCAGCAGGGCAAGCCCGCACAGGATGAAGGTAAAGCTACGAATGGAGCATGGATTGAACATGATGTGACTCCCAGCCATTTGGTGTGGTTATTGTCGGCAGCAGTACGGCAACAGATCGATACAGTCATTATTCTTTTGGGTGGTTCAGCGCAGGATCATTGCCTGCATGCCTGGCAAGGCCAGCGCGAGCATTTCACCCGGTATCGGCGGCGTTCGCCCCAGGCTGCCCGGGTTGTAGGTCATAGACAGCTCAGTGCCGTTGGTCATGTGCAAGCGCAATTTGCAGTGGGCACCGTGAAAAATGCTGTCGATCACGCAGGCCTGGACCGCCACTTCGCCGGGTGCGGCGAGGCGCAGGTTTTCGGGACGAATCGCCAGCGCGGCTGCGCTGCCCGCCGCCAGTTTCGGGTCGGCGCAGGACGCTTCATGGACCGAGCCATCTTCGCTGAGGCGGATCTGCGCCTGGCCACCCGAGGTACTCAGCACAACGCCTTCCAGCACATTGGTTTCGCCAAGGAAGTTGGCGACGAAGCGGGTTGAAGGGCGGTTATAGATGGCTTGCGGGGAATCGATCTGCGCAATCTTGCCTTCATTGAATACGGCGACACGGTCGGACATGGTCATCGCTTCGTCCTGGTCATGGGTGACGTAGACGAAGGTGATGCCCAGCTGTTTATGGATGGCCTTCAACTCCAGTTGCATGTGCTCACGCAGTGCCTTGTCCAGTGCCCCCAGCGGCTCGTCCATCAACAGCATGCGCGGGCGATACACCAACGCACGGGCCAGTGCCACACGTTGCTGCTGGCCACCGGACAGTTGGCCGGGATTGCGCTCTTCGAAACCCTCGAGGCGTGCCAGCGCAAGAGCTTCCTTGACGCGCTCCTTTGCCTCGGCCGAGGGCACCTTGCGCAGGTTGAGCGGGAAGGCGACGTTCTGTGCCACGCTCATGTGCGGGAACAGCGCGTAGCTCTGGAACACCACGCCCATGTCACGCTTGTAGGCGGGCAATTTGCTGATGTCGTTGCCCTCCATGAGGATGCGCCCCCGGTCCGGCGCGTCGAAACCGGCAAGCATCATCAAGGTCGTGGTCTTGCCTGAGCCGCTGGGGCCGAGCAGGGACAGGAACTCGCCTTGGCGGATGTTCAGGTCCAGGTTGTCGACCACCCAGCTGCGTTCGTCATAAGTCTTGTGGACACCTTCAAAGCGAACCAGCACCGGGCTCTGCGGGTGGGGTGAGGAAGTATCGGGTACAGGCATAGGGACCCTGGGTAGCGAGCGAATAGGCTGTGCGGTCATGGGCGGATACTCGCAAGGACTTCATCCAGTGCCTCACCCACAGCGTTGAGAATAGTCTGGATCTGATCGGCATCGACAATCAGCGGCGGCGCCATGACCAGGGTGTCGCCCAAGGCGCGTAACAGAATGGACCGGCTCTGCAGCGCGTTACTCACCTGAGTCGCCACTTTCAGCTCGGCCGGGAAAGGCTCGCGTGTGTGTTTGTCAGCGACGAACTCCAGCGCCGCCATCAAGCCGATACCCCGCGCTTCACCTACCAGAGGATGGTCGGAGAAGGCTTTTACGCCCGCCTGGAAGGCCTTGGACACTTCGACCACATGCTCGACGATATTCAATTCGTCGTACATGCGCAGGGTTTCCAAGGCCACCGCCGCTGCGACGGGATGTCCACCGTAGGTGTAGCCATGACCGAGGCCGCCGAGTGCATTGCTCTGGTCGGCGATCACTTGATATATCCGATCGCTGAGCAGCAGGGCCGAGATCGGTTGGAACGCGGCCGAGAGCCCTTTGGCGCAGGTCAGCATATCCGGCTGGATGCCCATCGCCTGGCAACCCCAGTAGTAACCGGTACGACCAAAGCCGCAGATTACCTCGTCGGCCACCATCAAAATGTCGTATTTGCGCAGCACCGCCTGCACCTTGGTGAAGTAGCCCGCCGGCGGCAGGATCACGCCGCCGGTGCCCATCACCGGCTCGGCAAAGAAGGCCCCGATGGTGTCCGGTCCGGCGTCAAGGATGGTTTGTTCCAGTTCTTCTGCCAGGCGTGTCGTAAACGCTTCTTCGGTTTCCCCAGGCAGCCCTTGGCGATACAGGTGCGGGCAGCGTACATGGATCACATCTGCCAGCGGGTCGCCCCAACCTTTATGCATGTTCGGCAGGCCGGTGAGGCTGGCGGCGGCCAGGGTGGTGCCATGGTAGCTGCGCTGCCGGGCGATGAGGCGGTGCTTGCCGGGCTTGCCGAGGGCGATGTGGTAATAGCGCACCAGCTTGATGGCCGTGTCGATGGCTTCGGAGCCCGAACTCTGGAACACCACTTTGTCGAGCCCGGCAGGCGCGTGAGCGATCAGTTCAGCGGCCAGATCAGCAGCCGGGCCGTGGCTGCGGTGAGCGAACGTTTGTTGATAAGGCAGCTTGAGCATCTGCGCGTAAGCCGCTTCGGCCAGGCGCGGCTGGCTGAAACCCAGCGTCGCGCACCAGAGCCCCGACATGCCCTCAATGTAACGCTGACCCTGGTCATCAAACACGTAGATGCCTTCCCCACGCTCGATCAGCAACGGCCCCACTTGTTCATGCAGCCGTAGGTTGGTCTGCGGATGGAGATGGTGGGCGATATCTCGCTTGGCCATCGCCGAATCACGGGCGGTCATGACGTCATCCTCTTTGTTTTGGCGTATGCGTATGCGGTACGTGGTTTTATTTTTACGATGATTGAACGCGCTCGTCAAATATTTTGTGTTTCGCTGTGGGTAATGTTGTTTCTGTTAGCGAACAATGGTTGATCGTTCTCCGACTGTGCGAGGAAGACCTATAGTTAAATCAGAGGGTTGTAGGATGAGAGCGGATTATGTGGAGTCGACGGCGCTCGCTGGGTGAATCACCAGAAGGGATCTTGTGAGTATTCATTGTGAAGCGGTATCGTTTCGCCTGTGCGAACAAGGTATTTTATTTGCAGCATAAAGCTTGCCAGGCCGACTAGCCCCACGGGCGAACGTTAAAAAAAGGGACCAACGATGAGTGATAAAATAGGTAAGGGTGGGGTCAGGTCCGTACAACTGGCGCTCGATGTATTGGAGCGTGTCGCCGGGGCCAGCGAGGAGGTGGGCGTCAGCGACTTGGCGATGCAACTGGGCACCACCAAGGGCTCTGTGTTCAGGCACCTGAAAACCCTGGTGGAGCGTGGCTACCTGAGCCAGAACCCGCAGACATCCAAATATCGCCTAGGTATCCAGGCCTACGTCCTTGGGAAAATCGCCGCCGACGGTATCGACCTGCTAAGCGCGTCGGCTGACGCGATCCGCGACCTGCGCGAGGAGTTGGGACTGTCGGTGGTCTTGTCGGTTTTGCAGGGGCGTCGCCTGATGGTGGTCGAGACCCAGTTGGGCAAGTCTACCCTCGAAATCGGCGTGCGCACCGGCACTGAATTGCAGCTGCATTGCAACGCCCAGGGCAAGGTGGTGCTGGCTTTCGCCAAGCAGTTGGGGCGGGAGCAACTGCCCCTCGAACTGCCGGCCATCACGCCCTATACCGTGGTTGACCACGCCCAACTGGCAGGCCAGATCAGTGAGGTGCGTACCCGAGGTTGGGCCACTGCGATCGAGGAAGAAACCTTGGGTATTTCTGCGATTGCCGCACCAATACTGGGCATCAATGCGGAGTTTATCGGCACTGTAGCGCTGGTGGCGACCGTGCAGAATATTTCCCGAGAAGTGAATCCTGAGCAGGTAAGGGCATTAAAAAAAGCAGCGTTGCGCGCGTCTTGGAACCTTGGGTTCAAAGGCGACTTTTGACGGGTGTAGTCATTACTGGCTAGCCGCATCCAATCGAGATGCTTCACATATACGACGTCACGAACGAGCCGGCGTAGGGTTACTTTGGAAGGGTATATGCCGATCTTCTACTGCTTCCTACTATGGGGTCATGTTCAATGCCCCTTTTGGGGTAACAGGGTTGGTATCGTATTCCGCTTTCGACATGTCCCCTTGGAGACATAGGCAGCGTGCGCGGTGCATTTGAAGATGACGATAGAGGCATTTGCCTTGAGCCCGATTTGGAGGATCACCGCGTGGACAGATCGACAATAAAAGCGCCGACTGCGGCCGTTAACCCGTCAGGGGTCAGTTATCAAAGTGTGGAAAGTGGTTACTTTGAGCAACGTCGCCTGCAGCGTCATGCAGGTTTCTTCACCCTGCTGATTCTCGGCGTCGGTGCGGTGGTGGCGGGGCAGTATTCCGGTTGGAATCTGGGTTTGGCGCAGGGCTTCGGCGGCATGTTTCTGGCCTTGCTGATCATTGCCGTGATGTACCTTTTCCTGTGCTCATCCATCGGCGAAATGGCCGCTGCGCTGCCGCATACCGGCGGCGCCTATTCATTTGCACGCACCACAATGGGCCCGTGGGGTGGGTTCAGCACAGGCCTTGCCGAGAACATCGAGTTTATCCTGGCGCCCGCAGGGAATATGTTTTTCATGGGGGCCTACCTGACCGCGATTTTCGGCACCGGCCCCGAATGGCAACCGGTGTGGTGGGTGGTCGGCTATGCCTGCATGCTGCTGCTTTCGAACCGGGGGCTGGGGGTGTCGATGCGCGCCGTTGTGCTCATCACCCTCGCGGCAGTATCGGTGTTGGTGGTGTTCTTTATTGCGGCTTACCCGCATATGGACTTCAGTGGGAATGCCCTGAACCTTGCGGCGGACGCCAGCGGTAAGGTGGTCGAGGTGCAGGGCGGTAACGGGCCTTGGCTGCCGTTCGGAATGACCGGCGTCATGCTGGCATTGCCATTCGCTGTCTACATGTTCCTGGCCATCGAGCAATTGCCGCTGACTGCCGAGGAATCGCACAACCCGACTCGACATTTACCGCAGGCGTTAGTCTGGGGCACCCTGATTCTTGCGGTGCTGGCATTGGGCGTGCTGTTTTTCAGCGCCTCGATCGGCGGTGGCAGCTTCTTCATGAGCACCTCATCGGAGCCCCTGCTCGATGGCTTCCGCGAGATTTTTGGGCACACCGCCAGCAAGCTGTTGTCGGCCGTTGCCGTGCTGGGCCTGGCGGCGTCATTCCTGGCCGGCAGCTTTGCCGCAGGGCGCAATATCTATTCGCTGTCGCGTGCCGGTTACTTGCCCACCGGGCTCTCGGTAACGCACCCAATCCGCAATACGCCGAATATTGCGCTGGCCACGGGCGCTCTGGCGGCTCTGGGTATCCTGATGCTCTGCTGGTTTACGTTCGGCAAGGACAACAACCCATTGATGGGCGGAATCCTGGTGAGCATGATTGTGTTCGCCGGCATGATTTCCTACATCCTGCAAAGCATCGCGTTCATTCGCCTGAAGCGCTCCTTCGCGGATCTGCATCGGCCATATCGCAGCCCGTACGGGATATTCGGAGCGGTCGCGGTGATTATTATTGCGACGGCTACCCTGATTTATCAGTTTCTCGATCCGCTCTACAAATGGGCGGCCCTCGCGGCTGCCGGCTGGTACCTGATCGGGATGGCCTATTTTGCTTTCTATCGTCGTCATCGCCTGGTGCTGTCACCGGAAGAAGCATTCGCCGTGAGTGGCGGTCGTGAAGGAAACCCACACAATGACTAGTGTCGAATTGTCCAAAGGTAAGGGCCGCCTGGCCGGCAAAGTGGCCATTATCACCGGTGGTGCGGGGGGTTGCGGCGCTGCCGCAAGCCGCTTGTTCGCTGTGGAAGGGGCCAAGGTGATAATCATCGATTTGAACGGCGAGGCAGCCGCCGACCTGGCCTCGGAGATTAATGCCGAAGGCGGCCAAGCCTTGGGGTTGGGCGCCGACGTCTCGCAAGGCGTTCAGGCTCGCGAAGCGGTCGCCCGAGGGCTGGCGGAATTCGGCCCAGCGGATGTGCTTTTCAACCACGCGGGCACCTTGATCGTAAAACCTTTTCTGGACGTACAGGAGCATGAGTGGGACTGGCTCATGGCCGTGAACGTCAAGAGCATGTACCTGGTCACTCAGGCGGTGCTGCCACAAATGCTTGCCAAGGGCGCGGGCAGCATTGTGTGCACCTCGTCGATTTCTGCGCAATACGCCACCCCTGGCGAGGTGGTGTATAACGCCAGCAAGGGCGCATGCCAGATGTTCGCGCGTGCCATTGCCGTCGAGTTTCGTGACCGTGGTATCCGCTGTAACGCGGTGGCCCCTGGGTTTATCCGCACCCCTCACGGCGAGCGAGAAATGCGCGAGTTGCAGCGGATGGGCGTGGACGCCAGCGAGGCGGCGATCAGCCTGCAGCAAGGGCGGCTGTGCGAGCCCGAAGAGGTCGCGCGTGCCGCGTTGTTTTTAGCCAGCGATGACGCTTCATTCGTCAGTGGCACGCAGCTGTTTGTGGACAACGGTTTCTCTGCTGTTTAAGGCAGGCGTGGCAAGAAATATGCTTGTTCTTTATCGCTGGTTCACCCTCGCGCTCACTTGGCGGAGCGCATTGGATAAAGACAAGGGGATAGCATGGCAACTTCAGTTCCGGATGGCGGATATGGCATGGATGCCGCGCCCGTCCTTGACGCATGGCACTCGGCGACGCCCGGTTTGGTCGCACTGCTGCAGTGTGAGGGGTTTGCCCGACAACTGGATGAGGCGCTGTGGGCCATGGTCAATTTCGACCAAAGCTGCGTGCTGTTCTACCCAGCGGACGGTGCGCCGGTGTTACTGCACGACAATCTGCAAGGCATTTGCGAACCGGGTGCGATGCACAGCTATCTCAACGGCACGTATTTGCTGGACCCGGTCTACACCGCCTGCGCCCACGGCCGGGCGACGGGGCTTTATCGCATGAGCGAGTTGGCCCCTGATGCTTTTTTCGAGGGCGATTACTTCAACTCCCCCGATGTTCATCCGTGTATTTCCATGCAGTCGGGCACATTGGCCGAAGAAATCGTGTTCATCTCTGTATTGCCAGGCATCGGTCACCTGGCCTATTCGCTGATGCGAATGAACGCTTCCGTGCCTTTTTCGCCTGCGCAGTTCAAAGGTTTACAACAGTGTCGGGCGATGGTCGATGTGTTGTTGCAGCGCCACTATCAAGGTGTTTGCGCGCATATCGACGACAGTGCCTCCGCGTTGAAAGAGCACTTGAACAATGCGTTTTCGCGATTCGCCGACGACCAGCTCACCCCCCGCGAACAATTGATTGTCAGCATGATCCTGCGTGGGCATTCGAGCCTTTCGATTTCACTGCACCTGGGGATCGCGGAAGGCACGGTCAAAAATCACCGTAAGCACCTGTATTTCAAGCTTGGCATTTCCAGCCAATCCGAGTTGTTTCATTTGTTTGTGAATTTTGTCCTGAGTCAAACCGCGAATGTCCCGTTTGCCAACGCTGGTAAGGTGTTGGAGTTGCATGAGGCTGCTGCCGTTTAGGCGGCTTTTTCCAGGAATTGCCCCGAATGGATCGATCAATATCACGGGTTTATCGTGTAACTTTCATGACCTCAACCAACGAGGCTCAATATCCCGTCGGCAAATTTTTCCGGCGTCTCTTGGGGTAGGTTTTGGCCAACGCCTTCCAAGACATCTCGGCGATACGGCCCGGTAAAATGACGCGCGAATGGGTCGTCCTCGGCAGGTGGATCGACCGCATGAGCACCACCTCCAGAACCAGTGAAGGGACAGTGATCTTTGGTGGCGCGGCAAGCCGGGATTCTATGTCTCGATAAGCTGAGTCACCTTCAACCACTCCGAAACGATGACGGTACAAGTGTGTGACCGCTTCAACAAAGTCGTCGTTCTCAAACGCTGCGGCAGTCGCCTCAAACGCCTCTTGTGCGAAACCCTACGTGGGGGACCACATGGGCCATGGCAAATGGCAGAATTCGTTTCTGTTCGCGGTCAATCCAGCGCGACCACTGCTACCGTGAAGATAGTACTGATACCAAAGGAGATGCTCAGCTTCGGGTGAGACAGGCGCGTGCTCTTCAGCGATATTCTGAATACTGTAGCCGCCACAGCTAACCGAACCGAAATCACGAGTCACGCCTTCGTGCCTCACGCTCAAAGCGCAGGCGCTGATTTCAATATGTTGGCGGGGTTTAGTCGCTAGCGCTCCTCCGTTAGGTTAAGGGATATGGTCATTCTAGCGAGCCGGGGGAGCAGTGCTGTCACGTATCGTTAGCTTAAAAGGCAGTATCACCGTCTGCTGGACGGTCGATTTTTTCTCGATCACGTCGATCAGCATATTTACGGCCAGGCGCCCAAATGTTTCTGAAGGTTGTGCGATGGTAGTTAGCGGTGGGTCGCAGTACTGCGCCAGTGGAATATCATCGAACCCCACCAATGAAATGTCGTTGGGTACACGTAGGCCCGCTTCCTTGATGCGCTTGAGCGCTCCAATGGCCATCTCATCGCTCTCACAAAACAGCGCTGTAGGGCGGTCCGGCACCGTCAGCAGGGTGGCGGCGCCGTCGTAGCCGGCACGCAAGCTGAAGTCTCCGTGGCAAATAATCGCCGGGTCGCAGGGGATGCCTGCCTGATCCAGGGCGGCCAGGTAACCCGCGACTCGATCCTGGGTCAGGGGGCTGGTTTGAGGGCCCTTGATCAGGCCGATCCGCCGATGGCCCAGACTGATCAGGTGTTCGGTCATTGCCTTGGCGGCTGCGTGGTTGTCGAGGCTGATGGTGGGGTGGCGTCCACCCTTGATCACTTCGCAGGCATTGACCATAGGCGGGGTCTCAAGGCTGTCGGCGGGGAAGGGGTCGAAGGCGCGCAACTGGATCACGCCATCAGCCTGGTGGGCATAGACCAGTTCGGCAAATTCACACTCGATGTCTTCGCGGCCCTGGGTGTCGCACAGCAGCAGCCGGTAACCGGCGGCCTGGGCGGCTTGTTGGGCGCCGCTGATCACACGGGCAAAAAAGGTATTGGCAATTTTCGGCACCAGGATCACCAGGTTGGCGGTGCGCCGTGAGCGAAACTGCACCGCCATCAGGTTGGGCCGATAACCGGCCTGCTCGACGGCGGCGTTGACCTTGTCCCGAGTGGCCTGGCGCACGCAATCGGGTGACTTCAAGGTGCGCGATACGGTAGCTACCGAGACACCGGCGAGCCGGGCAACTTCACGAATATTGGACAAAACCACCTCATCTTCAAACAGTGCGTCGGGCGAGCTTACAGCAGGTCTGCCTGCGCTGAAATCCTTGCGGAGGACGATCAAGTATTTGACAGGCTGCGTAACAGCGCATAGATTTCTGTTCAAATGTAACCGGTTACATTTTGGCTTCAAATAGCCATTCAACCGGCCCGAACAGAGAAGAGCAGTGATGAACACAGTGATACCTAAAATAAGAATGGGCTTTGTCGGTGGAGGGGAGGGCTCGTTTATCGCCCAGGCTCATCGTCAGGCTGCGGGCCTTGATGGGCGCTTTGAGCTGGTCTGCGGTGCGTTCAGTCGCGACGCGCAGAACAACCTGCGCACGGGCAGCCACCTGGGCCTGGCGCAATCACGCTGCTACAGCACGTGGCAATCGATGCTGGAGGCCGAGCGCGCGCTGCCGGCTGAGCAGCGCATGGAACTGCTGGTGATCGTCACCCCCAATCATCTTCACGCACCGGTGGCCAGCGAAGCATTGGCCGCCGGTTTCCATGTGTTCAGCGAGAAGCCCGCAGCCTTGAACCTGGCTGAACTGCAGGCCCTGAAAACCCGCTTGCACAGCAGTGCCGGGCTCTATGGCCTGGCCCACACTTACCTCGGTTACCCCATGGTCTGGCAAGCGCGGGAAATGGTGCGCAGTGGCGTGATCGGTGCGGTGCGTAAGGTGCTGGTGGAGTATCCCCAGGGCTGGCTCAGCCAGGATGTGGCCGGGCAGGGCAACAAGCAGGCTGAGTGGCGGGGGCAGCCGGCGTTGTCCGGGTTGGGCGGCTGCATTGGCGATATCGGCACCCATGCCTTTTCCCTGGCGGAGTTCGTGGCCGATCAAGCCGTCACCCACCTGTGCGCCAGCCTGGGCGTGCACATCGAAGGCCGTCAGCTGGATGACGACGCCGCCATGCTCTTGAAGATGGAGCAGGGCGCCAGTGGCGTGTTGATCGCCAGCCAGGTCTGCGCAGGGGAAGAGAACCCGTTGAGCATTCGGGTCTACGGCGACAAGGGCGGCCTCGAGTGGCGCCAGGAACAACCCGCCAGCCTGATTCACCGTTCGTTGGATCAACCGATGCGTGTACTGCGCTCCGGCATCGGGCAGCCGTGGTTGTGCGAGGCGGCGGCCCAGCGCATGCGCTTGCCCGCCGGCCATCCCGAGGGCTACCTGGAAGCCATGGCCAATCTGTATGGCGACTTTGCCCTGGCCATTCGCGGCAAGGTTGAAGGCCATACCGCGCCGGGTGTGCCCGGTATCGAGGTGGGCCTGCGTGGGATGGCATTTATCGAGGCCGCCATCGTCAGTCACAACAGTAACGACAAGTGGACACCTGTGGAGTGCGGCCTATGACCCAACAGACAGCTGAAGGCCTGCGTGGCCCAGGGATATTCCTGGCACAGTTCATCTCGAATGAAGCGCCGTTCGACACGCTGGCCAATATTGCCCAATGGGCAGCGTCCCAGGGCTACACAGCCATTCAATTGCCGACCTTGGGCACGCGCTACATCGACCTTGAACGCGCAGCCGAAAGCCAGAGCTATTGCGATGAACTGAAGGCCGTGTGCGCCAGCGCCGGGGTCGAAATCAGCGAACTGTCCACCCACCTGCAAGGTCAGTTGGTGGCGGTGCACCCGGCGTTCGATGCGCTGTTCGATGACTTTGCGCCCGCTCATTTGCGTGGCCAGCCCCAGGCACGCACCGAGTGGGCGATCGAGCAATTGAAGCTGGCGGCGCGGGCGAGCCAGCGTCTGGGCCTGACCGCCCACGCGACGTTTTCCGGGGCCTTGCTGTGGCCCTACATGTACCCCTGGCCACAACGCCCGGCCGGTTTGGTGGAGCAAGGTTTTGCCGAACTGGCCAAGCGCTGGCTGCCGATCCTCGACTGTTTTGATCAGGCCGGTGTCGACCTGTGCTACGAAATCCACCCCGGGGAAGACCTGCACGACGGCGCTTCATTCGAGCGTTTCCTCGACGCCGTCGATCACCACCCCCGTGCGGCCATCCTCTATGACCCCAGCCACCTGCTGCTGCAGCAAATGGATTACCTGGGCTTTATCGACCGTTATCACTCACGCATCCGCATGTTCCACGTCAAGGACGCGGAGTTTCGTCCCGATGCGCGTTCCGGTGTCTATGGCGGTTACCAGGGGTGGGTCGAGCGGCCCGGACGCTTCCGTTCGCTGGGTGACGGCCAGATCGATTTCAAGTCGATCTTCAGCAAGCTGACCCAATACGGCTTCAGCGGCTGGGCCGTGCTGGAGTGGGAGTGCTGCCTGAAAGACTCCGCCCAAGGCGCTGCCGAAGGCGCGGGGTTCATCCGCGATCACATGATTACTCGAAGCCAAAAAGCCTTTGACGATTTCGTCAGTGTGGCCAGCGATGCGGCTTCCAACAGGCGCTTGTTGGGCTTGCCTGACGCCTGAGTTTCACCAGTTTCTTTCAATAACAATAAGACGGTGACTGTTATGACCTGGATGACTGCGCGCCTGAGCGCCATGATGTTTCTGCAGTTCTTTATCTGGGGTGGCTGGTTCGTCACCCTGGGCACTTTCCTGTCCAGCCAATTGGGCGCCAGCGGCGGCCAGATTGGCATGGCATTTTCGACCCAGTCCTGGGGCGCGATCATTGCCCCGTTCGTGATCGGACTGATCGCTGACCGCTTCTTCAATGCCGAACGCATCCTGGCGGTGCTGCACCTGGTGGGGGCGGTGTTGCTCTATCAGCTCTACCGGGCGCCGGACTTCGGCACGTTCTATCCTTACGTGCTGGCCTACATGATGATCTATATGCCGACCCTGGCACTGGTCAACTCTGTGGCTTTTCGGCAGATGCACGACCCGGCGCTGGAGTTCTCGCGCATTCGCGTGTGGGGCACTGTGGGCTGGATCGTCGCGGGTGTGGTGATCAGTTTTGTCTTCGCCTGGGACTCGAAAGCAGCGATTGCTGGCGGTGGCCTGCGCAACACCTTTTTGATGGCGGCGCTGGCGTCCCTGGTGCTGGGTCTGTACAGCTTTACCCTGCCGAGTACCGCACCGCTGAAGTCCGAGACCCACCGCAGCGGCCTCAAGCAGATGCTTGGCCTGGATGCCCTGGGCCTGCTGAAAGACCGCAGCTACCTGGTGTTCTTCATTGCCTCGATCCTGATCTGCATCCCGCTGGCGTTCTATTACCAGAATGCCAATCCGTTCCTCGCGGAAATCGGCGTGACCAATCCCACGGCGAAGATGGCCATCGGGCAGGTCTCCGAAGTTCTGTTCATGCTCCTGCTGCCCCTGTTCATTCACCGCTTTGGTATCAAGATCGCGTTACTGATGGGCATGCTGGCCTGGGCCCTGCGCTACGTGCTGTTCGCCTACGGCAATAACGCCGACCTGGCCTTTATGCTGTTCACCGGCATTGCACTGCACGGTATCTGCTACGACTTTTTCTTCGTCTCCGGGCAGATCTACACCGACGCGAAAACCCCCGAGCGCTTCAGAAGCTCCGCCCAAGGCCTGATCACCCTGGCCACCTACGGCTTTGGCATGCTGATCGGCTTCTGGGTCGCGGGCCATGTCTCCGACTACTACGCCACCCCGGCGGGCCATCAATGGCAAAGCATCTGGTTGTTCCCTGCGTGCTTTTCCCTCGGCGTGGTGCTGGTGTTCCTGTTTGCCTTCCGCGATACGCGAGCCGTGGAACTGGCGCCCGCCAAGGCTTGAGCAGCCACGAATCCATAACAACAAATAAGGAAATTACGATGCGCCTACTCAAAAAAATGGCACTGGCCCCCCTCGTTGCCGGCTGCGTACTGAATGCCACAGCGCTGCTGGCAGGCCCCGCGGCCGATCGATAGATCGCCTTGCAGATGTAGGCCCTGCGCAATGTCGGCACCCTGGAGCAGCAGTTTTTCCTGGCACAGAGCGCCGGGTTTTCCGCAGTCGAGTTGGTCGGTGACCAGGGTGTCAGCGCGGATGAACCCAACCGGCTGCTGAAAAAATACAACCTGACCGTGACCTCTGCCCACGTACAACTGGAGGCCTTGCGTCGCCAGTTGCCTGAAACCATCGCCTTCAACCGTGCCGCGGTCATTAGGGTATCCAAGCTGAATTTGCAACGTGAACTGCTGCGTGAGGGCCGCGAAAGAAAACTGGAATAATCCAGCTGCCGCGAGAAGCACCGAGGAGCCAACCACGGGAGCTACTTTTCCAACAGAATCGGCCGAATGCAGTCCTCTGAGCGACTACTCAGACGTTGGATGGCAACACCAGCGAATGGATGATGGTGTGCGGCTTAGGTTGATCGTTTCCCGCTCCAAGCATTAAGAAAAAGCCACTCAATAGAGTGGCTTTTTCTTGCCTGTCATTTTCGTTTCTGCGACCGCCACCGGGTTCCAATGGCACCCACCATAAACTCACGTTATTGCAGCGGCCCCACCACTTGCCGATAACGTTCTTCCCCTTGCGGCGTCTGGCGGGTCAGGTTGATTTCCAGGCCGATGGGATCGGCTTTGCGGTTGCCGGCGAGCTGACGCCAGCCTTGGCCAGGTTCCCAGATGCGCACCTGCAGGTCGCTGACTCCGGACAGGACGGCCACCGCTTTTTTGGGGGCCGGTAACGGGTATCGATCACTGGCCGCTGATGCTGCGCGGTACAGCGTGTCACCGTCCAGCCACCAGCGCACGCGTTGCAAACCGTTTTCGGGAAGCGCTGCGCTACGAATGACATTCAGCTGAAAATCATGCCTGTCGGAGCTGCGCACGTTGATTGCCGCGAGGCCGTCCGGCTGCTCGTCGTCGCTCAGGCTTGGCGTTCTCAGTTCGATGCTGGCGCGCAGGGCCAGGTCGCGGTCCAGCTGGTTGAGGGTGCGTAATAACGCCTCGGTCTGTTCAGTGCTGGCCTGCAGATGGCTGTCGGCCCGGCTCACGCTGTCGAGGCCGCGCCAGGCAATAAGGCTGACAATGGTCATCAGCATGATCGCCACCATGACCTCAATGAGGGTAAACCCCTGTTGGTCGGTTTTCATGGTTGGTCCGCCACGCGTATTTGCCCGGTCGCCGTGCGTTGAAGGGTGAGGTGGTGCTGGCCATCCGAGAGCTGCAGTTGAAAGGGGGAGGCGAACCATTCGGCATTCAGTATCACCGGTTGCCTGGGGATTACCCGAACGCTCATCGAGGGTGTTTCCCACGCACGGGGACGCAGTTGCGGGTCGTTCATGAAGTGATCCCAGTCCTGGCCAGGCGCGTTGCGCCGACTGAAGCGAAACCCTTTATTGTCGGCCCGCCAGGTGATGGGGCGGCCGTCGGCCCGGGCTTCGGCCTGGGCGATTTGCAGCATCTGGACCACGCGGTTGGCGTCCTTGCGCAGCAATTGCAACGGGTCGGGTTTGATGCTCAGGCTGATCGCCGCTGAGGCGATGCCGATGATCACCAGGACTACCATCAACTCGATCAGGGTGAAGCCTTGCTGATTGGTCTTGGTCATGACACAACGCTCCTTCGTCGTGGGTCTCTCCTGTAGACTGCCCGGCAGGACAACAGGGAGGTTTTGTCGTGGTCGCTATTTTTCGTTTGACCGCGCCGCAAGTGGTACAGGCAATGGCATTGGCCACGGCGCTTGCGGGTGTGGTGGTCTGGTCTTCGGTGTTGTTGACGTCGGCCGAGTCCCAGGTGCCGCAGGTCGAGCCGCCGATTATGGCCGCTCGCCCGGATACCCCGGCGTTGCGGTGGTTTTCCAACCAGCCGGTGGCAGTGGACATCAAGGTCTCTGGCCTGATGGCCGGTGCGCGCGGGGCGGTGGCGATCCTGAGCCTGAACGAGGGGCCGCCGCGCAGTTTTCTGGTGGGCGAGTCGTTGGCCCAAGGTGTGCGCCTGGCGGCGATCGAGGGCGATGCGGTGGTGATTGAGCGTGGCACGCAGCACACTCGCATTAAGGTCAGCACGCTGCCGGACTTGCTGGTTCTACCGCGATTGACCCGACCCTGAGCACGCTCATGGTTGGGTTTGCCTCGGTGGGTTGAGCAGCGTTTCCACCCGCGCCAACGGCGGCGCCTCGCGCTTGCGCTCCGACACCAGCAGGGTGATACGCATCATGCGCCCATCGGCGCTCGGTGCGATGCTCTGCTCGCAACGCAACTGCAAGCGCCCCTGATCACAGTCAAACGCTTTGTGCCCCCTGGGCAGTTGCCCCTCCAGGCGCAGTTCGGCAAGCCTGCCCTGGGCCGACAGCAGCGCTAGCGAACGGTCGCGCAGCAACCCATTGCTCTGGGTCATCAAGCCTGCCACGCGGACCGCCGCCGCCATCGCCACGGCAATGATCGCCAAGGCCACGAGCACCTCGATCAACGTAAAACCTTGCTCCTTGCGCGACAGCTCCATGGGCCACTCTTGGCGTAAAAACACGCCGTAGAGTAGCACTCAGAGCGCAGCGGGCAGCGGCCAATTATTTTTGCTATCCAGATAGTTAGTTTTGTTACACTGCGCGCCGAATTAGGATCAAGCCAAGGATGGTGGATATGGATTTCGCGCGCATCAAATACGGGCCTCGCGCCCGCCACGCTCAGCAAGGGTTCACGCTGATCGAGATCATGGTGGTGGTGGTCATCCTCGGTATTCTGGCGGCGATTGTCGTGCCTAAAGTGCTCGACCGTCCGGACCAGGCCAGGGCGATTGCGGCCAAGCAAGACGTCGCCGGCCTGATGCAGGCGCTCAAGCTTTATCGCCTCGACCACGGTACCTATCCCAACATGAACCAGGGCCTCAAGGTCTTGGTCGAGCGCCCGGCAGATGCAAAAAATACCAACTGGCGTTCTTATCTGGAGCGCCTGCCCAACGACCCCTGGGGCCGTCCTTACCATTACTTGAATCCCGGCGCGAACGGCGAAGTCGACATCTTCTCCCTCGGTGCCGACGGCCAGCCTGACGGCGACGGCGTGAATGCCGATATCGGATCCTGGCAGCTCTAAGCGCCGCCATGAAATCGCACTCGCCGACAGTGGCGAAACAGCGCGGCATGGCGATTATCAGCGCGATGCTGATCGCGGCGGTGGTCGCTGTGTTCGCCGCCGGCATGCTTACCCGCCAGAGCGTTTTTACCCGTTCACTTGAGGCCGAGCAGGCGCGAGTGCAGGGCAGTGCATCACTGCTGGGCGGCCTGGAAGTCAGCCGGAAATTGCTCCGCGATGCTCGCGAGCATGATGTGCTGACGCGGCTTGACCAGCCTTGGGCCCGGCCGATCAACATCGCTCGGGACGGCGAATTCGAAGGTCGCCTTGAAGACCTGCAAGGCAAGTTCAATCTGCGTAATTTAATCGCCCAGGAGTCGGTTGATCTCGGGCAGATGCGCAGCTTTGAGCGGTTGTGCGAGATGATCGGTGTCGAGACCCGCCTGGCGCAGCGCATCAGCCAGCGCGTGATTGCGGCCTACCCACATAGACCGGTTGCCTCAACAGTGGGGCAGCCGCCCCCGCCATTACCCGCGACCCAGCCGATGCTGCGCAGTCTTGATCAATTACGCGGTATCGAAGGCCTCAATGAGCGGGTCTTGGCGCGGCTGGAGCGCTACGTCAGCATTCTTCCGGTCAACACCTGGGTCAACAGCAATACGGCCAGCGCTGAGGTACTGGCCGCGGTGGTGCCGGGTTTGTCCTTGGCGCAGGCCAAGGCGTTGGTCGCTGAGCGTGATCGTGGCCAGTGGTTTGTCAATCGCGGCGACTTCGTTAACCGTGCGCGACTGCCCAACCTGAACGTGGATGAACTCAACGTCGGGATCACCAGTGAGTGGTTCCTGCTCCAGGGTCAAGCCCGCCGCAATCAGCGCCGTGTTCACATGGCTGCGCTGCTGTATCGTCCAGAAGACGCAATGCCCAGGGTGATCTGGTCGAGGCTGGGCGTATGACGCGCCTGCGCCTTGCCTTGCCGCCGCTGGAGACCTTGACGTCGGACACCGAGCTTGAGTTCGCGCAACTGGACCGCAAGGGGCGCGTCAGCCAAACCGGCATCAGTACCCTTGGCCAGCTGGGGCAACAGGCCAAGTCTCAGGCCGTCGACTGTTTCCTTAACCCCGTGGACACGGTACTGACGCGCATCGAGCTGCCGCCTCTGTCAGCGTCCCGTATCGATGCGGCCGTTACCTGCGCTGCGCAGGCGTTGATCCTGGGGCCCAGCGAGCAGATGCATGTGGCGCACAGCGCTCGAGATGCCGATGGACAGGTGCATCTGAGCTGGCTGCCCAAGGCTGTACTGGATCGCCTCGGTCAGTTGCTTGGCCTGCACCGATTTAAGCTGAGCGGCCTGTATCCAGCGCCTTACCGCTTAGCCGTGCCAGCGGCCGGGCAGGTCAATGCGTGTGTGGTAGAGGGCCAGTTGCTGCTGCGTTTCACCCTCGCCCAAGGGGCGGTGGAACCGTTGGTTAAGGACCGTCTGGAAGCGCTCGCCGCCACCGGCGAAAGTGTGCGGTGGCCCGTGGACCACCAGCGCTGGAACGGCGCTGCACCTGGCTGGGGATTGCACGCCGGGGTCGGCCGGCGCACTGCACAGGCGGCCGGATGGGGGCGGGCGTTGGGCTGTTGTGCGTTGGCTGCGGGTGTCTGGGTGGCCGGATTCAACCTTTACGCCGCTCGCGAGGTTGCGCAAGGGCAGCAGCTCAAGCAGCAGATGAGCCAGCGCGTGAAGCACGCATTTCCCGAGCTGCCGGTGATTCTCAATCCTCTGCAACAGGCTCGTCAGCAATTGGCGACCCGGCAAGGGGGCGGGCCCGCGCAAGCCAATCACGACTTTGCTTACCTGGTGCAGCAAGCCGCCATTGCGCTGCCGTTCATGGCCGGCAGCGTCGAGCAGTTGGCCTTCAGCGAACGCCAGTTGCAGGTGCAGATGACCGCCGAAGCCACTCCCGCTACCGACGGCGCTGTACAGGCTGCCTTGAGCCAGGCGGGACTTTCCGCCCACCGCAATGAGCGCACCTGGACGCTGAGCGCGTTGGCCGAACCCGTATCGGGAGAGGGTGATTCCAGCGTGGAAAACGACGATGAATAATTCGCGGCTGATGGCATTCAGAAGACGCTGGACAGCGTTGGCCCCGCGCGAAAAAACCATGGTCAGCGGTGCGGCGGTGTTTCTCGCCAGCCTGTTGGTCTGGCTGGCGCTGATCCAGCCCGCGCTCAAGAACATTGACTATTGGCAAGCCGAAACCCCGAAGCTGCGCGCCCAGAGCCAGGCACTGGAGTTGTTGCTTCGCGAGGTCACCACGCCTGTCGGGCTGGACCTTGAACACTCATTGCGCCAATCCCTCGACGCCGCCGGACTGGCGGGGCACTACCGGTTGCAGGCCCAGGATCTGTCCTGGCTACTGACACTGGATGCGGCCCCCGCCGATGCGGTGCTCGGCTGGTTATTGAGTGACCCAAGGCAATTTGCGCTGGACGTGGTCGAGGCTCGCTTGCAACGCGCTGGCGACGCCTCGGCCGACAACATGGCAGGCACTCTCACAGGAACCGTCCGTATGGATCGGATGCACGGCGCTAAGGAAGCATCATGAAGTGGTCAGGTTCCCATTATGTACGTACGGCTGCGCCGTTTCTGTTACTCGCATTGGGTGCGTGCAGCTCGCAGCCCACGGCGGATTTACCCCAGGACAGTGAGCTCGGGTTGCCCCTGGCTACCACCCAGCGCAGCGGTGATGCACTGGTAGACCGGCAGCGGGCGCAAGTGCAAATCGAACGGCAGCCGCGGCCATTGCACAAGGTTACCAACCCCGCGCGTGGCGGCAGTGCCGGTCACAGCGGCGCTGCGCCGAGCAAGCCCTTGGGCGATCAACCGGTCACGCTGAATTTCGTCGAGGCCGACATACAAGCCGTGGTGCGCGCGTTGTCCCGCGCGACGGGGCAGCAGTTCCTGGTCGACCCCCGCGTCAAGGGCTCCCTCACGCTGGTTTCCGAAGGGCAGGTGCCGGCGCATCAGGCGTACGACATGCTGCTGGCGGCATTGCGCATGCAGGGCTTCAGCGTGGTGGATGTGGGCGGTATCGCGCACGTGGTGCCCGAGGCCGATGCAAAGCTGCTCGGCGGGCCGATCTACAGTGCCGACAAACCGAGCGGCAACGGCATGCTCACCCGCACCTTCCGCCTGCAATACGAAAATGCGGTGAACCTGATCCCGGTGCTGCGCCCGATCGTTTCGCCGAATAACCCGATCAATGCCTATCCAGGCAACAACACCATCGTTGTCACCGACTACGCCGAGAACCTGACGCGGGTGGCGCAGCTTATCGACAGCATCGATACACCGAGCGCCATCGACACCGATGTGGTGCAGGTTCAAAACGGGATCGCCGTGGATATTGCCGAGATGGTCTCGCAACTGCTGGAGCAGCCGGGCAGCGACCCGACGCAGAAAATCACCGTCGTGGGCGACCCGCGCTCCAACGCGATCGTGATTCGTGCCGGCAGCCCGGAGCGAACCGAGTTGGCGCGTAACTTGATCTACAAACTGGATAACGCCCAAGCCAACCCAAGCAATTTGCACGTGGTGTACCTGCGCAACGCCCAGGCGGCGAAACTGGCGCAGTCGTTACGCGGTTTGCTGACCGGTGAAAGCGACAGCGGTGGCGGTGACAATGCGCGGTCGGTGCTCAGCGCGATGGGCGCCAATACCTCCGGCGGCCAGACCGGGCCGGGCAGTAGCCAAAGCAGTACCACCAGCGGCAATGAGCCGGCGCAGATGAGCAGCAACTCGAGCAGCCAGCCCGGTGGACAGTCGAATGAGCAAAACGTTGCCTTCACTGCCGGTGGCGTAACCCTCCAGGCCGACTCGACCACCAACACCCTGCTGATTTCCGCCCCGGAGCCGTTGTACCGCAACCTGCGCGAAGTCATCGACATGCTCGACCAGCGCCGCGCCCAAGTGGTGATTGAAAGCCTCATCGTTGAAGTCGGTGAGGACGATGCCAATGAATTCGGCGTGCAGTGGCAGAGCGGCGACCTAGCCGGCAAAGGCGTGATTGGCGGCACTAACCTGGGCGGCGCGGGGTTCAACCTGAATGGCAAGACCAGCGTTGACGTGTTGCCTGGCGGGCTCAGCCTCGGCTTCATCAACGGTACCGTGGATGTGCCTGGCATTGGCAAGGTCATGGACCTCAAAGTGTTGGCCCGCGCGCTCAAAAGCAAAGGCGGCAGCAACGTACTGTCGACGCCGAACCTGCTGACCCTGGATAACGAGGCGGCGAGTATTTTTGTTGGCCAGACCATCCCGTTTGTCAGTGGCAGCTACGTGACCGGTGGCGGCGGTACCAGCAATAACCCCTTCCAGACGGTCACCCGCGAAGAAGTCGGCTTGAAGCTGAATGTGCGCCCACAAATCTCTGAGGGCGGCACGGTCAAACTCGATATTTACCAGGAAGTCAGCAGCATCGATGAGCGCGCGTCCAGCAGCGCCTCGTCAGCCGGGATCGTCACCAACAAGCGCGCGATCGACACCAGTATTTTGCTCGATGACGGGCAGATCATGGTGCTGGGCGGGCTGTTGCAGGACGGCTACAGCCAGAGCAATGACGCGGTGCCGTGGCTGTCGGATATTCCGGGGTTGGGGGCGTTGTTTCGCAATGAGAAGCGCAGTGTGAACAAGACCAACCTGATGGTGTTTTTACGGCCCTACATCATTCGCGACAGTGGGGCGGGGCGCAGTATTACCTTGAACCGCTATGAGTTTATGCGCCGGGCGCAGAGCGGCTTGCAGCCGGAGCACAGTTGGGCGATGCCGGATGTGCAGGCGCCGCAATTGCCGTCGGTGGAGAAGGCGATTCCGGGCGGGCAGCAGCAGGGGCCGAGGGCGGTCATCCGCGCCGTACCGGTAGGCGCACGGCCATGAGCCTGCTGTTCGCTGGGCCAAATGTGGGAGGGGGCTTGCCCCCGATAGCGGTGGGTCAGTTTGTACACCTGTGGCTGACACACCCTCATCGGGGGCAAGCCCCCTCCCACATTTGCACTGTGTATTCCTGTGGGAGAGGGGTATGAGCCTGCTGCCCTACGCCTGGGCCAAATCCCAACGCATCCTCCTGCGCCCCGGCGAGGACGGTCTGCTGCTGACCGTCTGCCCCTCAACCCCCGGTTGGTCGATCAGCGAAGTGCGGCGCCAGTTCGGTCAGTCGCGGGTTGAGCAGATACGCGATGACGAACTCGACGGCCTGCTGACCAGCGCCTATGCCGACACCGGCAGCGCCGCCGCCGTGGTCGGCGCGGCGGAAAACGAGGTCGACCTCGACCGCCTGATGCAGGACATGCCCGAGATCACCGACCTGCTCGACACCCAGGACGGCGCGCCGGTGATCCGCATGATCAACGCCTTGCTCACTCAGGCCGCGCGGGACGAGGCCAGTGATATTCACATCGAGCCGTATGAAACCCATTCGGTGGTGCGCTACCGCGTCGACGGCACCCTGCGTGATGTGGTGTCGCCGCGCAAGGCGTTGCATGGCGCGTTGGTGTCGCGGATCAAGATCATGGCCCAGCTCGACATCGCCGAAAAACGCCTGCCCCAGGACGGGCGTATCGCCCTGCGCGTGGCCGGGCGACCCATCGACATTCGTGTCTCGACGGTGCCCACCGGGCACGGCGAGCGCGTGGTGATGCGCCTGCTCGACAAGCAGGCCGGGCGCCTGCAACTGGAGACCCTGGGCATGGAGCCGCAGTTGCTCGCCCGCCTCGACACCCTGATTCGCCAGCCCCACGGCATCGTGCTGGTCACCGGGCCCACGGGCAGCGGCAAGACCACCAGCCTCTATGCGGCGCTGGCACGGCTGGATGCGAGCACCAGCAATATCCTCACCGTGGAAGACCCGGTGGAATACGACCTGCCGGGCATCAGCCAGATTCAGGTCAACGCCAAGATCGACATGACCTTCGGCCTGGCGCTGCGGGCGATCCTGCGCCAGGACCCGGACATCATCATGATCGGTGAAATCCGCGACCTGGAGACCGCACAAATCGCGGTGCAGGCCTCGCTCACCGGGCACCTGGTGCTGGCGACCCTGCACACCAACGATGCGGTGTCGGCGGTCAACCGCCTGATCGACATGGGCGTCGAACCGTTCCTGTTGGCCTCGTCGTTATTGGGGGTCCTGGCGCAACGCCTGGTCCGCCGCCTGTGCCCGCATTGCAAACAGGAAGACCCCGCCGCGCCTGGCACCTGGCGCCCGGTGGGCTGCGCGCAGTGCAATCAGATCGGTTACAGCGGGAGGACCGGTATCCATGAATTGTTTTGCGTCGACGACGAGGTGCGTAGCTTGATCCACCAGGGTGCCGGCGAGCAGGATCTGCGCGTGGCCGCGCGCCGTGCGGGGATGTTCAGCATGCGTGAAGACGGTGAGCGCTGGGTGCGCAGTGGCGCCACCGCGCCGGAAGAAATCCTGCGCGTAACACGGGACGCCTGATGAATCGCTATCGCTATGAAGCCGCCGACGCCAACGGCAAAGTCGAGGCCGGGCATTTGGAAGCCGACAGCCAGAGCGGGGCGTTTGCGGTGCTGCGCAGCCGTGGCCTGACCGCGTTGCTGGTGCAGGTCGAGGGCGGTCAGCAAAGCGCCGCCGGCAGCAGCCTGTTCAGCGCCAAGCTGTCGGACAACGACCTGGCCTGGGCCACGCGGCAACTAGCGAGCCTGCTCGGTGCGAGTTTGCCCTTGGAGGCGGCATTAAGCGCCACAGTGGAGCAGGCGGAGAAAAAACACATCGCCCAGACCCTCGCCGCTGTGCGTGCCGATGTACGTGGCGGCATGCGTTTGGCGGATGCCTTGGCCGCACGGCCACGGGACTTTCCGTCGATTTACCGCGCGTTGATCGCGGCGGGGGAGGAGTCCGGTGATCTCGCCCAGGTGATGGAACGTCTGGCCGACTACATCGAGGAACGTAACAACCTGCGCGGCAAAATCCTCACCGCGTTTATCTACCCCGGTGTGGTCGGGCTGGTCTCGATCGGCATCGTGATTTTCCTGCTCAGCTACGTGGTGCCCCAGGTGGTCAGCGCGTTCTCCCAGGCGCGCCAGGATCTGCCCGGGCTGACATTGGCGATGCTCAATGCCAGCGACTTTATCCGCGCCTGGGGCTGGCTGTGTTTCGGCGCCATCGTCGGTAGTTTCTGGGGTTGGCGCCTGTACCTGCGCAACCCCGTGGCGCGCCTGAACTGGCACAGCCGCGTGCTGCGCTTGCCGCTGATCGGGCGCTTTGTGCTGGGCCTGAATACCGCACGATTTGCCTCGACCCTGGCGATTCTCGGCGGCGCAGGGGTACCGCTGCTGCGTGCACTGGAAGCGGCGCGGCAAACCCTGTCCAACGAGCGCCTGAGCCAGTGCGTCAACGATGCCACGGCCAAGGTGCGCGAAGGCGTCAACCTGGCCCCGGCACTGGCGGTGGAAAAGGTCTTCCCGCCGGTGCTGATCCACCTGATCGCCAGCGGCGAAAAAACCGGCTCGCTGCCACCGATGCTGGAGCGGGCGGCGCAGACGTTGTCGCGGGATATCGAGCGCCGGGCCATGGGCATGACCGCACTGCTGGAACCGCTGATGATTGTGGTGATGGGCGCGGTGGTGCTGGTGATCGTGCTGGCGGTGCTGTTGCCGATCATCGAGATCAACCAGCTGGTGCAGTAGCTGCACAAAAAAGCCCTCGTCACCGAGGGCTTCTCATTTCACGGGTGACCGTGCTGCTTAGAGCTTACCGGCGCCGGCCTTGGCCTTGACGTCGGCGGCGACCTTATCTGCGGCCAGCGGGGTGTAGCTGTATGGCGGGGTCCAGCCGATGCTCGTGCTCCACGGGCAGCTCAATGCGCTGCCGTTGAGGGTCGAACCGGTGTCACGGTAGACGCTGCCACCGTAATCGCCGGCGATCTTGTCGCAACCGCTGATACCGCTGATCTCGAAGGCATTGCGCTCGGAGAAGATCTTCGAGTTCTTGCCCACGCCATGGGCGTACGAGAACGGGTACACCTTATGGCTGGTGCTGCCCACGTGGTAGTTGTTGTACAGGTGCACCTGGCCGAAGCGCACGCGTGGCGCACGGGCAGAGATGTTCTCGAACAGGGTATTGTGGATGGTGACCTTGAGCTTGCCGTCATCGGTGGTGCGGCTGTCGCTGGAACCGATCAGGTTGTTCTTCTCGTGCGACTTGAACGCCGAGTACGAGATGGTCACGTAGTTGGCGCCGTTTTTAACATCCAGCGCGCCGTCGTGATGCTGCTTCGGACGGCCGTTGGCGCTGCCGTTCTGGTCATCGGTACGGCGGCCATCGGTGAAGGTCACGTGATCGACCCACACGTTGTTGGCACCTTCGATGGTCAGGCCGTCGTATTCCGAGTTCCAGTTGCCGGCGCTGCCGTCTGTAGGGTCCCACTTCGGCTCGGGATCCCAAGGGTTTTCGATGGTGATGTTGCGGATGATGACGTCGTTTTCCTTGGCATAGAAGAAACCCTCGCGGATTTCAGCATTGCTGGTGGTACCGACGATGGTGGTCTTGCCAGGAATATCCAGGCGACCGCGGACCTTCATATCGGCAGTCGTCGTATAAGCCTTGCCTTCGCTGATATCGATGATGCCGGTGATTTTGATGATGCGGCCGTTGGTGCCCACCGAAGCCTTCAGTGCAGTTTTCAGCTCAGCCGCGTTTTTCGCCGTGTAGATATTATTCGCCGCGGCTCGCGAGCCGCCCTTGGTGCCGCCGTTTTGAGTGGCCCAGCCGGTGGTGGCTGAATCCAGCCAAATGTCCGCGGCATGCGCAGGAACGCTGGACAGCAGCAGGGCACCGATAACGGCACTGGCCAGTTTGGAGGCAGTGAAGGTTGAGGGGTTTGTCATGAGTAATCAGATCCTTGATTAACTTGAGTGTTTAAACGCGCACAGGCATGCGCGTTTCTCGAGCGGACGTCCTTGCCACTGGTGCAGCGAATCGAACGTCCGCTGCATGAGAAATACTATCATGTGTGTCCGTGTTGTCGTACAACTGTTTATAGAATAAACAAGTAAACGGTTTTGTTTACCACTCCCAGGAGATCCTTTTCACGAGTAAAAAGAGGGGCGTTTGTCGGCCCGGTATCGCTGCAAAATACTTAAATCGGCTAAAGCTTTTAAAGCACTCATTACCATTCAAGGGATTTGCCGCTGATGCTTCTTCAACCGGTAGGCAAATTGAGCGCGGCTGAGCCCCACGAGCCTGGCGGCGGCGGCCAGGTTGCCGGCGTTTTGTTGCAGCGCTTCATTGATCAGGCGCGACTCCAGGCCTTCGATGGAAAAGCCCTGATCCAACTGGCCAAGGGTGTCCAGCAGTGCAGGGCGCGGCGCTGTTGTTGTCATCTGCGGCCCTGTGTTGGACAGGCTGCCATGGTCGTCCAGGCCATAGGGATCGGCAGGCATCGGCTCGTTGCGAAACAGGTGCACGAGGTCAATGGGTTGGCCTTCGTCACTGGCGATCAGGCCGCGTTCGATCAGGTTTTGCAACTCGCGCACATTGCCCGCGAAGTCATAGCGCAGCAAAACTTTCAGGGCGCGCATGGTCAGGCCTACCGGCGTTCGCGCGTATTCCTGGCAGAAGCGCGTGAGGAACGCATTGATCAGCAGTGGGATGTCGTCCCGGCGTTCGCGTAGCGGGGGCAGGGCGATGGGGTAGACATTCAGGCGGTAGAACAGGTCTTCACGAAAGCTGCCGTCAGCCACGGCTTTGCGCAAGTCGATATTGGTGGCGGCCACTACGCGCACATCCACCTTGATACCGCGCACCCCGCCGACCCGTTCGATTTCCCGTTCCTGCAAGGCGCGCAGCAACTTGCTTTGCCCGGCCAGGCTGAGGCTGGTGATTTCATCCAGGAACAGCGTGCCGCCCTGGGCCCGCTCGAAACGTCCAGGGCGCGAGTGCGTCGCCCCGGTGTACGCGCCGCGTTCGACACCAAACAGCTCGGCCTCGATCAGGTTGTCCGGAATGGCGGCGCAGTTGAGCGCCACGAACGGGCCGTCATGGCGGCGACTGAGCTGGTGCAACTGGCGCGCAAACATCTCCTTGCCCACTCCGGATTCACCGCTGATCAACACCGTTGCCGGGGTCAGCGCGACCCGTTGCAGGGCTTGCATCGCCGCGTTGAACGCCGCACTGGCGCCCACCAACGGCTGGGGCTGGCTGATGCCGCCGCCGCTGCGCAGCGGATTGGCGAGCGTGGGGGCGGCAGGGTGGGTCACGGCTTGGGACACATTCAGGTAGCGCAGGTCCTGCTCGACGTCACCCCATTGTTCGGCGGTCTTGCCGACCACCTTACAGCTGCGATGGCCCATGCCCCGGCATTCGACTTCGCGGAAAATCACCATTTGCCCGAACAGGCCACTGACGAAACCAATGGCATAGCCGGTTTCAGTCCAGCACACCGGGTCCTGGCCAATGCCGTAGGCACTCACATGTTCATCGGCCTCGCAGGAGTGGTGCCAGAGGAACTCGCCTTCATAGAACCCTGAGTCGGCATCGAACTTGAAGTGCAGCGGTTCGACCTTGGCCATGCCTTCCAGGGTGTGCAGGTGGGTCCCGGCGCGAAACACGGCGGCGGCATCGGCCTGTGGCCAGCGCTCGCGTATCAACCGCGCATCCCGCGCGCCGGAGGCATAACCGGTGCGGGTGAACAGGCCACGCGCCTGCTCCAGCCCCAGGCGCGCGATGACCTCCCCGCGCAGGGCGCCGAACGACGAACTGTGCAGCAATACCATGCGTTGATCGTTGAGCCAGATACGCCCGTCTTCGGGCGAAAAGAACAGGCAGTCGGCCAGCTCCGCCGGCGTGGGTGAGCTGCTGTCGCTGAGTTGGCGACTGTCGCCGCGCGGATGATAGGGCGCGATGGCCACCCGGTCGTCGGGCAGCGCGCTGTGGGGATTAGTCATTGTTATGCCCCTGCAAAGCGAGTGATCGATATGAGTAACTGCTCAGATAGTTATTAAACATAACCTTATCAATTGAACAAGTGGCAGCGCTCCGGTTTTTGCAGGTGATCGGCGGGTGAGGCATGAGCGGCGCGTGGCAGGCCCCGTCCCAAAGCCCTCGACGCTTTATGTCGGCGCCGTTGCGTACAAGCGGCACAGCCTTTGCTCAAGGCTTGATGCGGCGTTTGCACCCTGTGCAGGCGATGACAATTACAAGAACCGGGAGTTGCCATGTCAGTGTCTGAAACCACCCACTTTCTACAGCGGGCCATTGAGTCCGAATGCCTGTTCAACGGCGATTGGATACCCGCCTCGGGTTCCGTGATCGCGGTGATCGAACCCGCCACCGGCGAACCCCTGATGCGCTGCGCCATGGCCAACCCGGCCGATATCGCCATCGCCTGCCGCAGCGCGGCCCTGGCGCAGCCGGCCTGGGCTGCACTCGGCCCCCGGGAGCGCGCCGAGGTGTTTCGCAAGGCGGCGGACCTGGCCCAGCAGTCCTTTGCCGAACTGGCGCTGTACGTCGCGCGGGAAACCGGCGGCGCGTTGTTCAAGGGCGAACACGAAGTACGCGAAGCGATTGTGCTGCTGCATCAGGCGGCGGGGCTGTTGTCCCAACCTCACGGAGTGGTACTGCCCAGTGAAGCAGGGCGCCTGTCCTATGCCCGGCGTCAGCCCCATGGCGTGGTCGGGGTGATTTCACCGTTCAATTTTCCGCTGGTGCTGTCGCTGCGTTCGGTGGCCCCGGCGCTGGCGGCGGGCAATGCGGTGGTGCTCAAGCCCGACCCGCAGACCCCGGTCAGCGGTGGTTTTCTCATCGCCCGGCTGTTCGAGGAAGCGGGCTTGCCCAAGGGCCTGCTGCAGGTGTTGCCCGGTGCCGCGCCAGCGGGTGAAGCGCTGTGCCGCGATCCGAATGTGCGGATGATCGCGTTCACCGGCTCCACGGCGGCGGGGCGCAAAGTCGCCGAAGTGGCCGGACGACACCTGAAAAAAGTCGCGCTGGAACTGGGCGGCAAAAACCCGCTGATCATTCTTGAAGACGCCGACCTCGACCTGGCCGCGAGCAATGCCGCCTGGGGTGCCTGGCTGCACCAGGGGCAAATCTGCATGGCGACCGGCTTGATTCTCGCCCATGAATCCATCGCCGAACGCCTCACGCGCAAGTTGGTGGACAAGGCCCGTGCGCTCACGGTCGGCAATGCCGCCCGTGGTGAAGCAGCGCTCGGCCCGTTGATCAACCAACGGCAATTGCAGCGCGTGCACGAGATCGTCAGCGACAGCCTGCACGCGGGCGCGCGGTTGGAGGCGGGTGGCGAATACGACCAGTTGTTCTACCAGCCCACCGTGCTCAGTGGCGTGCGCCCGGGCATGCGCGCGTTTGAGGATGAAATCTTCGGTCCGGTGGCCACGGTGGTCAGTTTTGCTACGGACGAGGAGGCCATCGAACTGGCCAACCGCACCGAGTACGGCCTCTCGGCCGCCATCATCTCTCCATCGGTCGGGCGCGCCATGGCCATCGGCGAGCGCCTTGATTGCGGCCTGCTGCACATCAACGACCAGACCGTGGCCGACGAATGCATCAACCCGTTCGGCGGGCGCGGCGCTTCTGGTAATGGCGGCAGCGTGGGCGGGCCGGCCGACTGGGACGAGTACAGCCAGTGGCAGTGGGTCACGGTGAAAAATACCCCGCCCAGATATCCATTCTGAGCCCTGGCTCATCGGTTTGATCCACCCATGCCTATACAAAAATAAGAGGGCTTGAACATGAACCTGCACAATAAAACCTTGATCGTCACTGGCGTCGCTTCCGGCATTGGCGCTGAACTGGCGCGGCTCGCGCGGTTCCAGGGCGCTACGGTGATCGGCGTTGATCGCCATGAACCGCAACTGACCCTGGATGGCTTTTTCCAGGCTGACCTGGGCGATCCTGCCAGCATCGATGCCTTGGTGGCGCGCCTGCCGGCGCGGGTCGATGGGCTGTGCAACATTGCCGGCGTGCCCGGTACGGCGCCCGTGCCAGCGGTGGCCACGGTCAATTACCTGGGGTTGCGGCACCTGACTCAAGCGCTGCTGCCACGTATGTCGGCGGGCGGCAGCATCGTCAATGTTGCCTCGGTGCTCGGCGCGCAATGGCCGCAACGGCTGGAGCTGCACAAGGCCCTGGCCGCGACGCAAAGCTTCGAGGCCGGGCAGCAGTGGCTGGCGGCCAATCCGGTGGAGCAGGCCAGCTGTTATCAGTACTTCAAGGAAGCGCTCATTGTGTGGAGCTTCCAGCAATCCCAAGGCTGGTTTCGCGATCACTCGGTGCGCATCAACTGCGTAGCGCCAGGGCCGGTGTTCACGCCGATTCTCGGCGATTTCGTCAGCATGCTCGGGCCGGAGCGGGTGGCCGCGGACAGCCAGCGCATGACCCGTCCGGCCCTGGCCGATGAGGTGGCGGCGGTGATTGCCTTCCTCTGCTCGGACGCCGCGCGCTGGGTCAACGGGGTCAATCTGCCGGTGGACGGCGGGTTGGCGGCGACCTACGTGTAGGGGTTGCAACAGCGATAAACCCCGGCGCGGATCCACCGTGCCGGGGGTCTTGAACAACAACAAAAATACAGGACATACAAGATGCTCAAGCCTATCTTGCGGGCGGTTGCGGCCACGACGTTTGTCGCACTGACATCGACTGCTTACGCTTATGATTTGCCCGGACTCAACCTCGGCAGCACCAGTTTCTACGACGGCTCACCGGCCCCGGCCGGCCCTGGCTGGTACCTGGAGGAATACCTGACGTACTCCCGGGCCAGCCGCTTCAATGATGCCAACGGCAACAAACTGGCGCTGCCCAAGCAGGACGTGGAAGTGGTGGCGCCTACCACGCAGATCATCTACCTCGGCCAACCTCTGGCCAACGGTGCGATGCCGGGGTTCACCCTGATCAACACCTCCCTGGCCCATGTGGATGTCGACGATGGGTTGAACAATGCGGCGCTGAGTTCTCGCGCCGGCTTTGGTGATGTGATTGTGGGGCCCTTCCTGCAACTGCCGACCCTGAGCCGCGCCGATGGCAGCCCACTGCTGACCCAACGTGTCGAAGCCGATATCTCGGTGCCGGTGGGAGCCTATGACCGCAAGCGCTCGATCAACCCCGGCAGCAACTTCTGGTCATTCAACCCATATTACGCGGCGACGTATTGGTTCAGCCCGAAGTGGTCGGCGAGTGGGCGTTTCATGTACCTGTGGAATGGCAAGAATGATGATCCGCAGGCCGGCTTTGGGGATGTATCCGATACCCAGGCCGGCCAGGCGTTGCATGCCAACCTGACGCTGCAATATGCCTTGAGCCAGCAACTGAGCGTGGGGGTCAACGGTTATTGGTTGAAGCAGATCACCGATACAAAGGTGGACGGGGATGCCGTGAGCGGGCGTCGGGAGAAGGTCTGGGCCATGGGCCCAGGCCTGGTCTATGCCTTCAGCAAGGAAGACGTGCTGTCGGTGAACGCTTACTTCGAGCAGCAAGCTGAGAACCGCACACAGGGCAACAAGCTGGTGCTCAACTGGCTGCACAAGTTCTAGGTGGTGCCTTACGCACCATGACGCTGATGATGGTCAGTGCGGCGATCACCACACCAGGGGCGGTCGCCAGCAGTACCCCGGCGGTGCCGGCGCCGGCGGCGAGCAGTTGCCCCGCCGCCAGTGGCCCGGCCACCGAACCCAGGCGGCCAACAGCCACGGCGGCACCGACACCGGTGGCGCGCACCGAGGTTGGATACGAGGGCGGTGCCGACGCATACAGCACCAACTGCGCGGCCATGACGAACAGGCCGGCGGCAAAACCGGCAATGGCCATGGGCACGATGCCCACCGACAACCCGACCCCTGCCAACGCCGCCAGCAACCCGGCATACACCGACAGCACCACTTTGACGGCATTGCACCGGTCCAGCAGCACGCCACCGAGCAGCGAACCGAGGGCGCCGCCGATATTGAAGAGCATCTGCACCATGCCCGCCTGGGGTTTGCTGAAGCCTTGTTCCAGCAACAGCGACGGCAGCCAGTTAAGCAGCATGTACATCACGGTCAGGGTGAAGAAGTAGCTGAGCCACAACGCCAGTGTGGTGCGCGCGCGACCTTCGCCGAACAGCGCCTGGCCGGTGGAAGGGCGGGCGGCGTGCGTGGTGTCGAGCTGTTGGCGAAAGGCGCTGGATTCAGGCAGCAGCAGGATCATCAACGGTACGGCCAGCAAGGGCGCCAGGCCGCCGATGATAAAGGTGGTCTGCCAGTGCTCACTGGAAAACATCGCCACCACTGCGGCCAATGCACCCCCCAGCGGCACCCCGCAGTACATCACGCTGATGGCCGTGCCACGGTTGCGTTCGCTCACCGCTTCGGCGCACAGCGCGATCAGGTTGGGCAGCGCAGCGCCCAGGCCCAGGCCGGTGAGAAAACGCACCAGCAACAGGCTTGAATAGCTGTCGACAAACGCGGTGCTCAGGGAAAACAGCCCGAACAGCAGCACGGCGCTCACCAGGATTTTCTTGCGCCCGATGCGGTCGGCGACCCAGCCGCCGAAGAACGCCCCCGGCAGCAGGCCGATGATGCCGACGCTGAACACCCAGCCGAGCATCTTCGGATCCAGGGCGAACGTTTGACGTAACCCAGCGGCGGCAGTGCCGGCGGCTTGCAGATCGAACCCCTCGATCAGCGCAACGATAAAGCACAACGCAATAGTCAGCGTCGAACGACGCGATGGACTGTCCATGGGCAAACCTCATTGTTGTTTTTGTTGTGGTGGCGAGCGCGAGTGGCTGCTGACGATTAAGATAACAAAGATAACTAAAAAATGAATCGTGGATTAAAAACACCTAAAAGACTGAATAAATTCACTGGATTCAAAAGGTTGCGATCTAGATCCATATACAACTAAAAAATAGATAGTTTTATTAATGTTCGATTATCGCTCAGTTGCGGTTGACGGGCACCGTCGGCTGTTTCCATTCTTGGCTCGCGAAGCCGACCGGGCCGAGCGTGTGCCACCCCAAAAACAACAACAAAAAATGGACATCGAACATGCCAGAACTCCCTATGGAGCACGCCGTTGCAGCGGCGCCCGTCGCCTGTGTGTCAAACAACACTCCATGCCTGCTCATGGCATGCCTGGCCTTGAGCGTGCTGCCCGCTCCGCTGTGGGCCGCAGGCTTTATCGACGACAGCCACGGCACCTTGACCTTGCGCAATTACTACCTGGACCGCGACTACAAGGACGACGGTGCGAAGACTGCCGCGCGGGAATGGGCCCAGGCGTTCATCCTCAACCTGGAATCGGGGTACACCCCAGGCCCCGTGGGTTTTGGGCTGGATGTACGCGGGCTGATGGGGGTCAAGCTCGACTCCTCGCCAGACCGCAGCGGCACCGAGTTGTTGCCGGTGTCGGCCAGCGACAAGCGCGCCGCCGATGAGTACTCGCGCCTGGCTCCCACCGCCAAGCTGCGGTTTGCGCAAACCACGGTGAAGGCCGGCGATGTGTCGATCTTCCTGCCGTTCGCCTTTGCCAGTCCGTCGCGCCTGCTGCCGCAAACCTTTCGCGGCACCACCTTGAGCTCCAAGGACATCGATGGCCTGACCCTTAACACCGGCTACATCGACCGTATCAACAAACGCGACTCCACCGACTACCAGGCCATGACCATCGCCTCGCCCAACCGGCGTTTCAACGCCACCGCCACCACGTCGCACCTGGCGTATGTGGGCGGTGACTATCAGGTCAACAAAGACCTCAGCCTGCGCGTCTATCACTCGCAGGTCGCGGACCTCTACCAACAGGACACCCTGGCGCTGCTGCATAACCTGCCGTTGGGCGATGGCGTGTTCACCAGCGACCTGCGCAGTTTTTTCAGTCGCGAAGATGGCAGTGCTAAGGCGGGCAAGGTGGATAACCGCAACCTCTCGGCGCTGTTTGGCTACCGCCTCGGCGGCCATCGCGTCAGCCTTGGCTACATGCACTCAAGCGGGGAGACGGCCACACCTTATATCTCCGGCACCGAGTTGATGGGCATGAGCGAACTGACCATGAGCTCGGACTTTCTCAACGCCAAGGAGCGCACCTGGCAGGCCATCTATGACTACGACTTCGCCGCAGCGGGTGTGCCGGGGTTGAAGACTCGGCTGCGCTATGTGCGGGGCGACAACATCGAACTGGCGGCTTTCAACGCCGAGGATCGCAAGGAGCGCGAGTTCCAGATGGAGCTGGGGTATGTGATCCAGGACGGCCCGCTGAAGAATGTCGGGTTCATGGCGCGCAAGTCGATCTACCGCAATGACTTCCCGAGCGGCGCGGCCTTTCGTGATGAAAACCAGACCCGTTTCCTGGTGCTCTACACCGTGGCGCTCTGGTAAGCCGATCAGTCCTGGTAGACCTTCTTCAGCAGGCGCAGCAGCTCTTCGCGTTCCTGGCCGTCGAGGGCGGCCGTGGCGTCCAGGTCGCTTTGGGCGGCGATGGCCTTGAGCTCCTTGAGCAGGGTTTCGCCGCTCTTGCTGAGGAAGATCCCGTAGGAGCGCTTGTCCGGCTTGCAGCGCACCCGCACCGCAAGGGCGCGGCTTTCCAGCTTGTTCAGCAACGGCACCACCTGGGGCGGCTCGATGGCCAGGGCGCGAGCCAGATCGGCCTGCATCAGCCCAGGGTTCTGCTCGATGATCGCCAGGGCCGAGAACTGCGCAGGGCGCAGATCGTGGTCCGACAGCCGGCCGATCAGGTTCTGGAACAGCTTGAGCTGGGCGCGGCGCATGGCGTAGCCGATCAGATCGTCCAGGGCCGAATCCAGCGGCGGCCGTACCTCGTCGTTGTCGGGCAGGGCCTGGCTGGCGGTGGCGATGTTGGAAGGCTTGGCCATTGGCAGTGCAATCCTCAGAAAGTGGAGGTTAAGAAGGCTATCTAGTTTGCCGGGGTTGGCGCGCTATGGCTATGCCGGGTTTTCACGGCGCCTGCACCGTGCGGGTTTTAAGCAGGAAAAATATTGGTTATCTGGATTAATAGTTAATTGACATAACTATATTTGCGGTTTAATTTCGAATCATCTTCACAACCAGAACAAGAGCGTACCGCCATGAGCAATTACGAAGGCCGTTGGACCACCGTCAAGGTTGAGATCGAAGAGGGCATCGCCTGGGTCATTCTCAATCGTCCGGAAAAACGCAACGCCATGAGCCCGACCCTGAACCGGGAAATGATCGACGTCCTCGAAACCCTCGAGCAGGACCCTGCCGCAGGCGTGCTGGTGCTGACCGGTGCGGGCGAAGCCTGGACTGCGGGCATGGACCTCAAGGAATACTTCCGCGAGGTGGATGCCGGCCCGGAAATCCTCCAGGAAAAAATCCGCCGCGAAGCCTCGCAATGGCAATGGAAACTGCTGCGCATGTACGCCAAGCCGACCATCGCCATGGTCAATGGCTGGTGCTTCGGCGGTGGCTTCAGCCCGCTGGTGGCCTGTGACCTGGCGATCTGCGCCGACGAAGCGACCTTCGGCCTCTCGGAAATCAACTGGGGCATCCCGCCGGGCAACCTGGTGAGCAAGGCCATGGCCGACACCGTGGGCCATCGCCAATCGCTGTACTACATCATGACCGGCAAGACTTTTGGCGGGCAGAAAGCCGCCGAAATGGGCCTGGTCAACGAAAGCGTGCCGCTGGCTCAACTGCGCGAAGTAACCATTGAACTGGCGCGCAACCTGCTGGAGAAAAACCCGGTGGTGCTGCGTGCGGCCAAGCATGGCTTCAAGCGCTGCCGCGAATTGACCTGGGAGCAGAACGAGGATTACCTCTACGCCAAGCTTGATCAGTCGCGCCTGCTCGACACCGAAGGCGGTCGCGAGCAGGGCATGAAACAGTTCCTCGACGACAAGAGCATCAAGCCTGGCCTGCAGGCGTATAAACGCTGAAGGGCGCGGCCGCCTGGCCGCGCCGTTGTACCCTGCTTGAACGTATTCCCGATAAAGACAATAAAGAGGAATCACCATGCTGGACGTGCCCCTGTTGATCGGCGGCCAGTCGTGCCCCGCCCGCGACGGTCGAACCTTCGAACGTCGCAACCCGGTGACCGGTGAAGTGGTCTCGCGGGTGGCCGCCGCGACCCTGGAAGATGCCGACGCCGCCGTCGCCGCAGCCCAAGCCGCGTTCCCCGCGTGGGCGGCGCTGGCGCCCAACGAACGCCGCACCCGCTTGCTCAACGCTGCCGAGCAATTGCAGGCGCGCAGCGCCGAATTCATCGCCGCCGCCGGCGAAACCGGCGCCATGGCCAACTGGTATGGCTTCAACGTGCGCCTGGCGGCCAATATGCTGCGCGAAGCGGCGTCGATGACCACCCAGATCACCGGTGAAGTGATCCCCTCCGATGTCCCCGGCAGTTTCGCCATGGCCTTGCGTCAGCCTTGCGGCGTGGTGCTGGGCATCGCGCCGTGGAATGCCCCGGTGATCCTCGCCACACGCGCCATCGCCATGCCGCTGGCCTGTGGCAATACCGTGGTGCTCAAGGCCTCGGAGCTGAGCCCGGCGGTGCACCGCCTGATTGGCCAGGTGTTGCAGGACGCCGGCCTGGGCGATGGCGTGGTCAACGTCATCAGCAATGCCCCGGCGGATGCCGCTGCGATTGTCGCGCGGTTGATCGCCAACCCAGCCGTGCGTCGGGTCAACTTCACCGGCTCGACCCATGTGGGGCGGATTGTCGGCGAGCTCTCGGCGCGTCACCTCAAGCCGGCCTTGCTGGAGTTGGGCGGCAAGGCGCCGTTGCTGGTGCTCGACGACGCCGACCTCGACGCTGCGGTCGCGGCGGCAGCCTTTGGGGCCTACTTCAACCAGGGCCAGATTTGCATGTCCACCGAACGCCTGATTGTCGATGCCAAGGTCGCCGATGCGTTCACCGCCAAGCTGGTGGCCAAGGTCGCGACCCTGCGCGCGGGCGATCCCATTGCAGCGGATTCGGTCCTCGGTTCCCTGGTGGACGCCGGCGCCGGCACACGCATCAAGGCCCTGATCGACGATGCCCTTGCCAAGGGCGCGCGGCTGGTGGTGGGTGGCCAACTGGACGGCAGCATCCTGCAGCCGACCCTGATCGATGGCGTCACCGAACACATGCGTTTGTACCGCGAAGAGTCCTTCGGCCCGGTGGCGGTGCTGCTACGCGGTGACGGGGATGAAGCCTTGCTGCGCCTGGCCAACGACTCCGAGTTCGGCCTTTCGGCGGCGATCTTCAGCCGTGACACCGGGCGTGCACTGGCCCTGGCGCAACGGGTCGAATCGGGCATTTGCCATATCAACGGCCCGACCGTGCATGACGAGGCGCAGATGCCGTTTGGCGGGGTCAAGTCCAGCGGCTACGGCAGCTTTGGTGGCAAGGCCGCGATCGAGCACTTCACGCAATTGCGCTGGGTGACCTTGCAGAACGGGCCACGGCATTACCCGATCTGAGCAGGCGTCGCGACATAACAATAACAAGGCGGCTGTGATCCGCCTTGCTGGAGGACACCCTTGTGAGTTCCGAATTCAGACCGCAACCCCAGCCCGCACCGCGATACCGCGAGGTCTCCATCGGCCACCCCCCGGTGGCGGTCACTGAAGAACACGGCGTGCTGCATATGCGCTCCCTGGAGCCCCTGGCCGAGTTGCCGGCGCGCTTGCTCGACCGCCTGGTGCATTGGGCCCAGGTGCGGCCCGAGCAGACGTTTATCGCGGCCCGCCAGGCTGGTGGTGATTGGCGCCGCGTCAGCTACCGCGAGATGCTCGACAGCGTGCGTGCGATTGCCCAGGGCCTGTTGAGTTACGGGCTCTCGGCGCACAAGCCGCTGGCATTGCTGTCGGGCAACGATATCGAACATTTGCAGGTCGCCCTCGGCGCGATGTACGCCGGCATTCCCTACTGCCCGGTATCGCCGGCGTATTCGTTGTTGTCCCAGGATTTCGCCAAGCTGCGGCATGTGTGCGACCTGCTGCAACCGGGGCTGGTGTTCGTCAGCGATGCGGCCGCTTACCAGCGCGCCATCGACGCTGTCCTGCCGGCCGAGACCCCGCTGATCAGCGTGCGCGGCCACGTGCCTGGGCGCACTCAGGTCAGCTTCGCCAGCCTGCTGCAAACGCCGGGCGGCGCCGAGGCCGATGCGGCGTTCCAGGTCACCGGCCCCGACAGCATCGCCAAGTTTCTCTTCACCTCGGGCTCGACCAAATTGCCCAAGGCCGTGATCACCACCCAGCGCATGCTCTGCGCCAACCAGCAAATGCTGTTGCAGACGTTTCCGGTGTTCGGTGAGGAGCCGCCGGTACTGGTGGACTGGTTGCCGTGGAACCACACGTTTGGTGGCAGCCATAACGTCGGCATCGTGCTCTACAACGGCGGCACCTTTTACCTCGACGACGGTAAACCCACGGTCCAGGGCTTTGCCGAAACCCTGCGCAACCTCAAGGAAATTTCGCCCACCGCCTATTTGACGGTGCCCAAGGGCTGGGAAGAACTGGTCAACGCCCTGGAACAGGACGCCGAGTTGCGCGAGCGGTTTTTTGCACGCATGAAACTGTTCTTCTTCGCCGCCGCCGGCCTGTCGCAAAGTGTCTGGGATCGCCTCGACCGCGTGGCCGAACAGCACTGCGGTGAACGTATCCGCATGATGGCCGGGCTGGGCATGACCGAAGCCGCGCCGTCCTGTACCTTCACCACCGGGCCGTTGTCCATGGCCGGCTATATCGGCTTGCCTGCGCCGGGCTGCGAGGTGCGCCTGGTGCCGTTGGACGGCAAGTTCGAAGGGCGTTTTCGCGGGCCGCACATCATGCCGGGGTACTGGCGGGCGCCCGAGCAAACCGCCGAGGTGTTCGACGAACAGGGTTTCTACTGTTCAGGTGACGCGATCAAACTCGCCGACCCGCACCAGCCGCAACTGGGGCTGATGTTCGACGGGCGGATTGCCGAGGATTTCAAGTTGTCTTCCGGGGTGTTTGTCAGTGTCGGCCCGTTGCGCAATCGCGCCGTGCTCGACGGTTCGCCCTATGTGCAGGACCTGGTGATTACCGCGCCGGACCGCGAATGCCTGGGAGCCCTGGTGTTCCCAAGGCTCTACGAATGCCGGCGGCTGGCCGGCTTGGGCGCCGACGCCAGCGACGCCGAGGTGCTGGGCAGCGCGCCGGTACGCCAGTGGTTCGGCGACTGGTTGCAGCGCCTCAACCGCGAGGCCACCGGCAATGCCAGCCGCCTGGAATGGATCGCCCTGCTCGACGAGCCGGCGTCCATCGACCGTGGGGAAATCACCGACAAAGGCTCGATCAACCAGCGCGCCGTGCTGCAATGGCGCGCGGCCAAGGTCGAGGCGTTGTATCGCGGCGAAGAGGCCACGATCCTGCGCGCCGGGCCCAAGCCTTGAGCAGCGCCGGGCAGTACTCGGCGTTTGCCGATGCGGCGATTTTCGCGGCGGTGCGCACGCCGTGGGTCGACCTTGGCGGCGCACTGTCCCAGGTGTCGCCCATCGACCTGGGCATCAAGGTGGGTCGTGAAGTGTTGGCCCGGGCCGGCATCGACCCCCAGGCGGTGGACAGCGTTCTGGCCGGCTCCATGGCCCAGGCCAGCTTCGATGCCTACTTGTTGCCACGGCATATCGGCTTGTACAGCGGGGTGGCGCAAGCGGTCCCGGCACTGGGGGTGCAGCGCATCTGCGCCACCGGTTTCGAGCTGCTGCGCCAGGCCGCTGAACAGTTGCGCGACGAGGTGCAACTGGCCCTGTGCGTGGCCAGTGAATCCATGTCGCGCAACCCGATTGCGGCCTACACCCATCGCGACGGGTTTCGACTCGGCGGCGAGGTGCAATTCAAGGATTTTCTCTGGGAGGCCCTGTACGACCCGGCCCCTGGCCTGGACATGATCGCCACCGCCGACAATCTGGCGCGCCGTTATGGCCTCAGCCGCAAGGCCGTGGACCGTCACGCCTGCGACAGCCATCAGCGCGCCTTGCAGGCGCAACGTGACGGCGCCTGGACGGAAGAAATCGTCACGGTCGATAACCAGGTGTTCGAGCTTGAGGGGTACCAGCCCAGGGGCATTAGCCTCGCGCGCCGGGCCAGTGCCGTCAGCGTCGACAGCCACCCACGGCCCACCGACCTTGCGGCCCTGACGCGCTTGCGCGCCGTGCATCCAGGCGGCGTGCAAACCGCCGGCAACAGTTGTGCGGTGGTCGATGGGGCGGCGGCGGCGCTGGTGGGGCGTGCCTCGGCCAGCACGCGTCCGGCCCTGGCGCGGCTGCTGGCCAGCGCGGTGGTCGGTGTGGCCCCCGAGTTCATGGGCATCGGCCCGGCTCCGGCGATCCGCCTTCTGTTACAACGCAGCGGGTTGAATTTGGGCGACATCGGCCGCTTCGAGATCAACGAAGCCCAGGCCGCCCAGGTACTGGCGGTGGCCCATGAACTGGAGCTGGACAGCACCCGCGTCAACGTCCAGGGCGGCTCGCTTGCGCTGGGGCATCCCTTGGCCGCCACCGGCCTGCGCCTGGTGATGACCCTGGCCCGACAACTGCGCCAGCACAACCTGCGCTACGGGATTGCCGCAGCGTGTGTGGGCGGCGGGCAGGGCATGGCGTTGCTGATCGAGAACCCTGTCTACCGCGCTTGATGGTTTTTTTGTCGAAGAGGTGTCCCGATGTGGAGCTATGAGGCGCCCCTGGGCGATATGCAATTTGTCCTGGAACACTGGTTGCAGGCGCCCGATACCTGGCAGCGCACCCCGGCGTTCGCGGCCCTGGACCTGCCGCTGGCGGTACAGGTGCTGGAGGAGGCGGCTCGCTTCAGTCAGGGCGTATTGGCGCCGTTGAATAGCAGCGGTGATCGCCAGGGCTGCCGCTGGCAGGCGGGGCAGGTCAGCACCCCGGACGGCTTTGCCGAGGCCTATCGCGCCTATGTCGACGGCGGTTGGCCGGCGCTGGCGTGTGCCGAGGAGCAGGGCGGGCAGGGCTTGCCGCAACTGCTCGATGCGGCGCTGCAAGAGATGCTCTACGCCAGCAACCATGCCTGGGCCATGTACACCGGGATCGCTCACGGCGCTTACCTGTGCCTCAAGACCCACGCCGCCCCTTGGCTGCAGGCGCGCTACCTGCCCGAGATTGTCAGTGGCCAGGCCTTGCCCACCATGTGCATGACCGAGTCCCAGGCCGGCAGCGATGTCGGCTTGCTGCGCTGTCGTGCTGAACCCCAGGCGGATGGCAGTTATCGCCTCAGCGGCAGCAAGCTGTTTATCTCCGGCGGCGAGCACGACCTCACGGCCAATATCCTGCACCTGGTGCTGGCGCGCCTGCCCGATGCGCCGTCGGGCAGCCGTGGCATTTCACTGTTCCTGGTGCCCAAGCACCTGGACGATGGCCAGGCCAACGGCGTGCACTGCGACGGCATCGAACACAAGATGGGCATCAAGGGCAGCGCCACGTGTTCCCTGGTGTTCGACGCCGCCCAAGGCTGGCTGATCGGCGACGCCAATCGTGGCCTGGCGGCGATGTTCGTGATGATGAATTCGGCGCGCCTGCATGTCGGCCTGCAAGGCCTGGGGCATGTCGAGGCGGCTTGGCAGAACGCTCGCCAGTACGCCGCCGAGCGCTTGCAAATGCGTGCGCCGTCAAGGCCGGAAGAGGTAGCGGCCCAGGCGGCTGATCCGATCCGTTATCACCCGGCCATGCGCCGTGTGTTGCTGGAGCTGCGCACCACCAGCGAGGGCATGCGCGCCATCGGCTACTGGGCGGCGCACCTGCTTGATCAGGCCGAACATGACCAGGACTCGTCGGCCGCCCAGTTGGCGCCGCTGCTGACGCCCATCATCAAGGCGTTTTTCACCGAACAGGGCTTTCGCCAGGCCAGCAATGCGCTGCAGGTGTTCGGCGGTTACGGCTACGTCACCGAGTTCGCCATCGAGCAAACCCTGCGGGACAGCCGCATCGCGATGATCTACGAGGGCAGTAACGAGATCCAGGCCAATGACCTGTTGCTGCGCAAGGTGCTGGGGGATGAGGGCCGGGCCTTTGGCTTGCTGCTGGCCGAGTTGCGCGCCGAGGCCGCGCAGGGCAGGCATTCTGTCGAATGCGCAGGCTTCTGCGGTGCGTTGGGCAGCCTGTGCGACGCGTTGGCCCGTGTGGTGAGCGCCATACGTGAACGCGCGCATGAGGACAGTGAATACCCCTATCGGGCGGCGCCGGATTTCCTCCAGCTCTGTGGCGTCGCGTTGCTGGCCTTTGCCTGGGCGCGGGCCGCGCGGGTCTCCAGGGCACTGCCCGACGATCACCCCTTGCGCGCCGCCAAGCTGCAAAGCGCCGGGTTCTTTTTCGATTACCTGCCGTCGCGGCTGGCACAGCACCTGGGCGCCATAGACGGGGCACGGGCAGCGCTGGCGTTCATCTGACGCGGCCAGGTGATTGCGGTTCTACTTGCGGTACCATGGCGGCTCACGTTTTCTGGAAGTTGCCTGGATGAGTAAACCCGGTCAATTGGTGCTGGTTGCACTGCGCAAGATGATTGCCAGCGGGGAGTTGGCGGCGGGCGAACGGCTGATGGAGATTCCCACGGCGCAACTGTTCGGCGTGTCACGCATGCCGGTGCGCATGGCCTTTCGTACCCTCGAACAGGAAGGGCTGCTGGTGCCGTTTGGCGGGCGCGGTTATCAGGTGCGTTCGGTCAGCCCCAGCGACATTGCCGGCGCCGTCGAAGTGCGGGGTGTGCTCGAGGGCCTGGCTGCGCGTCAAATCGCCGAGCGTGGTTTGTCCGACGAGGCACGCAGAGTGCTTGAGCGCTGCCTGGTGGAAGGCGATCAACTGTTCGAAAAGGGCTACGTGACCGAGGATGACCTTGAGGTCTATCACGACCTGAACATGCGTTTTCACCAGGTTATCGTCGAAGGCAGCCACAACCCGGCGATCGCCGACGCGCTGGCCCGCAATGATCACTTGCCGTTCGCCTCGGTGACCGCGCTGGCGGTGGATCGCGAGGACATGGCTCGCGAGTACCGACGCTTCAACTATGCCCACATGCAGCATCACTCGGTCTTCGACGCCCTGGTTAATCGCCAGGGCGCGCGGGCCGAAGCCATCATGCGTGAGCACGCCAATGCAACGTTGCGCTATGCCGAGATCTTCAGTTCAGCCACCGCCGCCGCGCGCATGAAGGTGATTTTGCCCGCGTCGTGAACCCTGTCAGATATCGAGCACCAGCAGCGGGGTCTTCGAGCGTGAGCAGCAGGGCGTGAACTGATCATTCAGCGCCTGTTCCTGCTCGGTGAGGAACAGGTCGCGGTGCTCCGGTATGCCCTCCAGCACGCGGGTCAGGCAGGTGCCGCAAATCCCCTGTTCGCAGGACACGGCAATCTCGATGCCATGGCTTTCCAGGACCTGGACCACGGTCTTGTCGGCGGGAATTTCGAAGACCTGGCCGCTGCTGCCGAGCTTCACCGAAAAGCCGCCGTCGAGGCTGCTGTCCACCGGGGCCGCGCTAAAGTATTCGCGGTGCAGGCAGTCTTCCTGCCAGCCCTGTGCGCGTGCGCTGTCGAGCACATGCTGCATGAACCCGCCAGGGCCGCAGACATACAGGTGCACGTCGTCTGCGGGCGCCGCCAGCACCTCGGCAGCCTTCAAGGCCGTGTGCGGCTGCTCATCGAAATGCAGGAACACCCGCTCGGCAAACGGCGACGCCTTGAGCCGCTGCACAAACGCTGCACGCTCACTGGCACGGGCGCAGTAATGCAGTTCGAAGTCGGCACCCGCATGGTCCAGGCGCTCGGCCATGCACAGGATCGGGGTGATGCCGATGCCACCGGCAAACAGCAGGCTGCGCCGCGCGTCGTGGGCCAGGGGAAACAGGTTGCGTGGCTCGCTGATGGTCAGGTGTGCGCCCTCGTGGACCTGCTCGTGCAAGGTGCGCGAGCCGCCCCGAGAGGCCGGGTCCTTGAGCACGCCAATCACATAACGATGGCGTTCCTCAGGGTGATTGCACAGCGAATACTGGCGCACCAGCCCATCGGGCAGGTGCACGTCGATATGCGCGCCGGCACTGAAGGCCGGCAGCGGCTGGCCATCGACACTGGCCAGTTCATAGCTGCAAATGTCCTGGGCTTCGTTATGACGGGATACCACCACCACATCGATCATGTTCGGTCCTCGCAAAGTTGTCGCGCTGTTCAGGCGGTGGTGGTGGTGATCAGGTGCGGTTCGAGGGCGCGTTCCCTGGCAATCAGTCGCTCCAGGATCTTGCGCGACTGCACGCCGCCCGCGTCGATATTCAACTTGAGCAGGTTGCGCTGCGGGTGGGCCAGCAGGTTCTGCTGCTGGCGCTCGAGCATCTCCAGGTCTTCACTGAAGATCTTGCCCTGGCCCTCGCGAATGCTCGCGGTCAGTGCCTCATCGTGGGGGTTGAAGTTGCGCGCCATGCCCCAGAAGTACCAGATCGAGGTGTCGGTCTGCGGGGTGATGAAGTCGACCACGATGCTCGCGGCCTTGTGTTCGGGGGCGGCGTTATAGCCACCTTTGCCGGCGTGGGCCACGCCGACTTCGATCAATACATGGCTGGGCGGGGTGAAGCGGCAGATCTGCCAGCGGTCCACCGGCACGTCATCGGCGAGGTTATTACCGCGCAGGGCCATGCGCCAGAACGGCGGGGCCATGATGTTTTCCATGTGCCGGGCAGTGACGACTTCATCGCCGTCCACCGTGGTCACGGGCGGCGCTTCGTCGATTTCCTTCTGGCCGATGCTGGAGGCGTGCACGTAGGTTTCGTGGGTCAGGTCCATCAGGTTGTCGATCATCAGGCGGTAGTCGCACTGGATGTCAAACAGCCCGCCGCCATAAGCCCATTGGTCACTCACGGCCCATTCCAAGTGGTGGATCAGCGCCGGGTCGGCCTGGGCCTGATCGCCGGGCCACACCCAGATGAAGCCGTAGCGCTCAACGGCGGCAAAGGTCTTGTTGCACGGAAAGCCGCGTACCCGCTGGCCGGGCATTTCCACGGTCTTGCCGTCGCCGCCCATGACCAGTCCGTGGTAGCCGCAGACCAGGTTGCCGTTTTCGACATACCCCAGTGACAGCGGCGCACCGCGATGAGGGCAGAAGTCCTCGACCGCCACCACGGCGCCTTCCTGGCCACGATAAAACACCATCTTTTCGCCGCAGATCTGTCGACCCAGGGGCTTGTGCGCGATTTCATCGGGGGTGCAAGCGACATACCACGTGTTCTTGGGGTACATGATGACTCTCCAGGCAATGGATTATTCTTTTAATGGATCCATTAAATGGCTGGCCTGATAGAGAGTCAATCTTGTATCGCTGTTTTATTGGGCGATTATCGGACACTTATACTTCAATGGATCCACTGGATGAAGTCAGTAGCGAATCATCACCGACTTCAGCTCGGTGTAGTCATCAATGAACGCACTGCCGAACTCCCGGCCTATCCCCGAGGATTTGTTGCCGCCAAACGGCACCGCCGGGTCCAGCATCGTGTGCATGTTCACCCACACTGTGCCGGCCTCGATGGCAGGCACCATGCGCAAGGCCTTGCCCAGGTCGTTGGTCCACAGGCTGGCGCTCAAGCCGTAGGGTGTGTTGTTCATCAAGGCCAGCAGTTCTTCTTCGCTGTCGTAGGGCAAGAACGTGGCAATGGGGCCGAAGGTCTCTTCGTTGAGCAGGGTGTCGTTGACGCTGTTGGCGAGGATGATTGTCGGCTCGACGTAACAGCCAGGACGGTCGATCAGGTTGCCACCGTGAATGATGCGGTTGTTTTCGGCGCGGGCCTTGGCGAAGAACTCGCCGAGTTTGAGTTGGTGCTGGCGGTTGGTGACCGGGCCGAATTCGGTGCGCTCATCCAGGGGCGAGCCGATGTTCAGCGTGCTCAGGCGCTGGGCCAGTTTGTCCATGACCGCTTCGATCTGCGAACGATGCACAAAGAAGCGTTCGGCAGCGGCGCAGATTTGCCCGGAGTGCAGAAAGCCCGCTTCGATGATGCCGTTGACGGCCTTGTCCAGGTCCACATCGCGCAGGAACCCGGCCGAGTTTTTCCCGCCCAGCTCAAGGGTGGCCCGGGTCAGGCCGGCGCCCATGGCACTCTGGCCCACTGCAATCCCGGTCGGCACGGAGCCGGTGAACGACACCTTGTCGGTGCCGGGGTGTTCGATCAGGCCTTTGCCGACGCTGCCGCCGCCGGTCAAGACGTTCAGCGCGCCGGCGGGAAGGCCGGCGTCAATCGCCAGTTCGGCGATGCGCAGGATGGTCAGTGGCGTGAACTCGCTGGGCTTGATGATGATGCTGCAACCGGTCACCAGCGCCGAGGCGAGTTTCCAGATGGCGATCATGGTCGAGAAATTCCACGGCACGATGCCGACCACTACCCCGACCGGCTCGCGCAGGGTGAACGCGGTGTAGCGCTCGCCGGCGAAGGAGGGCAGCGACGGGGTGATGGTCTGGCCGCTGATCTTGGTGGCCCAGCCGGCGTAGTAACGCAGGAAGTGCGCGGCCTGGTCGACTTCGAAAGCACGGGAAATCTGGATGATCTTGCCCGACTGGCAGGTTTCGATCTGCGCCAGTTCTTCGCGGTGTTGCTCCAGCAGGTCGGCCAGCTTGAGCAGCACGTTGCCGCGCACTGCCGGTGCGACCTGCGACCACTGCTTGAAGCCTCGGCTCGCGGACGCCACCGCTGCGTCGATGTCGGCCGGGTCGGCGTCGGCGACGTCGGCGATGACCTGCCCAGTGGCCGGGTTGATCACCTCCAGGCGCTGGCTGGAATGACTCTCGACGTAGCCACCGTCGATGAACAACGCATGGTTTCGACGGAGGAAGGCTTCAACCTGGGGCAGCAGTGGAATATCGCTCATGGGGTTTTTCCTGGTGGCAGACATTGAAAAAACCGAGGTTAATCCCCGTGGCCGGAACGGGCTTGACTGTGGCTGCCGAGCGGCATGTCTGTGGCTGCCAGTGCTTGTGCACGGCGGACCCGCCTGAGCCTTTGAAAAGTACAATCTTGACTCTGGAAGGTGCATGTTCTGCCTGGAAGGCGCGCTCCATACTGGCCCTGCATCCGGCGCCATGCCTCGATTTATGGCGGTGCCCGGACATCCAATAATAAGCAGGGCCATCCATGAAAAAGCCAAACCCGCTCCTCGAAGACCTCAAGTCCATCCTGCCGACCATCGCCGCCAATGCCTTTGTGGCCGAGCAGGACCGCAAGGTGCCCGCCGAGAATATTTCGCTGCTCAAAAGCATCGGCATGCACCGTGTGTTTCAGCCCAAAGCGTTCGGCGGCATGGAGTTGTCGCTGCCGCAGTTTGCCGACTGCATCGCGTTGCTCGCCGGAGCCTGCGCCAGCACGGCCTGGGCCATGAGCCTGTTGTGTACCCACAGTCATCAATTGGCGCTGTTCTCGGCCCAACTGCAGCAGGAGGTCTGGGGCACTGACCCGGATGCTACTGCGAGCAGCAGCATTGCGCCGTTTGGGCGCACCGAGGAAGTCGAGGGCGGCGTGTTGTTCAGCGGTGAAATGGGCTGGAGCAGCGGCTGTGATCACGCTGAGTGGGCGATCGTCGGGTTTCGCCGCCACAACGCCCAGGGCACCCCGGATTATTGTTTCGCGGTGCTGCCGCGCAGCGACTACCAGATCCGCGATGACTGGTTTGCCGCCGGCATGAAAGGCAGCGGCACCAAGACCTTGATCATCGACAAGGCCTGGGTGCCGGAGCACCGCATCCAGAAAGCCAAGGACATGATGGAAGGCAAGTCCGCCGGCTTTGGGCTGTACCCCGACAGCAAGATTTTCTACTCACCGTACCGGCCTTACTTTGCCAGCGGCTTTTCCACCGTCAGCCTGGGCGTCGCCGAGCGAATGCTCGAGGTGTTCCGCGAAAAAACCAAGACCCGCGTGCGCGCCTATACCGGGGCGGCAGTCGGTGCCGCGACCCCGGCGTTGATGCGCCTGGCCGAGTCGACTCACCAGGTGGCCGCCGCGCGCGCCTTCCTCGAAAAAACCTGGAACGAACACGCCGAACACAGTGAGCAGCAGCGCTACCCAAGCCGCGAGACCCTGGCGTTCTGGCGCACCAACCAGGCCTACGCGACCAAGATGTGCATCCAGGCGGTGGACCGTCTGTTCGAGGCCGCCGGCGGCAACGCCTGGTTTGAGCACAACGAGATGCAGCGCCTGTTCCGCGACTCGCACATGACCGGCGCCCATGCCTACACCGACTACGACGTCTGTGCACAGATCCTCGGCCGCGAGTTGATGGGCCTGGAGCCCGACCCGAGCATGATCTGAACCCGTTTTTGAAAACAACAATCAGGGCCGCGCCTGACGCAGCCCGGGAGTCTTGCATGTCTGAATCGACCTTCGACCCACGCGCCTTTCGCCGGGCCTTGGGCAACTTTGCCACGGGCGTGACGGTGGTCACCGCCGCCGACGCCTCTGGCCGCAAGGTGGGTGTTACCGCCAACAGTTTCAACTCGGTGTCCCTGGACCCACCGCTGGTGCTGTGGAGCATCGACAAACGCTCCAGCAGTCACGGGGTCTTCGAGGAGGCCAGCCATTTCGCGGTCAACGTGCTGGCGGCCGACCAGATCGACCTTTCGAACAATTTTGCCCGGCCCAAGGACGACCGCTTCGCCGAGATCGCCTATGAGCCGGGGGAGGGCGGGGCGCCGGTGTTCGCCGATTGTTCGGCCCGTTTTCACTGTGAAAAATACCAACAGGTGGATGGCGGCGATCACTGGATCATGATCGGCAAGGTGGTGGCCTTCGACGATTTTGGCCGTTCGCCGCTGCTCTATCATCAGGGCGCCTACTCCATGGTCCTGCCCCATACGCGCATGACCAAGCGGGACGAAAGCCAACCGCCGAGCAGCCACTTCCAGGGGCGCCTGAGCCACAACCTGTATTACCTGATGACCCAGGCGGTGCGCGCCTACCAGTCCAGCTACCAGCCCCGGCAACTGTCCACCGGCCTGCGCACCAACGAGGCGCGGATGCTGATGGTGCTGGAGAACGACGCCCGCCTGAGCGCCAGCGATCTATTGCGGGAAGTGGCGATGCCGGTGCGGGAAATCGATGACGCCGTGGCCAACCTCAAGCGCAAGGGGCTGGTCGACGACGATGAACACGGTGTGCGCCTGACCGCTGCGGGCATTGAACAGACCGAAGACCTCTGGGCCATTGCACGGGAACAGCAGGACAAGGTGTTCGCCGAGTTCAGCCAGGACCAGATCGAAACCTTCAAGACGGTGTTGAAGCAACTGATCAGCCACTGCTGAGTGCCCGAAATCCGATACCGGTAACGGCATCGGATTTTTTTGCGTCACGCTCAGCGGGCTTCGGCCAACTCATCGATCAAGCGTAACTGAAACGCCGCCAGCGCCGCTTTCGGTTGCTGCAACTGCACAAACTCCAGCATCGGGTCACCGACCTGCGTCCTGACACCCACCAATTCCTCAATGGCCGCCAACCCGCAAAACGGTACATAGGCTTCGGAATAGCCGCCTTCGTGCACCAGCACCAGACGGCCCTGGCACAGGCGTTCGGCTGCTTGGCGTACAAGACGGGTCATGTGCCGGAACGAGTCACTGTGCAACAGCATTCGCGCCAGGGGGTCGACGGCGTTGGCGTCGTAGCCGCAGGCGACGATGATCAATTCCGGCTCGAAGCGCTCCAGCGCTGGAATCACGATGCGTTCCATCGCGTGCATATAAGCCTCATGACCGCTGCCGGGGGGTAGCGGGATATTGATATTCGCGCCCAGCCCGGCGCCGCGCCCGCGATCGGCTTCACCGCTGTAACCTGCCGGGAAACAGCCGTCCTGATGCAGGGAAATCGTCAGCACGTCGCCGCGCTCTTCGAAGATCGATTGGGTGCCGTTGCCGTGGTGCACGTCCCAGTCGATCACCACGACGTTGCCTAGGCCACGCCGGGCTTTTGCGGCTTCGATGGCGATGGCGATGTTGGCCAGGAAGCAGAAGCCCATGGCGCTGTCGGCGAGGCAGTGGTGGCCTGGTGGGCGCGACAGAGAATAGGCATTGTCGACGTCGCCGGACAGCACCGCATCCACTGCCGCCATGGCCAGCCCGGCGGAGAGCCTGGCTATTTCATAACTGCCAGGCCCGATGGGCGCGTGTGGCCCCAACTCGCCGCCCCCGGCATCGCTCATCGCTTTGAAGCGTTGCAGGTAGTCGGGCGTGTGCACCCGCAGCAAGTCTTCATCGGTGGCCGCGACGGCACTTCGCACCTGTAAGTGGCGGGTCAGGCCGGAAACGTCCAGCAGGCTCTTCAAGCGACGCTTGGTTTCCGGTGACTCGGCGTGGCCGGCGGCGGCAGGCGGCTGCACCCACCCGCCCACCGGCAGGGTCAAGGCGTGCAGCCCGGCGCTGTGCCAGAGGCTGAGTTCGTCGAAGAAAAATGCACTTTTTCGGCTCATCGTCTTTCCATTTTCGTTGGGGTAAAAGGGCTTTTCAGGCACTCGGGCGGCTGCTCAGCATCAACACCAGGGACAGCGCGGTGACGCACGCCCCTGCGATCAGCAGTGATTGGAAGCCGCCGCTGGCTTCGATCATCCGGCCAGCCACGGTCGGGCCGATGGCCAGGCCTCCACCGATCACCAGGTTGGAAGCGTTCATCAGTTTCCCGGAGCGGTCGAGGTCGGCCAGGCAGGCCAGGATCAGCGGCAGGATGAAGGTCCAGGTGAACTTGAAGAGCAGCGCCGCCACGGCAAAACGCAGCATGTCGGGTTGGCCCAGCAGCAACAGCACGGCGCCTGCCATCAACGCGTACCCCAGCAGTAACAGCAACAGGCGTGGCAGACGGTCGCCGATCAGTGAGGCACAACCGGCCCCGACGATGCCCATCACCGTGGCGAGCGCCAGAATCTCACCGCTGGCCTCGGCAGAGAGGCCGGAGTGGCTGCTGATGGAGCCGATAAATGTCCACACACCGCTCAGGCTGACGTAGAAACTCAGGATGCCCAGAATGCCCAGTGCGGCTTTCCATCGGGAAACGAGGGTGGTGCGCTCGGTGGTTTTCTCAGGCGCCGGGCTGCCCTGGGGAAAGTGTCGCGCCAGGGGCAGAAAGAGCGTCATCAAGGCGGCGAGGATCATGTAGCAGGCTGACAACCCGTAGTGCTCGAACAGCTGGGGCAGGATGCTCAAACCGATCGCCCCGACCACCAATTGCCCCATCACCCATAACCCGTAGACGCGCCCGGGATTGGCCGTGGAGGCCGCACTGGACAGGCAGATGATCATCAACGAGCCGCCGGCCAGGGCGCTGCAAAAGCGCAGTGCCAGGAGTATCGGGTAGTCGTGGGCCAGCATTGAGAGCAGGTTGGCGGTGATGAACAGCAGCCCGGACAGCAAGGCGGCGCGGCGCCAGTCGACACGCTTGAGCCACCACAGTGCGGGCAGGGTGGCAAGGCTCATGGCGCCGAGTTCGGTGGAGAACAGGTCACCGATCTGCGACGGGCTCAACTGCCATTGCGTCGCCAGTTGCGCCGCCACGGCCGGTGCGGTCATCAGAATGGTCGGGGTGATGGCAGCGAACAGCACAATGGCGGCCAGCAATGCCAATGGGGATGAGGCGCGCGAACGTTCATCGGTCAGCGGTTGGGTCTGGGTGTTCATGGGCAAGCTCCGATGAGGGGGTTCAGAACACATGGACCAGGCGCAGCAGTGCGTCGGTACCGTGATAGCCGTTGTCGGTGGCGACGTTCTGCGAGAGGCCGAACATCAACTGGTTCTGTTTATCCAGCCAATGACCGACCTCGAAGCCCATCTGGGTGTAGCGCTTGTGGGTGTTGTCGATGCGCTGGTCATTGATCCGCAGTTCGCCGCCATCGGCGTGGATCAGTCGCAGTGCGCCGTAGGTGCCGGGTGTGAAGTCGTAGGAGGCAAAGGCTTGCAGGCGATACAGCGGATCCTGTTTCAGGTCGCTGCCGAAGTAGTCGTCGTTCTTGCCATAGAGTTGGGCTTCGAGGTTGGCTTCCAGCACCCATTTTTCACCGATGCCCTGGGTGTAGTTGTAAACGAAGGTGGTGCCCCAGCGATTGGCACCGGGCGATACATCGGGATTGTTGCCGTGGTATTCGCCGACTGGCAGGGTGATCAGGGTCAGTAGGCCGCTGTAGGTGCGCGAGGCAGGATCGTTGATGAAAAACACGGTACCGCCGACCTGGGGATCACCGAAACCGCTTTCTGCGCTGTGCTGGCCGGCACCCGGCAGGCGGGCGTTGATGTCGGCGAAAGGCACGATGAACTGTGGGGTACAGAGTGTGCCGCAGATGTCGGTGAAGAATACTTGGCGGTACGCCACGGCGTTGACCTTCAGGTCGGCCTTGCCGGTGCTGTCGGCCGGGCCGTGGAAGTCGCTGGCGCGGCTTGCCGGCAAGTACAGCACGCCCAGGCTGGTGCCCGAGGGGGCGCCGAAAAAATCCCGGGCATTGAGGTCGGCTGCACTGGCGTGCAGGCTCGACAAGCCGCCGAGCAGGGCCAGTGCGGTGTTGCGGGTGAAGGTCTGGGTCATGGGCATGGCATCTCTTCTTTGAGGTGTGGTGCGGCGAATGGCTCGCCCTTGGGTGGCAGAGGGACAAAAAAAGCGCAAAGGCGTCCCGTGGCCGTCAAAACGACAGCGAAAAAGTCAGCGCGGGTCAGTGGTGCCGATCAGTCAGGCGGGGCGTGCAGCAGGTGGGCGATTCGGGCTTTGTCCTTGACCCCGAGTTTGCTGTAGATGGCGCGGATGTGATGGCGCACGGTATTGGGCGACATACCCAGGTCGCGGGCGACTTCCTTGTAGGTCTTGCCTTCACCGAAACCCTGGGCCACCGCATTCTCCCGAGGGCTCAGTTGCATCAGCACCGTGCGGCTGCGGGCGGCCAGCAGGAGCAGGTCGCCGACTGTCGAGGCCTCGACCTGCAGGTGCTTGCCGTCATAGCCCCCGGCGTCCATCGCTACCGGCAGGCAAGGGCCGGTCCAGTCCGGCCACTCGCTCAGCAGCAAGTCGACGAAGCCACGTTCCGCACAGTGCAGAGTGCCGCGCTGGTCGCACACGGCAAGCGCGAGATTGCGCGGGTGGGTGAGGGCTTCGCGCATGGCCACCAGGGTGCGAATCTGATTGGCCGAGACCGCCGCCACCAGGTGCCGCATGAGGTTGTTCAACAGCAGGCAGTCCTGCTCGGTAAAGCGTGCGGCGTCGGGCGCACGGTAGAGCGCGAGGTGATCGCTGAGGTGGGTTTGCGGGTCGATGTACACCACGCACAGCAATTCACCAATCGTGTAGCACGTGCCGAGCCAGTTGAGCCCGGGGCCGTTGGCGGGGTTGCGCATGTCGACGATGACCGCTTGCCCAGGCACATCGTGGACCCTGGCGATGGTCACATCGATATGGCGAATCGATTGCCAGTCGGCCAGGTAGCTGCGGGGCAGGTTGTAGAGGTAGGAGCTGTGCTCTTCCGGCAGGCCGTCAATCAGCGCGGCTCGGCCCCACCAGGCGCTGTCGAAGGGCAGCAGCTGGCTGATGCAGCGCAGCGCCGCTTCGTGGAAATGCTCGATGTCTTTGTCCTGTGCCAGGCGTTGAAGCTCCAGTGTCATCGCGCTGAACGCCTCCAGGAGGCTGGCGTGACCATGATCATGACGGCTCATTCGTATGTACCTCTGTGCGACATTTTTATTGTTTTCGTCACGAAGTCATTAAGGGCCGGAACGTCGTTTGGACGTGGGCAGGGCCTGGGGGGAAGTATCGACGGGCTGAAAGCCGATCACCATCCTACAGATGCATGATAGCGCCCGACGCCCGGCTTTTTGTGGATGGCAGCCACGCGCAAAGGCATTGCAGGCTGGTACAAGCAATCACGCTCGGTTTGCGATCAGATCCGGGGTTTCGACTCGATCAGAAAGGGCCAGGCCGATGTTCTTCAAGAAAAAACCGCCGATGCAGGACCTTGCCGCCGTCGTCAAGCAACTGCTGATCGGTGAGGCGTTGCAAACCCAAGCGCTGCATGCTTATCCGTCGGTGCAGGCCGACTTGGAGCAACTCGCCATACAACGTGCGCAGGCTGCGCGGCAGTTGCTGTTGCTCGAGGAGTCAGCCCGCGACCAGGCTGCCCAAGGGGCGCGCAGCGAACAGGCACTTGCCGTGCTTCGCCAGCAACTGGAACAGGCCGGGCTGCGTGAACAGGCGCTGGAAGCCGAGTTGCGTGAGCACGCGCAGCGCGCCCTTGCGCATCAACACGAGACGCAGATCTGGGAGCTGCTGCTCTGCACCATGACCGAAGGCTGCTGGGACATCACCGTGGTCAACGGTGACGTGCAGGACCCCGCCAGCCGCATGCGGATTTTCAATCAGTTCCGCCTGCTCCTCGGCTACGCGCCCCATGAGTTGCCCGACGGCTGGGACGCGCAGGTCAGCATCACCCACCCCGACGACCTGCCGAAGATCATGGCGATCTTCGACCGGGAAATCCTTGCGCCCCAGGGCAGCGGTGAGTACGTGTTTGAATACCGGATGCGCCACAAGACCCGGGACTACATCTGGTGTCGCGAGCGCGGGCGAGCGGTGCGCGATGCCCAGGGCCGTCTGACGCGGGTGCTCGGCGCGGTACGGGACATCAGCGATGAGCAGTCGGCGAAGACCACTCATCAGCAGTTGCTCGAGCACAATCAGGCCACCTACGGCCAGATCGCCACGGTGGTGAGTGTGATCAAGGGCATCGCCGACCAGACCAACCTGCTGGCCTTGAACGCCGCCATTGAAGCGGCCAGGGCCGGCGAGGTCGGGCGTGGGTTTTCGGTGGTCGCCGATGAGGTGCGCAAGCTGGCGGAAAACACTCGCCAGGCAACCCATCAGATCCAGACGATGCTGCATCAGCACGAACGCTAGGAGGGAGCTGCGTTGCGCAGCTCCTGAGGCCGGTCAGAAGGGCACGGCCACGGTCAGTTGGCTGTAGAGGTTGGTGCCGTTGCCACCCACCTGGTTACCGCCGCTGTCGGCATCCTTTTTGGGTTGGTAAATGCCCACCAGCGGGCTGATGATCAGGTGGCTGTTGACCGCCCATTCGGCGTACAGGTCCAGTTCCCGGGCGTCGAGGTTCAGCGCATTGTTTTTGCGCAGGGTATTGAAGTCGAAGTACAGCGCGCCGACTGTCAGGTTCTCCAGGGGCGTCGCCTTGAGACCGACGTGATGGATGCCGGTGTTGCTGTTGAACGGGCCGGCATAGTTGGAGGCGACTTCACCCTGGAACCAGGTGCCGTAGCCGGTGCTGAGTCCAGTGAACAGCGGGTCCCATTTTTGCGAGTAGCGCGTGTAGCGGTAGGTCACTTTGGGTGACCAACCGACATCGGCGAAAGTGTAGCCGGCCTCGGCGTACCAGGCTTTTTCCGGCCCTGCGTCCTTGTCTTGCCAGGCGTATTCGAAGGCGAAGCTGGCGTTGTCGATACCGGCGCTGCCTTCGCCGCGCACGCTGTAAGTGTCCAGGCCCTCACGCTGTTTCTGGAAGTCGCTGGCCCACTGGTCGGTGACGTTCATGCCGTGGACCCAGGTCAGCCCCAGCGTTCCGGCGGCGGCCGTGTAGTCGAGGGTGCCCGCCGCCAGTTCGGTTTCGGCCTGGGCGCGGTTGTCTGACTTGAGCCACAGCACCGAGCCGTGCAGCCCCTCTTGCCCGCCCAGGCGCAGCACCGCAGTGCGGTCGAAGGCGTGGCGTGCCGCCAGGTAATAGGCGCCGCCTCGGTTCAGCGCGCCGTCAGCCGGGCCTTTGCCGAGGTTGGGGCCGTCGTCGTTGATCAGGAAACCCCGGCCGATCTTGACCACCTGGCGTCCGACGGAAAAATCCACACCGTCCTTGCCCAGCGCCGGGAACAGGTCGGCCGAGCGCCATCCCAGGTAGGCGTCTTCGATTTTGGTGGTGCGTTCGCTGCCATCGGTGTTGCCCGCCGCATCGCCGTCGCCCCAGGTGCCGGAGCTGACCCAATTGAGCGCGCCATACGCGGTGCCGTTCCCGGCCAGGCCCTGGTCGCCGCTCACCCCGTACTTGATGAACCCTTCGCGCCAGGTCGAGCCGCCCGCTGTGCCGTCGTAGTTGTGGCGGCTGTTGAACAGGCCATATACCGCCAGGAAGTCCGCATTCAGGTGGGTATCCTCGTCGGCATACAGCTCATAGGCCTGGGCCGACGAATGGCCGATCAACAGCGCGATACCCAGGCCGACGGCCAAGGACAGCGTGCGTGGCTTCAGTGTGTGCTCCATTGTTATATTCCCCAGCATGGTTAGGTCGAGGGCGCATTAAGATGACCCCAGGCGTGGGAAGTCTTTCACCTGCGTGCCATGGAATTGATCCTGCCCGCCAAGCCGTATGCCTTGGCAGGCAGCAACAAAAGCCACGGCAGACATGGGCAAGACGCTCGGTGCTCGGGAAGTGCACAGTGATTTTGCGCACGATGCCGTTTCGATCAGGGACTGGCTGGGGAGGGCTTTATCGCCGGCTCCTTGAACGGCTCGATGCATCCACTCAGAAATCCGCTTTCGAGGATCCGCACCATGTCGATCAATGACCGGCTCACACAGCATTTGAAACGCGGCAGCGTCGGGTTTCCGACCGCGCTTGCCAGCACCATTGGCCTGATCATGGCCAGCCCGGTGATTCTCACCGCGACCATGGGCTTCGGTATTGGCGGCAGCGCCTTCGCGGTGGCCATGCTGATTGCGGTGGTGATGATGTTGGCCCAGGCGACCACCTTCGCCGAAGCCGCCTCGATCCTGCCGACCACCGGCTCGGTCTACGACTACATCAATTGTGGCATGGGCCGTTTCTTTGCGATCACCGGCACGTTGTCGGCGTACCTGATTGTGCATGTGTTCGCCGGCACCGCCGAGACGATTCTGTCCGGGGTCATGGCCCTGGTGAACTTCGAACACCTCAATACCCTGGCGGAGTCTGCCGGCGGTTCCTGGCTGCTGGGGGTGGGGTTTGTCGTGGTGTTCGGCATTCTCAATGCCTTTGGCGTCAGCGCCTTCGGCAGGGCCGAGATCATCCTGACCTTTGGCATGTGGACCACCCTGATGGTGTTCGGCGTGCTCGGCCTGATCGCGGCACCGGCGGTGCAACTGGAGGGCTGGTTCGGCGTGTCGCTGGTGGGCACCGACCTGATCACCATTCTGTCGCTGGTGGGCATGGCCATGTTCATGTTCGTCGGTTGCGAGTTCGTCACGCCGTTGGCCCCGGACTTGCGCAATTCGGCCAAGGTCATGCCCAAGGCCATGATTTTCGGTTTGTTGAGCGTGGCCACCTGCATGTTCATCTACGGCGCGGCGATGAAACGCCAGGTGGAAAACGTGGTGCTGGATGCCGCCACCGGCGTGCACCTGCTCGACACGCCCATGGCAATCCCTCGCTTTGCCCAGCAGGTCATGGGGGATATTGGCCCGCTGTGGCTGGGGATCGGTTTCCTGTTTGCCGGTGCCGCCACCATCAACACGCTGATGGCGGGCGTGCCGAGGATTCTCTACGGCATGGCGGTGGACGGCGCGTTGCCCAAGGTCTTCACCTATTTGCACCCGCGCTTCAAGACGCCGCTGCTGTGCATCCTGGTGGCGATGCTGATTCCGTGCCTGTATGCCCTCTGGTTGGGCGGCAACACCGACAACATCATGCACCTGGTGCTGGCGGCGGTGTGTGCGTGGAGTTTCTCCTACCTGCTGGTGACGCTGTCGGTGGTGATCCTGCGCATTCGTCGTCCGGATCTGCCACGGGCCTATCGTTCGCCGTTTTTCCCGTTGCCACAGATTCTTTCCAGCGTCGGCATCTTGCTGGGCATGTGGTTCATTACCCCGCCGGGCATGAACCCAGCGGACATTTATGTGCCGTTCGGGGTGATGCTCGGAATCACGGCTTCATACGCGCTGTTCTGGACACTGGTGGTACAGAAGGTCAATCCATTCAAGCCGGCTTCGGTAGAAGAAGTGCTGGCCAAGGAGTTTTCCCATGAGCCTGGCAACCCTCACAACCGTTATCTCGAGCAGGCTGCAAAAGCTGTCTGAACTGTTCAGCGCCCAACGGGCCCCGTCCGGTTACCGGCCTGGGGTTACGCTTGAGTACGTGCGGCGCAACCTCGGGCTGGCGAGTTTCACCTCGACGGGGCCAGCCCAGGCAAGGTTTTGCCTGGAGGACATCGGTCTTCAGGTCGACGTTGCCGAGCGCACGGAAGCGCAATTGCTGATGCACCTGGTCATGACCGAATTCATGTTCACGGTGCCCGCCTCAGAGCAGGGCAGTGCGCGCTTTGAACTGCACCACAGCGGGTCGATTCGACGCACGGGGCTGGCCTGTCGACAACGGGCAGGAGCGCCGGTTTTGCTGGCCAGGCTCCAGGCTGCCTTGAACGACGACCCTGGCCTGCATCCAGCCTTGATGGGGCTGGACTTCAAGCAACTGCACCTCGATTTGAGCGGGCAGCAATGGCACGTACGGCTTGAACACATGGGCGGCAGCGAGGTGGTCAACCGCATGCCGGCGTTTCGGCGCTACATCCCCTTGAGCGGCGCGCAGCGAGCAGGGTTGCTGACGGTGCTCGCAGGTTTGCAGCGGGTATTGGGCGCGCTCTGAGTTGAGGAATTGGCATCATTAGTGCTTCTACAGTCGGTATCACGGACTTGTTGCGCCTATATAGATAACATGTTAACTATTAGCCAACAAAAACAAGAAACCATTGTGGAGATGCCATGAGCACCTATCAGTCTGCGCACTATGGATTGGAAACCTGGACGCGGGATCTGCGAGCGGCCTGCGGTCATTTCGACACGGAACTGGCCTTCAACCGTTCACTGTTCATCGGTGAGGTTTCCAAGCACTCCCGCGGCGGCCTGTCACTGGCCAACCTGCGGACCAATGCCGGCCTGATCAAGCGCGAGCGGCCCAATGCCGATCACGATATGGACCAGCATTGCTTCCTCGTCAGCCAGCGCAGCGGCTATTGCCAGATCACCCAGAATGGCCAGGTCATTCAACTGGCCCCCGGCGATATGTTGCTGATGGATTCCACCGGTTCGATCGAGATAAGCCCCTTTGGTCTCATCGAACATGCGTCCCTGTCACTTTCGCGCAACGAAGTGTGCAAGCAACTGGGCAGCGCCTCGAAAACCTTCGGCAAGATCTCTTCGAGCAAGGCCTGTGGGCGCATGCTCCACGTGTTGATGGACCAGCTGTGCCGCGAGGGCCTGGAGGGCCAGGATTCGATTGAAGAGGCCGAGGCGCTGCAAGCGGCGTTTGTCTCCCTGCTCGGTTCAGCCTTTGAACTGCATGACGCCCCAGGCGACAGCGCCGTGTCCTTGCAGGGCAGTAACCTGCGTAGTTATGTGCAGAAAGTCATCGACGAGTCCCTGACCCAACCCGGCCTGAGCCCGGTGGGCCTGGCCAGCCGCTTGAACATTTCGGTGCGGCATTTGTACCGCTTGTTTGAAGAGCAGGACGACAGTGTCTGCCGCTACATCCAGCGTGCGCGGCTCAAACGCAGCGCGGATGATCTGACCAACCCCTTCCTCAAGAGCGAGTCGATCACGTCGATCGCCTACAAGTGGGGCTTCACCGATTCCGCGCACTTCAGCCGCTCGTTCAAGAAGCAATTCGAGCTGTCGCCCAAGGATTTTCGTTCCACTCATCTGCAGCAAGCGGTCGGTGCGGCGTAGGGTATCCATCGATCAATGAAACCGCTCACCCTGTCGGCCCATAACATTTGCGCAGTCGCGGTCGAACACTTTGCCGCCCATGGCTATGACGCCTCATCGCTGAACGAAATCGCGGTCGGGGCGGGCATGCGCAAGGCCTCGCTGTATGCGCATTTTGTCAGCAAGGACGCGCTGTTTCAGACGGTCTTCGAGATTGCCCTGGCCCATGAACATCAGTACATCGCGCAGTGCTTCAAGGAAGAAGTCGCCCACACCCGTGTGCCGGGGCAATTGCACCTTGAGCGGTTGAGCGGGCGCTATGAAGGGTCGGCGCACCTGCGCTTCCTGTTGCGCACGGCGTACTTTCCGCCGGCGGAAATTCGCAGCGTCATTACGGCGGGATTTGAGGGTTACCTGGCCAGCATTCGCCAAGACTTTCAGCGTGCCGCGCAAGGGCGGTACAGGACGGTACGACCCGAGGCGCTTGAAGTGTTTGGCGACGCCTACCTGGGGATCGTCGACAGCTTGCATGTGGAACTGATCTATTCGACGGCCCAGGGCTACGTCAAACGGCTTGCGGCGTTGTCGCGGGTGTTCAGTGATTCACTGGCGCTGCTTGAAGCAGCCGAGCGCTATTCAACGGATACACCACGGTCAACATGTGGGAGGGGGCAAGCCCCCTCCCACAGCTGATCCGGTTTACATCCCGACAGAGGTCATTTCACCTCAGGCAGCGTCGAGCCGCCGTCCACCACGATGGTCTGCCCGGTGATGTAGGTCGCCAGGTCGGACGCCAGGAACAGCATCGCACCGGCAATATCCTGAGCGGCTCCCAGCCGTCCCAGCGGCACGCGACTGGCGATGTCGGCATTGACCTGGCTGTCGCCCAGGTTATCCATGGCCGGCGTGGCAATCATCCCCGGCTCTACGCCGTTGACGCGCACCTGATCAGCAGCCAGCTCCAGCGCGGCATTGCGGATAAAACCGTTGACCCCGGCCTTGGACGCCGCGTAGTGACTGAGCCCGGGATAGGCGACCCGTGGCCCGGTGACCGATGAGGTGACCAGCACGCAGCCACCGCCCTGGCGTTGAAACATCGGTAAGGCGGCCTGGGTCAGCCAGAACAGCGCCGAGAGGTTCACCGCCAGCGTGCGTTCAAGCATGGCCGGGGTGATCTGCGCGAACGGTGTCAACGGAAAGTAGCCGGCGTTGTGCACCAGGATATCCAGGCGACCCCAGTCCTGCTCTATGCCCTTGATGCCTTCGAACACCGCAGTCGCGTCGGCCAGGTCAAGTGCCATGGCCTCGACCAGGCAACCTCGCGCACGCAAGCCTTCGGCCAATGCCTGGGCTTGTGCCAGGCGCAGGTCTGCGATCATTACGCGGGCGCCACGCCAGGCGAACGCCTCGACGATGGCCTGGCCGATACCCTGGGCGCCGCCGGTGACCAGCACGGTCTTGCCGCTGAAATCCAAGTCTTCAGGCATGTGCGCGCTCCATATGGACGTAAGCCAGTGTGGGCACATCGACGATGCTCGAACCGCCATCGGCGACCACGCTGGCCCCGGTGATGATCGAGGCATCCGGGCTGGCCAGGAAGCGGCACACCTTGGCGATTTCTTCGGCGCTGGCGGGGCGCCGCAACGGGACGTCGGCGCACACGCGGGCATAGGCTTGCTGCAGGGTGTCGCCATGGAAGCTCATCAGCGGCTGCATTTCCTGGTCGGCCATCGGCGTGGTAACCCAGCCTGGGCACACCGCGTTCACGCGCACGCCGCGTGGGCCGTAATCCCGCGCCAGCGAACGGTTGAGCCCGAGCAGCGCATGCTTGGCGGTGGTGTAGCCGCACACGTCGGGCCCGGCGGCCAGGGAGGCGATGGAACCGAGCAGCACGATATTGCCGCCGCTTTCGATCAGCTGCGGCAGGCAGGCGCGGGCGCTGTAGAACGCGCTGTCCAGGTTGCTGCGCAAGGCCGCCTCCCAGGTCTGCGGGCTGGTCTGGGTGGCGCTGCCCACGCCATGCCCGCCGGCGCAGGCCAGCAGCACATCGAGGCGGCCGTAGCGCTCACCCATCTGCGCCACGAAACCCTCCCAGGTGGCCGGGCAGGCCGCATCGCCCACCAGCACCAGGCCACCGGTGTCCTGCGCAACCTGCTCCAGCGGCTCGCGGCGCCGGCCGATCAGCACCAGGTTGGCGCCTTCGGCGGCGTACAACCGCGCGCAGGCGGCACCGATGCCCGTGCCGGCACCGGTGATGACAACGGTGCGTGGATCAGGCATCGGGATACTCCGTGCGGTTGAGCACTTGGCAGTAGGAGCTGACCGGAAAGTTCGACAGCTCATCGAACGACGCACCGGCATAGCCGAAGATCTTGCCGTCGCTACGGTGCTGTTGCAGGTCGATCAGTACCAGGCCGAGGGTCGGGATGATCTTTTCGCGCCAGACAAACAGGTACAGCTGATCGGCGATTTTGTAGTAGTGGCAGCGATCGGTATCGCACAGGCCCTGCTCCACGCCCTTGAGGCATTGCCAGGCATAGAACTGATCGTTCAGGTAGATGTGCTCGTAGACTTCGCTGGGGCTGTAGCGATACAGGTTGCGCAGGCCGGTCAGTTCCTGGGTGGGCGCGTGCGGGCATTGGCCGGGCTGCCAGGCTTGATCGAGGCTGCCGTGCAGGAAATCTACTTCTACCGAGGTCAGGGCCTTGCCGGCCAGGGCGCGGCTGTAGAGGCCTTGCTCGGTTTGTTCGCGGTCCGGCATGCGCCCGATCACGGCGGTGAACGACGATGTGATGGTGTCCAGCACCAGGCTGATCGACCAGGCCTGGCCGGCTTCATGCTTGATGAAATCGACCAGGTACAGGCCCGGGCGTACCGAGGTGGCACGGTAGGCGGCCGAACCGCTGGAGTGGCCGTCGGCGGCGTGCCAGTGCAACTGCTCGGTGTCGAAGCGATGCTCGATTTGCCAGCCGTTGGCGAAGTGCAGGGTGAAGGCCTTGCCGTTGAGGTCGGCAAGGTTGGGCAGGATAAACGCGTCGGGGGCAAAACCGTCGGCGAGGGCGCCTACGGTGATCCAGTCGGATGAAGTGGTCATTGCATGGCTCCGGTTGATGGAATGGACGTCCCGGATCATGCGGTTGGCAACCTGGCTCGCCTATCAACCAAAGGGTTGAGGCGGCTTAAAGAAACAGCGCGGCGACCAGTTCGGTACGGCTGGTCACACCGGTTTTGCGAAACAGGTGGATCAAGTGGGTCTTGATGGTGGGCAGGCCTACATCCAGCTCCTGGGCCAGTTGCTTGTTGCTCGCGCCCTGACGTAATAACCAGGCAATCTGGCGTTCTTTGGGCGTGAGACCGGCCAGTGCATCGTCACAGGGCTGCATATTGGCCACGGCCATTTGCAGCAACGCCTGCAAGGCGTTGAGCTGAGCCAGTTGGTCGAGGGTAAACGCCCCTTGTTCCGCCGTGCGCAGCAAGGAAATAGCCGCCTGGGGCTGGTCGGCGCGATGGGCGACGATCTCCACCACATCGACCACGCCATAACGCTGCAGGAAGTCTTGATAGCGGCGGCTGTCACGCAGGGGCTGGCGGGCCATGGCGAACCCCAGCGGCACCACCGCCAGCCCACTGGACAGGCAATTGCGCGGTTGCAACGGGTCGAATTGGCGGTAGTTGTCCAGGTAGTCGCGGTGCATCTCGCCGCTCATGCCTTGCAGCCTGAAATCACGCGCTTGCAGCTGGCGGTCGACACAATAGAAGGCTGCCTGGCTGGCGGGTACCAGTTGAGTGAAAGCCTGCAGGCAATGACCGGCGACTTCCTGAGCGGGGATGGCATGCATGATCAGTCACCTGCGCCGGAACAAACGCTGCCGGCCGAAGCCGGCAGAGAGGAGCGATCAGACTACCGCGAAATAGTGCTTCACAAAACCTTCGCTCACCACCTCCCACAGCACCGGCGTGCCCTTGGTCACGAACCAGCTGTCGCCGGCTTTGTAGCGGGTGCTCTGGCCGGTGCTTTCGTCGGTCAACACCACTTCGCCGGTGACCACGGTGGCTTGTTCAGCGAACGGGTAGACCATCCGGAACTTGCCTTGGGTGGTGCCAAAATAGGCGCTGCTGACGGCGTCGGTCGGTGCGCCGAAGGTCATTTTGCCAAAGGCTTTGACTTCGCCTTCGAGGATCTCGGAACCGAGGTCGGCAACGGTGCCCCAGGCATCGAGGTCCGATAATTGGATGTCTTTCTTCAGGGTGGTAACGGGCATGGCAGTTCTCCTGTGAATGAAACAGCGGGGCTCAACGGCGACCGTTGAAGTAGCCCGAAAGTTGATGAAGGCTTTTGCCGGCCGTAAGCAGCAGCGGGCGGATATGGTCCTTGCCGAGGATCTGCGCATGTTTGACCGCGCTGATCAGGTCGTAGCGCGACGAGCCTTCGCTCATGCCTTCGGCCAGGACCTTGCAGATGATGTGGCTGGGCGTAACCCCAAAGCCGGCGTAGCCCTGCACATAAAAGGCATTCGGTCGCCCGCTGAGCGTGCCGATCTGCGGGAACAGGTTGGCCCCGGTCGCCATCGGCCCGCCCCACGCCAGGTCGATCTTGACGTCCTTGAGGTAGGGGAAAATCTTCAGCATCAGGTTGCGGTTCCAGGCTTTGAGGTCCAGCGGGATGTGCTCGACAAAAGGCGTGGCGGCACCGAACAGCAAGCGGTTTTCGTTGGTGACCCGGTAGTAGTCGATCACCGGCCGGATATCGCTGTAGGCGCCGCGTATCGGGCTGATGCGGTTGATCATCTCGTCCGACAACGGCTCGGTCATCAACTGGAAGGCATAGGTATTGACGGTGGTCTTGTGCAGTTCCGGTTCCAGCTTGTTGAGGAAACTGTCGCAGGCCCACAGCAACTTGGAGGCTTTGACCGAGCCTCGGCCGGTACGCACGGTGATGCGTTCGCCATAACTGACTTCCAGCGCCGGGCTGTGCTCAAAGATGCGCACACCGTGGCCGGCCAGGGCCTTGGCTTCGCCCAGCAACAGGTTCAGCGAGTGCACGTGCCCGCCGCCCATGTGCAGCAGCGCGCTGGTATAGGCGTCGGAACCAATGATCTGCTTGACCTCGGACCCTGCCATAAAGCGGATTTCGTCCTGGGTGTTGATCGACTTGAAGTCCTTCTCCCAGGCGCGCAGGGTTTTTTCCTGGCGGGCGTTGAAGCCCATATAGCCGTAGCCGTGGCAGAAATCGGCGTCGATCGAGTACTTGGCGATGCGATCCTTGATGATGCCGGCGCCCAGCTCACTGATTTCAAAAATCTGGCGCAGGCCTTCGTCGCCGACCTGGTGCTTGATCTTCTCCAGGTCATGGCCGATCCCCGCCATGATCTGCCCGCCATTGCGGCCCGTGCCACCGAAGCCCAGGTAGCGCGCTTCGAGCACCACAATGTTGGTGATGCCTTTTTCGGCGAGCTCCAGTGCGGTGTTGATGCCGGAAAAACCGCCGCCAATCACCACCACATCGGCTTCCACGTCCTGTTCGAGGGTGGGGAAGCTGAGGTTGTATTTCTTGGTTGCCGAGTAGTAGGTAGGCGTTTCGATATTGATCATGGCGCAGCCTGGGAAAGTGAAGGGAAACTCACTGCAGAGCCGACAAGAAGCTCTGTGCCTGTTGGGTGTATTAAGTGCCTTCCGAGCGGTAGGTGTCTTGATTCTGTGTGCCGCCACTCTTGACCGTGGCTGCCAATTATCAACCCTGAATCCGGCCGGGCGGTAAAGCTGCACACGCTGATCGGTCGCCAATGCTAGAATGTTGTTAATCTGTTAACTAATTGCGACGCCACCACCCATGTCCAAACCGCGCCAATCCCTGACCCTCACTTTGCTCCATGCGCGTGAAGCCGCCATGGGTTTTTTTCGTCCTTCGCTCAATCAACACGGGTTGACCGAGCAGCAATGGCGGGTCATTCGGATCTTGAGCCAGCACGATGAGCTTGAGATCAACCGCCTGGCCGAGCTGGCGTGCATCCTCAAGCCGAGCATGACCGGGGTGCTGGTGCGCATGGAAGCAGCGGGCATGGTTGAACGGCGCAAGGCGCAACAGGATCAACGCCGCGTGCTGGTGCGGCTGGCCGAGAAGGGCCGAGCCTGTTTCGACTCGATGGGCCAGAGCATGGAAGCCAATTACCAGCGCTTGCAGGCGGGGTTTGGCGAGGAGAAGTTGCAGACGTTGCTGACCTTGCTCAACGAGCTGAAAACCCTCAAGCGCTGAACCGAGGCCGGCATGCCGGTCAGATAAACCTGTGGCGAGCGGGCTTGCCCGCGTTGGGCTGCGCAGCAGACCCAAGACCTGACACTCTCAAACGACCTGACCCCCCAGTTGTTTTACTGGGGCCGCTACGCGTCCCAACGCGGGGCAAGCCCGCTCGCCACAGGGGGGCCTGCGTCTCTACAGGTCACTTTTCGTTCGCACTAATAGATAGCGCCGGCCGCGCTGGCAGGCGCCGGTGAGTCCTTGAAGGCCGCCGCCAGGCTTTGCAGTCCGCGCATCAGCACGGTGGTGTCGACGCCCACCGCCACGAACGCCGCGCCCAGTTCGATGTAGCGCCGGGCCAGTGCCTGGTCGGCGCTCAGAATGCCGGCGGCTTTGCCGGCGCTGCGGATGCGCGCGATGGCGTCTTCGATTGCCGCCTGCACCTCAGGGTGGCCGGGGTTGCCGCGATGGCCCATCGACGCGCTCAGGTCGGCCGGCCCGATAAACACCCCGTCGACGCCTTCCACCGCCGCAATCGCATCCAGGTTGGCCAGGCCTTCGCGGCTTTCGATCTGCACCAGCAGGCACATTTGCTCGTCGGCTTTGTCGAGATAACCGGCAATGCTGTTCCAGCGTGAAGCCCTGGCCAGTGCACTGCCGACACCACGCACGCCGTTGGGCGGATAGTGGATGGCTTTCACCAGCGCCCGCGCCTGTTCTGCGCTTTCCACCATGGGCACCAGCAAGGTCTGTACGCCAATGTCGAGCACTTGCTTGATCAACGCGGTGTCGCCGATGACCGGGCGAATTACCGGATGGCTGGGGTAGGGCGCCACGGCCTGGAGCTGGCCGAGCATGCCGCGCAGGTCGTTGGGCGCATGTTCGCCGTCGATCAGCAGCCAATCGAAACCGGCATTGGCGGCCAGTTCCGCGCAGTAGGCATCGGCCAGGCCCAGCCATAGGCCGATCTGCGCTTCACCGCTGTGCAGGCGATGTTTGAAGGTGTTGATAGGCATGTCCATGAGCACGCTCCCGTTAAACGAATCGGCAGGCAATCGATCCCAGCATGTCGTAGTCGACATGGAAGGTATCGCCTGGGTTGGCCGCCACTGGGCGGGTGAAGGAGCCACCCAGGATGATTTGCCCGGGTTGCAGGGTGACGTCATAGGCGGCGAGTTTATTCGCGAGCCAGGCCACGCCCTTGGCCGGGTGATTGAGCACGGCGGCGGACACGCCGGACTCTTCGATTACGCCATTGCGGTAGAGCACCGCCGGCACCTTGCGCAAGTCGATCTCGGTGGGGCGCACGGCCCGCCCGCCCATGACCACGCCGGCGTTGGCGGCGTTGTCGGAGATGGTGTCGAACACCTTGCGGGTCGCCTTGGTGTGGGGGTCGACCTGCTGGATGCGCGCATCGATGATCTCCAGCGCCGGGATCACCCATTCGGTGGCGTCGAGCACATCGAACACCGTCACGTTCGGGCCTTTCAGCGGTTTGCCCAGGATAAATGCCAGCTCCACCTCGACGCGCGGCACGATAAAGCGCTCGAAGGGGATGTCGGTGCCTTCATCGAAGAACATGTCATCCAGCAACGCGCCGTAATCCGGCTCGGTGATGTTGGACGAGACCTGCATGGCCCGTGAGGTCAGGCCGATCTTGTGGCCGACCAGCTTGCGCCCGTCCTTGATTTTTTGCGCGACCCAGGCGCGCTGGATGGCATAGGCGTCATCGAGGGTGATCGCCGGGTGATCGAGGGAAAACTGACGCACCTGTTCGCGTGAACGTTCGGCCTGGTCGAGGCGCGCGGCGGCTTGCAAAATGAGCGATTGATCAAGCATGGCAAGAGTCTCTTATTGAGGGTTGACGATGGCCGCTTGGGTGCGCAGCACCAGCAAGCCACCAAGAGCAATGAGCAGCGCCAGGACGTACAGGGCCAGGCTGGCGCTCTGGGTGGTGTCGCGCATCCAGCCGATGAGGTAGGGCGCGAAGAATGACGCGATGCTGCCGAACGAACTGATCAGGGCGATCCCGGCGGCTTGGGTGTTGTTGGACAGGAACGCCGGGGGCAGTTGCCAGAACATCGGCAACGCCGCGCTGGCGCCCATGCCGGCGACGATCAAGCCGCCCAGCACCACGGCCGGGTTGGCGGGGGCGAGCCCGGCGATGGCAATGCCGGCGGCCGCCATCAGCAAGGGCACGCACAGGTGCCAGCGGCGTTCACGCTGGCGGTCGGACGAGCGCCCGCAGCCGATCATGAAGAAACACCCGGCCAGGTACGGCACGGCACTGAGCAGGCCGACCTTGCCGTCGCTGCCGATGCCGGCGCCGTGGATCAGCGTCGGCATCCAGAACGCCAGGGTGTTGACCGCCAGCATCACCGCGAAGTACACCGCCACCAGCAGCCACACCTGCGGGTTGCTGAGAATCGCTGAAAACGAGGTGATCGATTTGCGCTGTTCTTCAGTGTTTAACTGTTCGCGCAGTTGTTGCTTCTGCTCCGGCGTCAGCCACTTGACCGTCTCGAAGCTGTCCGGCAAGCACTTGAGTACCACCAGCCCGAGCAGAACCACGGGGGCGCCTTCGATGACGAACATCCATTGCCACCCGCGCAGGCCGCCCAAGTCGTGAAAGTGTTCAAGGATGCCGCCGGAAAGCGGGCCGCCGATCACCCCGGCCATCGGCACCGCGATGGCAAACAAGGCGGTGACTTGCGCGCGACGGCCGGCAGGGTACCAGCGGTTCAGAAACACCAGGATGCCCGGGAAAAAACCGGCCTCGGCCACCCCCAGCAAAAAGCGCAGCACATAGAAGCCCATGGCGCTGTCGATCAGGAACATGCAGGTCGACAGCACGCCCCACACCACCATCAGCGTGGCAATCCAACGCCTGGGGCCCACACGGTCCAGGGCCATGTTGCTGGGGACGCCGAACAGCGCGTAGGCCACGAAGAACAGGCCGGCGCCGAAGCCATAGACGGTGTCGCTGAAGTTCAGGTCCGCGCTCATCTGCATTTTGGCGAAGCCGATATTGATGCGGTCGAGGTGGGCGAAGAGGTAGCAGATCAGCAACAACGGCATCAGCCGCCAGGTGATGATGCTGTGGGTTTGGTCGCGTACGACGGTGTCTAGCGTGTCGGCGGTATTGGCTGTGCTCATGGTTTTATACTTTTTGTCTGAGAGGCCGAGGGTGTGAGCGGGCAGGGCGCCTTAACCGACCTGAGCGTTGAGGAACGCGTGCACGTTGTTCTGCTTGAAGTTGAGCTGCTCGTGCAGTTCGATCATTTCAAACGACAAGGCCAGCAGGCGCTGGGCCTGAAGCTCGTCGAAGTGCTGGGTGATGACCGCGAACAGGCGCTCGGCGACTTGCTGCCGTGTGGCCAGGTCGCGGCCATGGCCGACCTTCAACGTCATGTGCACGAAGGCGTAGTCATGCTTGCCGTCGGCCATGCGCCAGGTGTCCAGGCGCACGCCACGGCTGCGGATGCCGCCCAGGGGAAACACGCCGCTGTCGCCCAGGCTGGCGTGGACTTTTTCAAACAGGCCCGGCAGGTCTGCCTGCTGTTCGATGTTGTCGGTGTATTCAGCGATGAAGTGGGGCATGGAACCTCCTGCGTCGGTAGCTTTTAGCGGCAAGCTTCAAGCGGCAAGTGAGCGTGATCGGCTTGTAGCTTGCGGCTTGAAGCTTGTAGCTGTTCTTATTCAAACCGGGAAAATGGCGTTGATCTGCCCGGTACCCGAGCTGCCGAAAGGCGCGGTGATGATCTCGGCCGGCTTGTCGTAGTCCGGCCCGCCGAGCAACCCCAGGAGCATGGCGGTGTCGTGCATCTTGCCTTCGCCAAAGCAATGCTCGGCATAGTCCGGGAGCATGGCGCAGAATTCCTTCCAGCGACCCTGGCGCCACAGCTCCACCACATGCAGGTCGACCTGCTTGTCGAATTCGCGGGTCCAGTTATGGATATTGGCTTCGGCATTGCGGTCATCGGAGAAGCGGTGCGACAGCGACCCCGAGGCCAGCACCACGACTTTACGGTCGCTCTTCTCGATGGCCCGGCGCACGGCGGCGCCGAAGGTGAAGCTGTCTTGCAGGCGATGCCAGGCACACCAGGCGGCTATCGAAACGACGTTGAATGTCTGCTCGTCCGGTACACCCATGTGCATGTAGCGCATCGGTACCAGGGTGCCGTATTCCAGCTCCAGGCTCGGGATGTTGTGGGCCAGGGTGCGCACGTCGGCGGCGTTGGCCTCGGCGGCGATCAGCTCGCCCAGCTCCGGGCAGCCGGGGTATTCGTACGGCATGTTCTTGATGAAGTGCGGCAGTTCGTTACTGGTGTAGATGCCCTTGAAGTGCTCGCCGCTGTTGACGTGATAGGCGCTGTTGACCAGCCAGTGCACGTCGAACACCACGGCGGTATCGGCGCCCAGCTCGCGGGCGCGCCGACCGATTTCCTTGTGCCCGGCAATCGCCGCTTCGCGGCAGCCGTGGTGCTTGCCAGGCAGCTCCGACAAATACATCGAGGGTACGTGGCAGATTTTCGCCGCCAGGACGACTTCGCCCATGATGATTCTCCTGAAATTGTTGTTGTTGTCTTCGGGGATTCTGGTGTGGCTCAGACGCCCCAGCGTGGAATGTGATGGCTGCCCATCGAGATGCACACGTTCTTAATCTCGGCGAACACCTCAAAGCTGTACTGGCCGCCTTCACGGCCGGTGCCGGAGCTCTTCACGCCGCCGAACGGCTGGCGCAGGTCGCGCACGTTCTGGCTGTTGATGAACACCATGCCTGCTTCGATGCCGTAGGCCAGACGATGCGCCTTGCCGATGTCCTGGGTCCAGATGTAAGAGGCCAGGCCGTATTCGGTGGCGTTGGCCAGTTGCAGCGCTTCGGCTTCGTCCTTGAAGGGAATCAGGCACACCACCGGGCCGAAGATTTCTTCCTGGGCGATACGCATGTTGTTGTTCACGTCAGCGAACACCGTGGGCTGGATGAACTGGCCTTTGCTCAAGTGCGCTGCCAGGTTGGCCGGGCGCTCCAGGCCACCGGCGAGGAGGGTGGCGCCTTCTTCGAGACCGATCTTGATGTAGCCGGTGACCTTGTCGTAGTGGGCCTGGGTGATCATCGAGCCAACCTGGGTTTTCGGGTCTTGCGGGTCACCGACGATCAGGCGTTTGGCGCGCGCGGCAAACTCGGCGACGAACTGCGGGTACACGCTTTCCTGGATAAAGATCCGGCTGCCGGCGGTGCAGCGTTCGCCGTTGAGCGAGAAGATGGTGAACAGCGCGGCGTCGAGGGCACGTTCCAGGTCGGCGTCTTCGAAGATCAGCACCGGCGACTTGCCGCCGAGTTCCATGGAATACTTTTTCAGCCCTGCGGTCTGCATGATTTTCTTGCCGGTGGCGGTGCCGCCGGTGAAGGAAATCGCGCGCACATCGGGGTGGCGCACCAGGGCGTCACCGGCGGTCGCGCCGTAACCCTGGATGACGTTGAGCACGCCTTTTGGAATCCCGGCCTCCACCGCCAGGCGCCCCAGTTCGTTGGCGGTCAGCGGCGACAGCTCGGACATTTTCAGCACGGCGGTATTGCCCAGCGCCAGGCACGGCGCGGTCTTCCAGGTGGCCGTCATGAACGGCACGTTCCACGGCGAGACCAGCGCGCAAACACCCACCGGCTGGTACAGGGTGTAGTTGAGCATCTGGTCATCGACCGGATAGCTGTGGCCGTCCATGCGCGTGCAGACTTCGGCGAAAAAATCGAAGTTGTGCGAGGCGCGGGGAATCAACACGTTTTTGGTCTGGTGAATCGGCAGGCCGGTGTCGAGGGTTTCCAGCTCAGCCAGGTGCGGCACGTTCTGTTCGATCAGTTCACCCAGCTTGCGCATCAAGCGCGCACGTTCCTTGGCCGGGGTGCCCGCCCATTTCGGGAAGGCTTCCTTGGCGGCGGCCACGGCTTGCGCGACTTCCTCGGCGCCACCGCTGGCTACTTCGCCGATGGCTTCGCCGGTGGCCGGGTTGTAGTTGACGAACACATCTTTGCTTTCGACCTCACGGCCGTTGATCCAATGTTTGATCATGCTGCTCAAGCCTCTTTACGGGCGCTGAAGAACGCCGTTTCGCTGACAATTCGGTTGACCAGGCGGCCTACGCCTTCGACTTCCACGATCACTTCATCACCGGGCACGACGTCGGCCAGGCCTTCAGGCGTACCGGTGGCGATCATGTCGCCGGGTTGCAAGGTCATGAAGCTGGACAGGTATTCGATCAGGTAGGGAATGTCGAAAATCATGTCCTGGGTGCTGCCTTCCTGGCGCAGCTCGCCGTTGATCCAGGTGCGCAGTTTCAGGTTGCCTGGGTCCGGCACGTCGGCTACATCGACGATCCACGGGCCGACAGGCGTGGTGGCGTCGCGGTTTTTCACGCGCAGGTTGGGCCGGTAGTAATTTTCCAGGTAGTCGCGAATGGCGTAGTCGTTGCACACCGTGTAGCCCGCCAGGTAATCCAGGGCGTCTTCGCGCTTGACGTTGCGTGCCGGCTTGCCGATGACCGCCACCAGCTCGCACTCGTAGTGCATGTAGGCGACGTTATCCGGGCGCCAGGTCACCTGGTTGTGGCCGGTGTACGTGCCCACGGACTTGATGAAAGCCAGCGGTTCGGTCGGTGGCTTGAACGCCAGTTCAGCGGCGTGGTCGGCATAGTTCAGGCCCAGGGCGAACATGTTGCCGGTTGCCGGTGGCAGCCATTGCACCTGGTCTTCGGCCAGCAGGCGGCCGTCAGCCAGGCGTACGGCGTTTTCAGCTTCGACCTGAACCGAATGGACTTCACCTTCAAAGCGAATACGGGCGTGTTTCATGAGTGCTCCTCTGCCTTGATGTGATTGACCAGGCGGCCCAGGCCACTGATCTCGACCTCCACGGTGTCGCCAGGCTGCACATTCACCCGGCCTTCGGGAGTGCCGGTGATCAGCACATCGCCCGCGTGCAGGGTCATGAATTCGCTGATCTCGGCGATCAGCAATGGAATGTTGCGCACGAAGTTGGCCGTGGTGTTTTGCTGGCGAATCTCACCGTTGACGTACAGCGTGATCGCGAGATTGTGCGGGTTGGAGACCTGCGCCGCAGGGATCAGCTCAGGCCCGATGGCACAGAAACCGTCGCGGCATTTGGCTTTGACGGCGGGACGGTAGTAGCTGTCTTCCGGCAGGCTGAACTCATTGACCACCGTATAGCCGGCCACGTAATCGAGGGCTTCGGCCGGGCTGACGCGGCTGGCGCTCTTGCCCATCACCACCCCCAATGCCGGCCCAGGCTGCAAGCGTTCGCCCTGGCCTGGATGCACCACCTCGGCGCCGTGTTGGTTGCGCGTGTTGGGCGTCTTGATAAACAGCACCGGTTTGACCGGCGGTTTCTGATACGGCGGCTGTTCGAACTCGGCGAGGCGCTGCTTGAGCAGCCCCTGGTAGTTCAGCGCGACACCGAAAAGGGTGCCAGTCGCGACGTCATGCAAGGCGCGGCTCATGCTTTCTCCTGGCAGAGCCATGGGGCCCTGCATTTAGTTAATGTGTTAACAGTTATAATTAAGATGTTAACTATCGTCAAGGGTGGCAGACTGTTTGTGCGGTGGTTGTGCCGCCCAAATCGGTGCAGGATGAGAGTCGCTGCACTGCAGCCATCACAATAAGAACGAGTAGCGTGCGATGAGCGACCGTCAACCCATTCCGAACATCAACATTGGCCAGGTATACGACCAGCGTTACAGCGACGCCGAAGTCCACTACGACAAACTGGCGAACCTGGCGGATTTCTTCGGGCGCAACATGCCCGTTCACCGGCATGACCGGTTCTTCCAGGTTCACTACGTAAAAAGTGGCACCGTGCGTGTGTACCTGGACGACCAGCAATACGTCGAGTCCGGGCCGATGTTCTTCCTCACGCCACCCACGGTCCCGCACTCGTTTGTGACCGAGGCCGACAGTGACGGGCACGTGCTGACGGTGCGTCAGCAACTGGTGTGGCAACTGATCGAAGCCGACGCCAGCCTGGCACCGGCCGGCGCGCAATTGCCGGCCGCGTGCGTTGCCCTGGCGCAGTTGGAGCCGCAATACGCGGGCGATATCAGCCGCTTGGATTATCTGTTCGAGGAACTGAGCGAAGAGGTAAAAGCCCAGCGTTCCGGGCGCAGCGCAGCCCTGGACAGCCTGACGCGGTTGCTCATGATCAGCCTGTTGCGGCTGTGCTCCCACTCGTTGAAAGCCACGCCTGCGCGCCACGAAGACTTGAAAATCTTTCATCGCTTCAATGAGCTGATCGAAGCGCACTACCAGCAGCACTGGCCGTTGTCCCGGTATGCGCAAGGCATCGGGGTGACCGAGGCGCGGCTCAACGATGTGTGCCGGCGCATCGCCGACCTGCCGTCCAAGCGCCTGATCCTGGAACGCCTGATGCAGGAAGCCAAGCGCCTGCTGATGTTTACCGGCAGCTCGGCCAACGAGATCTGCTATCAGCTGGGGTTCAAGGACCCAGCCTATTTCAGTCGTTTTTTCCAGCGTTACGCACAGCTCACTCCGGGGGAGTACCGCCAGCGCCAGTCGGGGTTGCGTTGAGCCAGGCATAGGGGCTTCGCGCCTTGGTTTTGTTGATCTTGTACGGATCATCATGCGCATCGCCGCGGTGCGACAGAATGGCTTTTACGCGGAACCGATTGTACTTTTCACAGCGCCAGCGCCGCTTGCAGCCGCTGGCCGACGACACTAAGCTGCCGACTCGCCCATTCAAATGGTGCCGTCATGGCCAACCCCAGACCTTCGCTGACATTGACCCTGCTGCAAGCCCGTGAAGCCGCAATGGCTTTCTTCCGCCCGGCCCTGAACAAGCATGAACTGACCGAGCAACAGTGGCGGGTCATTCGGATCCTGCGCCAACAGGGCGAACTCGAAAGCCATCAGCTCGCCCAGCAGGCCTGCATCCTGAAACCGAGCATGACCGGAGTGTTGACGCGCCTGGAGCGCGACGGCCTGGTGCGTCGACAGAAGTCCAGCCAGGATCAACGCCGGGTGTTCGTGGGCCTCACCGAGCGCGGCCAGCAATGCTTCATCTCCATGAGCGAAGGCATGGAAAGCAACTACCAGAAAATCGAAGCGCAGTTTGGCGCCGAGAAAATGGAGCAGTTGCTGGGCTTGCTCAATGAGCTGAAAAACATCAAGCCTTGAACAGGCAAAAATTTCATTAATAGGTGAACGTCTTTGCCCGCAGATGGCATCGCGGGCGCAAATCCTCACTATCCATTTTCGGCACAAATGCGCGATCTGCCCCGGGTTCGGAATGGAACTTGCGTGCGATATGACCTGTAAGCCTTGCAACTGAAAAAGGTTGGGTCAATGAACAATAATAATGTGCTGATGCCTGCGGCCTCGGTGGTGCTTCCGCCGACGTTCCCCCTCCAGCGTTTTCTGACCAGCGACATCGACGAACACGCGCGCAACATGGATGGCTGGCAGGTTCGCTACGATCAGTTATCCCCCGGCCCCTTTACCGGTGAGTTGGTGGCGTTCCGTTCGGACTGGATGCAACTGGTGCGCGACCGCTCTAATCAGGCCATGATCAAACGTGGCGCGGCCTGGAAAGGCGCAATCACCTTCAGCATTCCGTTGAGTGCCAACGGCCCGGTGTATTGCTCGGGGCATCCGATCCACGAGCCCAGCCTGTTGGTGGCCCACGGTGAAAATCTTCCCGAGCTGCATACCCCACAGCACCTGGATCTGCTCGGCGTGGCCATCGACGAACGCGCACTGGAACATGTGTTGGAGCGTCAGGGCAGTCAGTTTCGAATTACCGATCTTCCCAAGTGTTACCGCTTGGGCCATTCATCCGTGCAACGTGACCTCGCGGCGTTGTTCGATGAACTGGCGGGCTGCGATCAGGGCCGTGATGCCGTGCTGGGACACGATTCGATCCGGCGCGGCATACGCGATGCGGTGATGCTGCATGTGCTGGAGTTGATCGCGCCGGACCAGGCGCCACCCCTCAACCCCACGGCGCGCAAAAGGATGGTCGACCGCGCTCGCGAATACGCGCTGAGCCACCTCGACGAACCGCTGTCGATCCTCGACCTGTGCAACCACATCGGCGCCAGCCGGCGCAAACTCCAATACTGTTTTCAGGAAACCCTGGGCATCAACCCGGTGGCCTATCTGCGTGCGCTGCGCCTCAATGCAGTGCGTCGCGAACTGCGAACGAGCACCCAAGCCCATGGCGTACAGGAAGTGGCGGCGCGCTGGGGTTTCTGGCATTTGAGCCGGTTCTCCAGCGATTACCGCACCATGTTTGGCGAAAGCCCCTCACAGACCCTGCGTCGCACGCAACTCTGCTGAAAACGGATAACCGGCTCACGTCGCGCGTTACTAGGATGGCCCACACCACTTGATGGGAGGGGCATTCGATGATTCATAACAATAACGCAAGCGCCGCACGCATGACGCTGTTCACCCTGGGGCTGCTGGGGTGCTGCGCCAGTGTCCAGGCCACCGAGAACGGCGCGCCGACGACGGCCGTCGGGGTGTATGACTTTGGCGCAGGGATGATGCCGCCGGCCACGCCTTTTGGAACCGTGGGGCTGCGTACGGCGTTCTATTCGGCCAACGTGCAGAAGGATCGCCAAGGGCGCTCTGTCGACAACCACTTCTCACTGGATGTGTTGTCCATCGGCCTTGCCTATATGCGCATGACCGATTACAGCGTATTGGGCGCCACCTATGGTTTCGGCGCCGTCGTGCCGTTTTTCAAAATGGACGCTTCCATCAAGGTACAGACGCCGGTGGGACCGCTGAGCCTGGAAGCCGATCCGTTTCGATTGGGCGACGTGCAATTTCTGCCGGTGATCCTGCAATGGAATCTGTCGCCTAATCTGTTTATCAACACGCAGTTGCAGATCCAGGCGCCCACCGGTGACTACGACAAGAATCGTTTGATCTCCCCAGGGCTCAATCACTGGACGTTCTCGCCGATCGTCAACGCCACCTACATCACCGACAGTGGCTTCGAGGTTTCTTCCAGCTTTGAAGTCGACGTCAATACCCGCAACCCCGCGACCGATTACAAGAGCGGTGTCGAGTACCGGCACGAGTTTGCCGTGGGCCAACACGTGGGGCCATGGACCCTGGGCCTGGGCGGCTACTACTACCGCCAGTTCAGCGATGACGATGCGCCCGGCCTGCAATCAGGCAACCGCGCGCGGGTGCTGGCTGTCGGTCCGGCAGTGAGTTACTTCAAGCCCGGCCTGCCGCCCGTGTGGCTGCATGCCTATAAGGAAACCGATGCCCGCAACCGTGCCGAGGGTTACACCGTGGCGCTGCGTATTTCTCAAAGTTTCTAAGGGGCTGGCCATGAACTCATCACATTCCGATTCCCCATTGCCACGGCAAGCCACCGGACGCCGTGAAGGGCTGGTGCTGATGCTCGGCAGCAGCCTGACCATCATGGGCGCGGTCATGGTCGCGCCGATCCTGCCCAAGCTCGGCGCCGAGTTCGGCCCGCTGGAACCGCGTGCCGATCTATTGGTGCCATTGGCGGTGACCGGCCCGGCGCTGGCGATTGCACTGTGCGCGCCCCTGGCCGGCTGGTTGGCCGACCGGGTCGGGCGCAAGGCGTTGCTGCTGATCGCCACGCTGTTGTATGCCGTGCTCGGAGCCATCCCGGCGCTGCTGGATAACTTGCCCGCCATCGTCGGCGTGCGCCTGTTGTTCGGCGCGGCGGAGGCTGCGGTGATGACCTGTTGCGCCACGCTGATTGCCGACTATTGGCACGGCGAGGAGCGGCTGCGCTACATCAACCGGCAGGTGGTCACCATCGGCCTGGTCGGCTCGCTGTTCTTTGTGGTGGGCGGAGCGTTGGGTGAACACTCCTGGCGCCTGCCGTTTTTGTTGTACCTGCTGCCACTGCTGCTGGTGCCGGTGATGATGAAGGTGCTATGGGAACCCACAGCGACCCGGCACACCGTCGTAACGCCCGGCCAGGGCAGGGTGGCGATCGTGCCCTTGGTGCTCGGTTATCTGCTGATCCTCAGCGGTATGGTCCTGAGTTTTATCGTGCCGATCCAGGCGCCGATTCTGCTGGTCAGCCTGGGTGTCACGTCGAGCACGATGATCGGGCTGTCGGCCGGCTTGGGGTTGCTGGCGACCTTGGTCGGTTCATTGGCCTGGCCGCTGCTGCGCCGCCGCATCGGCATCCTCGGGTGCAATGCGTTGCTGCTGACCCTGCTGGGCCTGGGGTTATGGCTGCTGATGCGCGGGCAAAGCTACAGCGCGGTGTTGGTAGCGGTGCTGATTCACGGCCTGGGTGCGGGGCTGCTGGTACCTAACGCGATGACGCCGGTGATGAATGCCCTGAGTGCCAGCACCCGAGGGCGCGGTCTGGGCGGGTTCACCGCGTTTCTGTACTTCGGCCAATTTGTCAGCCCGCTGGTGGTGGCCGTGCTCAGTGCTTACTCGGGCGACCTGCGCCACTCCATCCAATGGCTGGCGATTGCCAGTTTCGCCTCGGCCCTGGTCTGGGCGCTGGCAGGCCTGCAAGCGCGGCGCAAAGCACACGCCCAGGCATTCGGCTCAAGTCATTCGTAATTAAGAGGAGATAAGGATGGACATCCAGAACCTGCTGGACATCGAAGACGCCACCGGCCTGGCCGAATGGGTCAGGCGCGGCGACGTGCAACCTGGCGAGCTGCTGGAGGCGGTGATTGATCGTATTGAACGGGTCGAACCTCAGCTCAACGCGGTCGCCGAGCGGCTTTATGATGCGGCCCGTACGGCAGCACTCGCATCGCGGCCGGGTCACGGCGTGTTCGCCGGGGTACCGACCTTGATCAAGGACCTGTTTTCACCGGTCAACGGCGCGGCGATGACCAATGGCTCGCAAGCGCTGGGAGGTTTTCGCGCGGACTTTGAAGCCGAACACGTAAGCCGTATCCGCCGTGCCGGGTGTGTGATTCTCGGCACCAGCACCTCACCCGAGTTCGGCACGTCGTACTCCACCGAATCCAACCGCTTTGGCGCCACGCGCAACCCCTGGAATATCGGCCACAGTGCCGGCGGTTCCAGCGGCGGCGCGGCAGCCCTGGTGGCGGCACGTGTGGTGCCGTTTGCCCATGGCAACGATGGCGGCGGGTCCTTGCGTGTGCCGGCGTCCTGCTGTGGGGTGTTCGGCCTCAAGCCCAGCCGTGGGTTACTGCCGTCCGGGCCGATGGTCGGCGAAGGCTGGGCCGGGATGGGCACCCCCCATGCGATTACCTTGTCGGTGCGGGACAGCGCCGCGCTGCTGGATGCCACGGCCGGGATCGACCTGGGCGCACCCTATGCCGCGCCGCTGCAGGCGCAACCCTATGTCACCGCGCTGCAGCGTGACCCTCGGCCGCTGCGTATTGCCCTGGTTGAGCAACTCGGGCCCTGGCCGACCTCCGGCGAAAGTGTGGAAGCCGTGCGCCAGGCCGCCAGGTTGTGCGAATCCCTGGGCCACCGCGTTGAACCGGTCAGCTTGCCGGTGGCGCTGCCGGCGTTTCTCGATCAGGTCTTCACCATCATCGGTGCAAGTACTCGCCACTACGTCGATGTGTTGGGGCAGATGCGCGGTTTCGCCGTGCAGCCTGAAGAGCTGGAAGCTCGCACCCGCATTATTTTGCGCAGCAAGGGCGATGTCAGTGGTGCGCAGTATGCGGGTGCCGTGGAGTGGATTCATGCCTTGGGTCGGCAGTTGGCGGTGTTCATGCAGGATTACGACCTGATCCTCACGCCGACCCTGGCACGCGAGCCGGTGCCGATCGGTGAGCTGGACCTGCAAGACGACCGCCTGAGCCTGGAAGAACTGATTGAACGGTTCCACAGCTACTCGCCGTTCACGGCCCTGTTCAATGCCAGCGGGCAACCGGCGATGTCAGTGCCGTTGTACTGGAGCGCTGCCGGCTTGCCGATGGGCGCCCACTTCGCCGCTCGCTTTGGCGAAGAAAGTACCTTGTTTGCCCTCGCGGGGCAGTTAGAGCGGGCCCAGCCCTGGCGCGGTCGGATACCGCCGGTCAATGCCTGTCGGTTATAAGCGTCCGAGGAATTCTGCATTGGGCGGGTAATCGACCTGCCTGATGCAAAACGCGCCCTTGTCACTGCGCTGCAAATCGGTGCCTTTTTATCCGGTACATATCACCGTCCGCATGGCTGAGCAGGGTATCGGCATCCTCCCCGTCAATCGGATAAACCGCCACGCCGATACTGCAGGACGGCATCTTCACCCCACCAAACTCGGCACCCAGCGGCTCGGCCATGACCGCGAGTATCTGCACCACCTTGGCAGAAATAGCCTCCCGCGACGGGGTATCCGTCAGCAGCACCGTGAACTCATCACCGCCCATCCGCGCCACCAGGTCGCTGTCGAGTACGCAGCGTTCCAGCCGTCGTGCAATCACACACAGCACGCGATCGCCCATGGCATGGCCATGCACATCGTTGATGCCCTTGAAGTCATTGATGTCCAGAAACAGCAATGCCAGGCTGCGGTTGCGGGACTTCGCACCGTGCAGCGCCTGGTCCAGCCGATCATTGAACAGTGACCGGTTGGTCAGGCCGGTCAGCGGATCATGGTGGGCGAGGAAGCGCAGTTCTTCCTCGGCCTGGGTGAGCGCCGTCACGTCCCGCGCGACCCCGATTCGCGCGCCCACTTCTTCGGACCAGAAGGCCGCCCACAGGATGTGCACGACACTGCCGTCCTTGCGTATATAACGGTTACGGAAGTCGACATGGGATTGGCCATTCATGACCCGCACAATGGAGGCGCGGGTGCGCGCCAGGTCTTCAGGGTGCATGTAGTGGGTGATCAGGGTGCCAACCAGTGCGTCGGCACGGTAGCCGAGCAATGCCTCACAGGCATCGCTCACGAAGACAATCTGGTTGTCACCGTCGACGACAAAGACCGTATCCAGCATCAGGTGGATCAGTTTGGGGTAGAGAGCGTGCAGGTCAATGGGCATGGGGGCATCGAGCGTCCGGTTCATATCGGCCGATCATAGCCCGATCATGAGCGGGGGCGTTGAGCAATCCTGCACATTTTAGTGCCCTCCCTGACGTTAAAACACGCAGCGCACCTTCGCCCGGTAAAAATCAAACGCATTGATCGCGCCTTGAATCGCCTGTTGTTCCTGCTCAGCATCCAGCGCCTGGCTGTCGAGTAAGGCGATGAACTGCCGCCAGTGCAGGCCTCGGCCGCCGGGATGGGCGGCCAGGTGGCTGGCGCCGTGGGTTTCGCCCAGACCCAGTTGCTGGGTTTCCTTAAACAGAAATGCCGCGCCCAGGTTGGAACCTTCGCTGCAATACAGCCAGCCCAGTGCTTCGAATGACCCGTTCACAACGGCCGGCGCGGGTGCGTCGGGCACGACCTGGTCGAGGTCCAGCAGGTCACGCTTGACGGCTTCAAAGCGTGGCAATTCGCTCAGCCCCGGCAGGCGCCGGTTAAGCTCAACGTCCTTGTACAGGCCGTCGATGGCGCCATGGAACGCATGTTGCAATTGCAGGAATTGCACGTAGCGCTCACGGCTGTCGAACGGGCGTGCCTGCATCACCAGTTCGTTGACGTTGTCGTGGTCGCGGGTGGTGGCGGCCTTGATGCGTTTGGCTCGCGACAATTCAGGGGCTTGGGGGGTCTGGGTGGTCATGCTGGCACCTGCACAATTAAGAGGCAGGAATCATGGCGAATCGAGAACCCTGCCGACAATCACGCAACTATTAAGAACGCTTCATGCAAGCGCCTAGAACGCCGACTCGCGAATCAGCACGGCCAGGATCCTGCGCCAGATCCCCATCACCAGGCTGTGTGACTGACCCTCCAGGACCACTGTACCGCGCAGCGCGATACTCGGCGTCGGGCTGCCAGGATCGGTGCGCAGCAAGGCGCGGTAAAGGGCTTTTTCCGGCTGGGGCAAGCGTTCGTGATCGAGGGTTGCGGCAATCGCGCCCTGGTACACCGAGGCCAGCTCCGGTGTGGACGTCAGGCGCCGCGCGGCGGTTTGGCCGAGGCTTTCGAGGCTGACATCGAGGGACGGGTATGCCAGGTTTTCCGGGTAGAAACGCGCACGACTGCCTGGGCTCAGGCGCGCCAGGTCCTGTTCCTCGACAAACGCCTCGACCCGCCCGCCCTGGGCGCCGGTCAACGTGCCCAGCCATTCACCGGCGGCCAGCCATTCACCGGGTTCCAGCGGCTCGGCCAGGTCGGCCAGCACGCCGTCAAACGCGGCGTATACGGTGAGCTGGCGCATCTGCTGGCGCAGTAATCGCTGGCGTTCCCGCGCAGCCGCCAACTCCTGGCGCACCACCAGCAGGTTGGCGGCGGTTTCGTGGTTGAGCACCTGGAAGCTATCCTGCCATTGCAGGGTCAGGATGCGCCGATCCAGGCTTTGCAGCTCCTGGCGCAAATCCGGTGCCTCCAGTTGGAACAGCGCCTGGCCGGCCTGCACGTGCTGCCCCGGCAGCACCTCTATACGTTCCAGGCGCGCCGCAATCGGCACATACAACCCGGCCTGTTGTTCGGCGCGCAGCAAGGCCGGGGCGTGCACGCGACTGCTCCAGGGAATGCAGGCCAGCAGCAATACGCTGCCCAGCACCAGCAAGGTGGTCAGGCCATGACGGTTCATGCGGTAGTCCTTGCGGCGCGCGTACCATTCGCGCAGTTCATTGAGGATGGGCAGCAGTACGAAGTACAGGATCTCGACGATAAACAACACAATGCCCAGCAGCTTGAAGGCAAAGTGATAGACCAGCAGCGCGATGCCTAAAAACAGAAAGAAGCGGTAGATCCAGGTGCCGATGGAATAGGCCACCAGTGTGCGCTCCAGCCACGGCTCGAAGCGTTCCGGGCGCGGCTCGTTGAAGGCGAACAGCCCTTCGCGCACGCGCCAGCGCGTCAGGCGAAAGGCGCGTTGTTGCAGGTTCGGCACCTCCAGCAGATCCGACAGCAGGAAGTAACCGTCAAAGCGCATGAACGGGCTGAGGTTAATCGCCAGGGTCAGCACCCAGGTGGTAGTCGCCAGCATAAAGGCAGCGCTGCGCAACATGCCGTCGGGCAGGAAACTCCACAGCAGGGTGGCCCAGGCTGCCAGGCTCAGTTCGGCGAGCATGCCGGCGGCACCGATGGCCAGGCGCTGTCGGCGGCTGCGCAAACGCCAGGCGCCCGAGGTGTCGGTGTAGAGCACCGGCCACATCACCAGCAGCGCCACGCCCATGGTCGCGACGCACCCACCATAACGCTTGCAGGTATAGGCGTGACCCAGTTCATGCAGCACCTTGGTCAGCAGCAGGGTCAGGCCAGCCAAGGCGGCGCCTTCCAGGGTGAAAAAGTGCAGGAAGGTGTGGATGAAACTGTCCCATTGGCGAGCGACCAACAGCAGCCCTAGCAACGCCGCGCCGACGGTCAGTCGCAAGAACCCACGGCTGTAGAACACTTGCACCCATGGCAGGCTGCGTTCCAGGAAGCGGTCCGGGCGCACCAACGGGATGCGCACGAACAAGTAATTCTTCAGCAACCAGCGACCCCAACCGGTTTTTTGCCCGTCAGCGATCCGTGCCAGCTGCGCGTTGTCCTCGTCGCCTGTGCTTTGCAGCAATTGGTTGTGCTGCAAAAAAAACTTGAGCTGTTCGACGTCGCCTTTCTCCAACCCCAGGGTGGTGGCCTGGCTGACGGCGTGGGCAATCGCCTCGGGCTCGCCCAAGGCCCAGCGTCCCAGGATCTCCACCTCGGCCCAGCCCAGGCGAAAGAACTGTCCGCGCGTCGGGTCTTCCAGGGTCCAGGAAGGAGAGCCGTCGCGATGTTGCGGGCCTTCATGCAGCAACAGTTCCTGGCGCAGCGGCGGCAGGTTCACAGGGCCAGCCAGATACGCACGGTGGCCAGGGGGCGACGCAGCAGGAAGTAGATCAGGCTGGTGCGCCCCGCATAGACCTTGGCTGTGCCTTTGAGGCCGACGCGCAGGCGCGGGTCGGCGCTATCGAATTCGGCTTTGAGACGGTACGCCATACCGCCGTCGGGCGTTGGGCTGGCGCGGTAGGCCAGGCGTTGCAAAGTGGCCGGCAAGGGGGCCGACGGGTCAGTGTTGAGGAACAGCAAGGTGGCGGCGCCCGGTTGCAGGTCGATGGCGTCGCCCACCGGCAGCAGGATTTCCAGTTGGGTCTGCTGCGGTTCGGCCACCAGCATGATGCGTTCGCCCAAGGACACGGGCCGTCCGACCCAATCACTGGAGTCGTCAAACACCGCCACGCCGGCTCGCGGCGCGGTGATCAAGGTGCGCTTGAGGTTTTCCTGGAGAAACGCCACCTCGCTTAACGCCTGCTCACGCCGACCTTGCAGTACCGCCAGGCTGGCTTTACTGCGCTCGTCGCTGAGGGCTTGCTGCTGGGCCTGGCGAAACTCCGCATCACTGATGGACAACGCCTGGCGAGAAGATTCAAGGCGGCTTTGCAGTTCACGGGCATCCAGTTGCACCAGCGCCTGGCCTTCGCTCACGGTTTGATTCGGTTGCACCAGCATACGTTCGACGACGCCCTGCATCGGCGCGCGCAGCACACTGGGGTGCAGGGCGACAATTTCCGCCGGGGCCAGTACCGACTGACGGATCGGGATAAGTAACAGCGCCAGCAACAGGCCCGCGCCGATCAGCACCTGGCGACGCTTGAAGTCGGGGCGTCGCAGGCGTCGCGTGCCCGGATTCAGCAAGGCCTGCCAGGCATGCCCGACCGCGTCCAGCCAGAGTTCCAGCAACTGCTGCTGCGCGTTGCTCAGCGGCGCGTCCCGGGCCAGTAGCAGTGCGCCCAACAGCTCGCCCGCAGGGTTTTTGATCGGCAGCCACAGCAGCACCTGTGGCAGGTACTCACCCCATATCGCTGCATCGGCAGGGGAGAGGTTGTGGCGGTCGATCGGATGGATCACCCCGGCGTTATCGGAAGCCTGCCAGTCTCGACAGCGTTGGCCGAGCCAGGTGGTGAAGGGCGCGTCACGCTCCACCACGGCCAGCCCGGACAGCGTTTGCCAGCGTTGGTCGGTACCGTGCCAAAGCAGCGCCTGGCGGTAGTCAAGCAGCAGGCGGGTGTCATTCACCAGCAGGAAACCCAGCGCCTCCAGGCCGCCGGCGGCGCGCAGGCGTTGTTCCAGGTGCAGCAGGTCGGCCAGGACGTTATTGGCGCTCATGGCCGGGGGGCGTCGGGCGGTACGAGCAGCGCATTACCGCTCATGCCGGGGAGCAATTGCGGGTCGTTGCTGGTGATACGCCCGAACACTTTGATCGACTGGCTGATGGGGTCGATCACTGAGCCCAGGCGGGTGACCTCGGCGGGATATTCCTGGGCGGTTTCTTCCAGGCGCACCTTGAACCGATGCCCAGGCTTGAGCCAGACCATCCAGTGTGACGGCACGATCAGTTCTACTTCAAACGAACTGTCGTCATAGATCGCCAGCAGCTCCTCGCCTTCTGCCACGTATTCGCCCGGTTGCGCCTTGCGTTCGGCGACGCGCCCGGAAAACGGCGCGTCGATGGCGCAGCGCTGCACCATCACCTGGCCCACGCCACGCTGGGCCCGGGCCATGTTCACTTCAGCCTGGGCCTGGGACAGATCGGACACGCTGATCGACTGCAGCTTATCCAGGCGCCGGGCCACGTCGAGTTTTTTGCCGGCGGCGGCTTCGGCGGCGGCCGAATGGGTCAACTGTGCGCGGTGCACGGCACAATCGAAGGTCACCAGGCGCTGGCCCTTCTTGAAGCTGGCGCCTTCCTTGACGTCCAACTCCAGCACCTTGCCCGCCAGTTCGCTGGACAGGACCGTACGCCGGCTGGCGCTCAGTTGCACGCGCAGTTGTGGCGAATTCGCGACCTGGCTGGAGGGCGCTTGCAGCGGTGCAGGTTCCTCAGCCACGGCGGCCATAGCGGTGAACGACAGGCACAGGGGCAACGCGACACAGTGAAAGTTACGCATGGGGCGGTGGGTCTCGGCAAATCGGGGGAGAGCCCCGGCCACCTTCGGGCGGCCGGGGCGGCCATCAGCGTTTCTGGGTGACGGGCACCACGGGTGTGCCTTGCAGAGAGCCGAGGCTGTTCCACATATCCAGGCTCTGCACCGGGCGCGGCGCTACGGCCACCGGTGCCGGCGTCGTAACGATCACGTGGCTCGGGTTGAGCCTTGGCAGGCGGGGCACCTGGGTCTTGCCCTGGGCCAGTGCGACGCCGTTGTCGAGGATCGCCTGGCTCAGCGCGGCCACGCTGTTGTCGGCCATACGCTCCGGCAACGGGTCCAGCCCCGCCGCCTGGTACACCGCACCGTAGGCGCTTTGCAACTGCGCGTAGCTGCGGTCACGAATACGTGTGGCCAAGACCGTTTCGGTACGAGTGCGCACGCGTTCCACGAGGGTTTGGGCGTCGCTTTGCACCGCGTTTTCGGTCTGGTGCAGGATGCCACGCTGGATGCGCTGCAGTTCGTTGGAGCGATCAAACAGCGTGTTGGCCTGCTGGAACTGCTGCCACGCCACGTTAACCTGGGTCAGTACCGCCATGCGCAGTGCCTGGCGGCGCACATCGGCCACCGCACTGCGCGCTTCGCCGGCACGGGTGATGACGGGGTAGGACAGCACGCTCATCAGGTTCCAGCTCACCTGCACCCCGGCATCGGCCCAGCGATTGTTCACGGCAAAACTGTTGCTGTCGTAGTTGCTGCCGACGAACAGCGAAGCCCCTGGCAGCAGGCGCAGCAACGCCGAACGGGTTTCCAGCACGACGTTGCGCGCCAGGTAGCTTTCTTCGCGCACTTCCGGGCGCTTGACCATGGCCATGGCTTCCAGATCATCCAGGCTGTAAGCCAAGGCGGGTTGCTTCATCTGCTGATCGCTTGGCAGCACCAAGCGGTAATCGGTGGCCGGCGGCAGGTTCATCAACGCGGCCAGGCGCGATTTGGCGCTGGCCAATTCGCCGTCCACGGCTTCCAGTTGACGCACCATTTCCAGCAGGCCTTTTTGGAAGCGCAGGGCGTCCAACGGTGCCAACAGACGCTGTTGTTCGGTCTGGCGCGCATTGGCCAGGGTACTGCGTGCCTCTAACAGCGCTTGCTGTACTTCTGGCTTGAGGCGTTCGGCGGTGGCCGCCTCCCAATAGGCGCTGCGCACCTGGGCGATGATGTCGGCGACGATGCGGCGGCGGCGTTCTTCGGCGGCCAGACTTTTGTTGGCCTGGGCCTTGGCGCCGAAATAACCGAGGCCGAAGTCCAGCACGTTCCATGACAGTTGCAGGTCGGCGCTGCGGCTGCTGCGATCCTGGCTGGTGGACGGCTCCAAGGACTGGTTACCGGTGCGGATCGACTCGCTGGACGACGCCGAAATGTTATCGCGACCCCGCCAGCCCGCGCGGGCGGCCAGCTTGGGCAGCATGTCGAGGCTCTGCACGTCCAGCAGGTTATCTTCCAGGGCACGCTCCATCAGGCCCAGGCGCTGTTGCAGGTTGTATTTCACCGCGCGGGCCATGGCTTCTTCCAGGCTGATGGGGCGGGTAACCGGCTCCTGGCCGTTGAACATCCGTGCACGGTCGGCGCTGGCCTGGGCGATCTGCTGGTCCAAGGTCTCGGGTTCGGGTGTCACCGCGCAGGCACTCAGCGTGAGTGCGGCCAGGCCGATAGCGAGACGTAACGGCAGGCGTTGGGCGAGCGGTTGCTGCTTGATCACATGTATTCCCCTGAAAAAGTGCGGTGCAGGCTGCCATCTTGGCGTGGCGTGACGCAGTGGCGGCAAAGATAAGAATTATTCGCAATATCGGCCATGCCGGGTTCATTAAGATTGCTTAATGAACCCGGCTGATTCAGGCGGCGTTTTTGTCGTCACCGCCCAACAGTGCGCGCAGCAACGCCTGGCCGCGCGCCAGCAGGCCGCTTTGGCCGCTGGCTTGCAGCTGCGCCTCCAGGGTTGCCTGAACCGCAGTACCGGTCTCGACGCCGGCGTTGTCCGGTACGTGCAGCTCCACTGGGATCTGCACAGGCATGCCGCGGCTGTCGCGCGTTTCCAGGTGCAGCTTCAAGCGCTGTAACTCGGCCAGATGCCGGCTTTCGACGTGGATGCGGCCGGTATGGCTGTCAAACCGAATCCATGCCGGCAGCGGCTTGCCGTCGGCCTGGCGCAAGGTAGCCCCGGCAGGGCTGTCGGGCAGTTGGAAACGTGTCAGCAGGCTGCCGCGTTCAACGGGCACCAGGGCGTGATTGGCAGTCGGGACACTGATGGTTTCCAGGCCTGCCGGATCGTGGTCACGCAAGCCATCCACGCTGCCCAGGCCGAGCCAGGTCGGCAGTGTCACCGGGTCGACCGGAGCGCGGATAAAGTCTGCCTGGGGTGCACGGCCCCAGGTGCTGGCCGGCTGCTCGCGGACCGGCACCGGTGCAATCCAGCCGGACGGCTGACCGGGCACTACCGGGGTCACCATGGGCACTGGCGCGATCACCGGCTCAGTCACTGGCTCGGTCACCACCGGCGCGGCCTCGACCTCCAGCGTCAGGGTGCGCGACACACTGGCGCCAGCCGGGTCGCTGGCGACCAGTGTGAAGGTCAGCGTGCCCGCGCTGTCGAGGGTGCCGGACAAGGTGCGGCTGACCGTATCGAAATGCAGGCTCTCAGGCAAACCGTCCACGCGCAGGGTCAGCGTATCGCCATCCGGGTCGCTGAACAGGTCAGCCGGCAATACCACTTGGTACGGTGTACCCACCTCGGCGTTCGGCGGCACATAGGCGCCGGGGCTGACTTGCGGCGCCTGGTTCGCCTCGGTGTTGAGCACTTGCAGGGTCACCTGTTGCGCCTGGCTGTTTTGCTCACCGTCGTTCAACACCACATTCAGCACGAGGGCACCCTTGGCGGTGGACATGGCGCTGTTGTTGTAGGTCAACTGATGCAGGATCGCCTGGGCCTGGGCGCTGCTGACGGTGGTGCTGAAGGTCACGGTCAAGGTGCCGCCGCTGTCGACAAAACTTGCCAGCACGCGTGTGTCTTGCAGCAATTGCCCATCAACCAGGCGGATGCCGTTGCCCTCGACAAAGCCGAAGTGATCGTCGGCCACCGCGCCGGTGCTGCGGCTGACGCTGAGGCTGGCGCCCTGATAATTGTTCGCCGCGTCCAGCTCGGCATCCGACAGCAACAAATGTTCGCTGAAGGTCACTGGTGTCGCGCCGATTTCATAAGGTATCGGCGCCATGGCCTCGGCGCGCAACACGGCAACACCTGTGCCCAGCACCAGTACGCCACCGTCAGCCGACAGGCCGATCTGCCCTGCGTTGACCAGCGCCGGCGAATCGCTGGCGCGCAGGGTGTTGATCAGGATCAGCCCCTGATTAGTGGTGTTGTAGCGCTGCACGTCGCCATCGGCACTGCTCAGGTAGAGCAACTCGCCGTTGGCCGATAAGGCGATATCACTCACCTTGCTCAGATCGCTGACGAGGGCGCCCAGGCTGGTAAAGTTGCCGTCGACGGCATTGAAGCGCAGGACCTGCACCGAACTCGCCCCGGCCACGTAGAGCAGTTGCCCGTCGGCCGATACCGCGAGGTATTTTGGATCGGCCATGGACACCGTTTTACCGGCGCTGTCGGCCTGGGTGTCACGCACGAATCCGGCCACGCTCAAGTTGCCATCAGCGGCGCGCTTATAGGCGATCAGGGTATTGGCAAGGTTGTCTGATGTGGGGTCGGTGACCACGAACACATAGTCGCCGGCCGTCACCAGCGCCACCGGCTGATGCTGGTAAGGCGCCGACCAGGCATCGTTGCCGAGGTTATTGAGGTAGCTCAACTGGCCATTGCTGCGGCTGAGGATGGTCACGCCGTTGTCGGTCAGCAGGTAGATATTCTTGCCGTCGGCTGACTCTTGCACGCTGATCGGGTTGAAGAGTGCGTAGTTGTTGCTGTCGTCACTGCTGAGGGTTTGCTGCACGCTCAGTTCACCGCTTGTTGCGTCTCGTTGCAGCACCACCAGGGCGTTGCCGCTGGCGCCGCCCAGCGCGTAGACCTGGTCGCCATCGGCCGACACCAGCAGCTGCTTGACCGAGTCCAGGCCGCTGTCGGCCAGGGTTTTCACGTAGCTCACGCTGCCCGTCACGGGATCGCGCGCGAGCAGGGCGATGGCGGCGCTGCCGTCGCTTACGTAGACGCTGCGGCCGTCGGCCGAGAGGCTCACCTCGGTCAGGCTGCCGAGGCCAGGCACCTGGGTCAAGTTCTGCACAATCGTCAGTTCCCCCTGGGACAGCAGCGGGTCGTTGCCCACCACCGGCGTGTCGTTGATCGCGGTGATGTCGAGGTTCAGCGCCAGCACGCTGGAGGTGAGGCTGCGGTCGCTCAGGGTCACACTGATGGCGACGTTGGCGGCCGGTGCGAGGCTGTCGCTGGCATAGGTAATCTGGCGCAAGGCGTTCTGCACATCGGCGGTGGTGGGGATAGTCCCGGCATCGTCGTTGAAACGGATGCTCAGCACGCCATTGGCGTTGCTCAATTGGCCGATGGTTACGCCGTCCTTTTGCAGCGCGGTGCCGTTGAGGGTCAGGCCGTTGCCCGCGCTGAAGGCCAGTTTGTCCAGGCTGGTGGCACCATTGAGGGTCACGCTGAGGGTCGCGCCGTTGTAGTTGCCCAGGCCATTGTTGAAGCGGTCCATCTGGTTGTCTTGCACCACTGCATTCGGCGCAACCGACACCGCCTCACTGCGCTCGGTGTAGCTGACGCTGCCACTGTTGGCCAGGGTCGGTGCGGTGTTGGCCTCATTGGGGCCGGCGAGGGTGACTTTGACGGTGTCGGCCAAGGTTGTACGGGTTTCACCGGTGCCGGTGTGGTATTCGTTGATACTCAGGCCGATGTTGCGGGTGCCGGCCAGGCCGGTGCCGCTGTTGTTGTAGCCGATGCTGTCAATCAGCGCGGCGGTCTCGCCAGCTTGACGCATCAGGTACAGGGTCACGGTGGTGACATTGCCGCTGATGCCGATGCTGTAGGACAGCCCGCCCGGTGTCTGCCGGGTGCCGCTGGTGGCGGTGTCGAGGTCGATTTTTTCGCCGCCCACCCGCAGCAGATCATGGACATTGGCGGCGTCGAGGGTCAGCACCACATGCCAGATCGGCTGGGTGGCTTCGATGGTATCGATGGCGGTGTCCTTGAACAGGCTGACGAACTCATCGTCCTCGTGCAGCGTCGGATCAAGCACGGTGCTGTCGAGGATCGCCGGGTCGTTGACACCGACCAGGTTGACCTTGACCAGCGCGGTGGCGCTGTTGCCGTCGCCGTCGTTCAGCACAATCGCGAAGCGTGGCGCACCGCCATTGGCGGCGGGGTCCTGGCTGCCGTTGGAATAGGCAATCTGGCGCAACACATGTTGGGCATCCGCTGCACGGGTGCTGGCGATAAAGGTCAGGCTAAGCACACCGTTGGCTGCGCTGAAACGCGCAATCGCAATACCGTCCTTGAGAATTTGTCCGTTGACCAGGCTCAGGCCGTTGCCATTGATGAAGGTGTAAGCGTCGGCACTGTTGGTGCCGTCTTCGCGGGTGATGGTCAGGCTGGCGTTGTTGTAATCGTCGGCGGCGTCCAGTTGCGCATCGGCCAGGTGGCCGCTGGGTAGCAGCGCCACGGCGCTGTCGCCCTCGGTGTAGGTGACTTCGGGCAGGCCAACGTTGAGGGTCATCAGGGTCTCGTTCCAGTTGACTGAGCCGCTGATATACAACTGTTTGCCGTCAGGACTGAGGCTGACGCTGGTGAGGTCGGCGAAACGGATATCCCACGGGTTATTCCAGCCGCTTAAGCTCAGGCGTGGGCTGAGGTTGCCGCTGCTGTCGCGGCTGAACACCTGGATCGCACTACCGATTACAAACACCGCGCTGCCGTCGGCCGAGACCTGGATGTCGGTAACGCCTTCGACCTCCAGGCTACCGACCAGGCTCAGCCGGCCGTCCGCGCCGATGGCCAGCACTTGCAGGGTTTGTTGTGTGTCGTCGTTCAGCGCATAGAGGCTTTTGCCATCGGCCGACAGGCTCAGGGCCTTGATGAAATAGCTGCTGTCAGCGCTGCTGCCGGCCAGGCTGTTGATCAGGCTCAGGCTGCCGTCTTTATTGATCTGCAGGGCGGTGGCGATGTTGTTATCACCGTTGGCGCCGATAAACAGGAAGCGCCCGTCGGCCGACACCAGCATCTGCGCCACGCCTTGCAGGCCCTCCATGCCGGCGAGGCCGTCAGTGTAGGTGTTGAGCAGGCTCAACTGGCCATTGCTGCCTTGCTCGTAGACCCGCACTTGATCCGCGCCGGCGACGAACACCCGGTTGCCCTGGCTGGCGATGGCGGTGATGGTCTGGCTATCGCCACCTTCCAGGGTCGAACCGAGGGTCAATTGGCCGCTGCTGCTGTCACGGCTGAACACCACCAGGCTATTGGTGTCACTGCCGATCACATACAGCGTGTTCTGGTCGCTGCTGATCTGCACCTTGAGTGCCCCAGCCAAGCCGGGTATGTCGGTCGCCGGCAGGCTCTGCACCTGGTTCAGGCTGCCGTCGGCGGCGCGGCTGAAAACACTGACCGAGGCCGATCCTTCAGACGGAATGCTCGCCACGTAAACAAACTTGCCATCGCTGGACACCACGCTGTCCCGCGCGCCGGCCAGGGTGCTGGCATCCGTGGTGCCGGCATAGTCCAGAGCGCCGGAGTCGCCGCCGATGCTCGGCAGTTGTGCGGGATCCGCTGCCACATCCAGGGTGCTGCTGGAACTGACGGTGCGCGAGGCGTTGGCGTCAGTCTCGTCCCCCGTGTGGGCGGCATGGCTGGCCTCGGCGCTCAGGGTCGGCGCCTGGTTTTGCGCTTCGGCCTGGGCCGCGGTATCGGCCGCCGTGGCGACTGCCGCCGCATCGAACATCATCCTGGGTTCAAGGGCCAGCGCCAGGGTATGCAGGCGTGGGGAGCGGGGCAGTGTGGGCGCAGTCATGGCGGGATCCTTGGCGGAAAGAGGGGGCGTTGGCATTACTCGATCAGCCGCGCATAGCGCTCGTGCTTGATCTTGTCGGCGATGTTTTGCAGCAAGGTGTCGATCTGGTCTTCACCCTCGACGAAGTTCTCGGCGTCAGCGAACACCATGTTTTTGTCGCCGTTGGTGCACACGCGCAGGCCGGGGCCGGCGACCCGATCAAACAGCTGACGGCCGAAATCCTGCGGGTCGCCTGGGCGCACACCGATGAAGTAGAACTTGAGGTTGCGCTGGCGGAAGCTGTCGCACAGGCGTACGAAGCGGCGCCCGGCTACGTCCGAGGACGGGGTGGTATTGCTTTCGCCATCGATGGCCTGGCCGACTTCGGCGTTGTAGCTGTCGGTGTCGAACCAGTTGCCGGTGGTATTGGCCAGCATCACGATGATCTTCACATTGTCGGCGTTGCCGTCTTCGTTGAAGTCCAGGGGCAACTCGTTGTCACCCCAGCCGTTGATGCCGCGCATGTTCGGTGACAAGGCCGAGCCGGCCCAACCCATTGCGATGGCGTAGTTGGTGTTGAAACGGGTGGTGATCAGGTCGAGGCGCTTGTCGATCTCATCGCGGTCCTGGGTCAAGGGCAGCAAGGCTGCGTTCGGGCAGCCTTTGTCGGCGACCATGAAGCGTGTATCGACCACCCCGTCGGCCTCGCCGAAGTCCGGGTTGGGCCCGCGCCAGGAAATCGCCGGAGCGCCGGGGCTGCCATTGACCGGCAGGTCATGGCGGTAATGGATCTTGAATTGCCCGGCCGGCGGCTGATCCCAGTAGTAATTCTGGCCCAGGCCCAGGCCTCGGTAGACACACAGCAGGTTGGCACGGCGATCGGGAATACGCCGGTCGGCCAGGCTGCTGTAGCCCGTGCGGAACAGGCTGCGCAGTTCAATCGGATTCAGCGCGCCGGGCGCTGCCCAGCGGTTGATGCGTTGCGGATCCTTGGGGTCGTAGACGTTCACCGATTGGCTGTAGGGAATCAGCGACAACCAGACTTTATTGTCGCTGTCCTGGTCACTTTCTTCGCCCAGCAAGTTGCCGGCGAAGGACTTGCCCAAACGCCGCAGCGCCGCGAGGTTGGGTGCTGTTTCGCTGAGGGTGGTGGGCAGGATCAGCGCGACTTCGGTGGGCCGTGACACCACTTCGACGGTGGAGTGCACCTGCTGTTGCCGACGCTCGCCGCCGATCAAAAACGCCTGTGCGTGCAGACTCACCTCCACACGCAGGGTCACCGGGGCATCGCCGCCGCCGGCGCTGCTGACTGTCAGGGAGTCGTACTCCAACTGTTCGAACAGATCGCTGTCCATGCCCAGGTTGTTCTGCACATAACCCCAGGCGATTTTTTTCAACTCGGCGGCGGTGGTGCGGCTGTCCATCAGTTGCTGATTGCCAATGGCAATCGCGGCGGCGTCGGTGGCGCGCTTGACCTGGCCGGCGTTGTTGGTCATGCGCGACAGGTCGACGGCATACGCCGTGGCAAGCAGCGCGCCGCCGATGGCCAACACCATAAACGGCGCGACGCCGCCGTGCTGCTCGCGGCACAGGCGCTTGAGGGTGTTTTTCATGTAGGTTTGACCGCAGGCAAGACGTCGCAGGGCAGGTGCAGGCCTTCGTAGGCCAAACCCGCGTTGACCAGCAAGAGCAACAACCATTGGGTGGGAAACCGGGAAAGCGGGCGTGTCATAAGGGCTCATCGTTGGCTGCGCAGTGCGGGCAAAGATAAGAACTATTCCCAATATCGGGCAATCGTCGGTTCATTAAGAATGCTTAATATGGAGGGCCAAGGCAGGCCATCAGCCCGCATCTTCGTCTTCCAGCCCAGCCTCCCGGGACAATTGCTTATCCAACTCCGGCTCGTCATACAGCATGCGGCTGAACGCCAGGGCCTCGATGTCCTTGTCCATCAGCAAGCCGCTGCCCAGCAGCAAGGTATTGGTGTTGCGGCACAGTTGCACCACCAGCAAGGAGCGCTTGCTGGTGGTGGTCTCGCCGGTCTCGTCGTTGCTCGGCGGTTGTTCCTCGGGCAAGCCGCCGACGTAGTGCTGGCCCTGGCTGTAGCTGGGGCAGATCCCAGTGACGGCGCCGCGTTGCAGGGGCTTCCAGGTCATGTTGCGGTCCAGGGACACCTTGCTGATCACCAGTTGGTAGTCGCCGAGGATTTTCGGCGACGCAGCCTGGCGCAGCAGTGCGTCGAGGCCATCGCTGTCCAGGCTGGGCTGGGCGGCGAGGACCGAGGCGATGTTGTGCACCGACTGCTCCATGTAGGCCCGCGCCTGATGCACGTTGTACAGGTCGGCGCTGACCAGTGCGGTGCCGATCAGCAGGGGCAGCACCAGGATGCCCTCCATCATGGCCGTGCCGCGTTGGCGGCGGGGCAGGCTGCGCATCAGGTGTCGTCCTCGCTGGGGTCTTCGCTGGGCAGGTTGCCCAGCAGGTGGCGGTATTGGTACTGGAAGCCGCTGCCCAGCCCGAACAGACCGGGCAACGGGGTCATGAAGGTCTGGCTGAGGTCCACAGTGATGCTGAGGATCGGCGGCGACTTGAAGTTTTGCGCCTGCTCCGCCTGTTCCGCTGCGGTGGCGCTCTGGCGGTCCTGGCCGAACAGGTGCAGGTTGTCGAACGGCAACACATCGATCTCCAGGTTGTTCTCGCCGAGAAAGCCATAGGAGTAGCTGAGCATGCGGGTCTCTATGTCGACTTGCAGGGCGTCGGCGCTTTTCAGGTAGAAGCTCTCTTCTGCGCGAAAATCCTGCACCGCATGTTCCAGGGCCAGGCTGCCGATGCCGATCACCATGGCGATACGCGCCAGTTCGAACAGGATCATCACGGCGAACAGCAGCACCGGCAGGATGAACGCGGTTTCGGTGGCAGTGACGGCATCCTGTCCGCGCCACAGACGCTTCAGCGCACGGCTCATCAACGTTGCTCGGCGAGTGCCAGGGGGCGCTGGCTCGCGGCGAGTAATTCGCTGGCCAGCGGCGCACCGTTGGCGATGCGCTCGCGGGTGGCCTGGAAGTCGCGCAGGATCGGTTCGGCGTAGCTTGGGTCGATACTTTCCAGCAGCACGCGGCGCGCGGTGTCGTCGTGGCCGTCGAGCACGTAGGCCAGGGCCAGGTTGAGTTTGAGTGAGGCGTCGCGGCTTTCCCGGGGCTGGGTGAGCAGGCCGATGGCCTTGGCGCTGTCGCCGCTTTGCAGCCAATTGAGGGCCAGGTTGTTGGTGGCGGCGACATTCGAGGGGTCGATGGTCAGGGCTTTTTCAAACGCTTCGCGAGCGGCCCGGTTTTGCCCCTGGATATTCAAGGCGACGCCCAGGCCATTGAGGTTTTGCGGGTTTTCGGGCTCCACCTCGAGGGCGCACTGGAAGTCCTTGGCCGCGAGGGCCGCGCCGCCCATGGCCAGGCGCGCGCGGGCCAGACCGCTGCACAGCGCCACACGCTGGTCGCCGGGCATTGCTTGCAGATTGCCGCCCAATTCCTGGCGGGCACGGTTGTACAGCGCAAAGGTCTCGCGGGGCGGGCGCACCTGGGCGGCGACGCTGGCGTACTCGATCAGGTACACGCCCTTGAGTTGCTGGCGCTGGTCCATGCGCTCGTAGATTTCATAGGCGCCTGGCAGGCGGCTATTGTCGCGCAGCACGCGGGCCAGGCGCAGGGCTTCCTTGGCTTCCTTGCTGTCGAGGCCGGTGACGGCAGTGGTATCATGGTTCAACGACGACAGGCTGCTGCAGCCACCGAGGGTCAACACGCTGAACAACAGCACAAAAGGCAAGGCACGGGACATAGTAGTGGGGCTCCGAAAAATCATGCTCAACTGCCCAGCAGGCGGATGATGCGCACCATCGCCGGGGCACCCATCATTGCGATGATCGGCGGCAGTATCAGGGTCATCAGCGGTACGCTGAGTTGCGCCGGCAACTTGCCGGCCTTTTCTTCAAGGTTGAGGATCAGGGTCTTGCGGCTTTCATCGGCAATCGTGCGCAGCGCCTGGGACAACGGCGTGCCGTAGCGCTCGGCCTGAATCAGCGTGGCGACCATCACTTCCACGCTGCGCACGCCGGTGCGTTCAGCGAGGTTGAGCAGGGCCTTGGGACGATCGCTGAGGATCTGCAATTCGGCCTGGGTGTAGCGCAACTCATCGGCCATTTCCACGGCCGACAGGCTCATCTCGCGGGACACCACTTGCAGCACCCGGCCCAGCGGCAGGCCGGCTTCGGCGCAGATCACCATCAAATCCAGGGCGTCCGGCAGGCTGCGATCCAGACGCCCGCCACGTTGGCCGGCGCGGACCTTGAGCCAGAGCTCCGGCAATGTGGTGCCGACAAACAATGCGATCAGGCCACCGGCGATACCGTTCAGGCTCATGCGCGAGCCAGGTTCCAGCACGCCGAATAACACCGTGCACAGCAGCGCCAGGCCCAGGACGTACTTGCCGCTCATCAACAGGCCCAGGGCTTCGCGGCTGCGAAAGCCGGCCATGCCCAGTAGGCGGCGCAAGTGTTCGCGGTCGCTGGCGGTGCCGGCCAGCTTATCGCCTACCTGCGCCAGGGGCAGCAACAGCGCGCGCAGGCGCGGTGACAGTTGCAGGCCCTGGCCACGCAGAATGTTGTCGTCGATAGGCGCGTGCGTGGCATCCATGATCTTTTTACCCAGGCGCAGGGCCAGATCGTCTGGCCGCTGCTGCCGATACGCACCGATCAGTGCAACGCCCAGGCCGCATAACAGCAGGCCGAGAGCGCCTTGGATGAGGGGATCATCAAGTGGGTTCATAGCACTCTGCGCACCATCATGTGGGTGATCAACAGGCCCAGGGTCACGCTGCCGAAGGCATAGAACAGCACGCTGTTGCCGGTGGGGTCGTTAAGCAGGAAGTGAAAATCCTTGGGCGAATTGAGGTACATGTAGCCCAGGGACAACGGCACCAGCGCGCCGACAATCTTTGCCGAGGCACGGGCTTCGGAGGTCTTGGCCTGGATCTTCAGCTGCAACTCGTGGCGCTCGCGCAGGGTGGCGGACAGCCGATCCAGGGTCTCGCCCAGGCGCCCACCGGCTTCCTGGTTGATGATCAGGATCACCGCGAAAAACCGGTACTCGTTCAGCGGCACACGTAACGTCGAATCCTGCATCACTTGGCGCAGTGGCACACCCAGGCGTAGCCAGTTGTCGATCAGGGCAAATTCCACCGCCAGGGGGCCGGGGATATTTTCCGCGACCAGCGTGAAGGCGTTGCTGATCGGCACTCCGGCGCGGGCGGTGCGGGTGATTGCGTCAATGGCCTGGGGCAGGCTCAGGCGCAGTTCCTTGAGGTGCTTGCCCAATGCGTTGCGGTACAGCACGTTGCCGATACCAAAAAAAGCGAGCAAGCCGAATAGACTGCCGAACAGCAGCGGCATCGGCGTTTCACGGCCCAGCAGCACCGCGATCATCAGGCTGCACAGACTCAGCAGGATGACGCGCGTGCGCAAGCTGCTGTGCCAACCCAGCACTCGCAGGTTCAGCCACACCCGTGCGATGGCCGGGCCAAGCACTGGCAGGGTTTCCAGGGGCGGATTTTCCAATTCGCGCAGCACGCTTTCGGCCTCGGCCAATGCTCCGGAAGGCCTGGCTGCCGGGGCTTCGTGGCTGTCGAACAAGGCCTTGAGGCGTTCCAGGCGCAGGCGGTTGGCCTCGTCGGCACGGCGTCGGCGGTTAAGGCTGCGCGCCGCCAGGAAAACCAGCAGCACCAGCACAAACACCAGCAGGGTAAACAGGTCGAGGAGGGCGTCCATCAGCATTGCCCTTCAAACAAATGGGCGTGGCTGGTATAGAACTGCGGGCGCTGGCCGCTGGCGACAAACTCGCCGATCAGATGACCCTTGGCATCGACGCTGGTGGTCTTGAAGCCGAACAGCTCCTGGGTCTGGATCACGTCGTTTTCCATGCCGCAGATTTCCGTGATAGACACCACGCGCCGCGCGCCGTCGCGCATGCGTTCGATCTGCACGATCAGGTTGACCGCACTGGCGATCTGGCGGCGGATCGCTTCCAGCGGCAGTTGCATGCTCGCCATCATCACCATGTTTTCCATGCGCATGATCGCGTCGCGCGGGGTATTGGAGTGCACGGTGCACAGCGACCCATCGTGGCCGGTGTTCATCGCCTGGAGCATGTCGAAGCTTTCACCGCCACGCACTTCGCCGAGGATGATGCGGTCGGGGCGCATCCGCAGGGCGTTGCGCACCAGGTCGCGCTGGTCGACCTTGCCGGTGCCTTCGGCGCTGACCGGGCGGGTTTCCAGGCGCACCACATGGATTTGCTGCAGTTGCAGTTCGGCGGCATCTTCGATGGTGATGATGCGGTCGGCATCGCTGATTTTCTGCGACAGGGCGTTGAGCAAGGTGGTCTTGCCCGCGCCGGTGCCGCCCGAGACGATGATATTGAGCTTGGCCAGCATCGCCCGTTGCAGCACCTCAGCCATCTGCGCCGACATCGCGCCGCGCTCGGCGAGGATTTCCAGGGACATGTTGCGGCGCATGAATTTACGAATGGAGATGGTGGTGCCGTCGATGGCCAGCGGGTAAGTAATCACGTTGACCCGGCTGCCATCGGCCAGGCGTGCATCCACCATCGGGTGGCTTTCGTCGATGCGCCGGCCGACGGCGGCGGCGATGCGCTGGGCCGTGTTGAACACATGCTCTTCGTCGATAAAGGTGATGGGCGACAGTTCCAGCTTGCCGAATCGCTCGACAAACACTTGGCCGGCACCGTTGACCAGGATGTCGTTGACCGAGTCGTCAGCGAGCAACGGTTGGATTGGACCGATGCCGACCATTTCGTTGAGCATCTCTTCGCCGATGCTTTCTTCTTCCTGGCGCGACAGCTGCAGGCGATTGTCATCGCAGATGCGGCGGATCACTGTTTCTATCTGCACCCGTAGTTTGTCACGGCCCAGGCTCGCGGCTTTGAGCGGGTCGATCTGATCGTAAAGCTGGCTGCGAATCAGCTTGCGGTGGGCGAGGGCGGTGAGGTCCACGGCTTTGCTGGCGGCGCTGCGTTGCACACTGGTGGCGCGCACTTCCTGAGGGGCAGGGGCGGCGGCAGGCATAGGTGTTGCGCGGGCCTGGGGCTTCTTCGGTTGACGGATGAGCATGCGCGGTTCTCCTTGGCTCAGGCCGCTGTACGTGGGCGCCCAAGGGCGTGCTTCAAGCGGGTGATGATGCTCAATGGGGTGCCCGAGCGTTTGGCCGGTTGGCGGCCGCAGGCGAGGTCGGCGAGGTCTAGCAGGGCGTTTTCGAACGCCGGTACGCCGGCCAGGCTCAGCGGTCCGCGCAACAGGCTTTGGCTCAGCACATTGCCGACATGGGGCAGTACCAGGTCGATGCGCCGGCCCACGAAGGCTTCGAATTGCGCCCGATCAATCAGGCCCGCACCGGCATTCCGTGTCGGGTTGACCACCAGCAGCAGGTGCTGGCCGCTGCTCTCGTCGCCGATTTCGCGCAGCAGGCGCAGGGTGTGGCGGGCGTCCTGTACGGTGAGGTCGGTGAGGATAATCCGCGTCTGCGCGTTGTCCAGTACCTCCAGGGCCCCCGAGGGCCGCCCGGCGGGCAGGTCCCAGATCACCTGGTTGAACATATGGCAAAGGTTGCCGCCCAGGTTCATCAAGTGCTCGGCATCCAGCGTCGGAGCGGAATGCAGGTTGGCTTCCTGGGCGAGCAGGAACAGGCGTTCGTTGATCTGGCCCATGGACCGTTGCAAAAAGCGCGTGTCGATTTCTTCACTGGCCAATACGGCCGTCAGTCCGGCTTCGCCCTCATAGCCCAGCAGCAATGCCTGGTCGCCGTTGGCACGGTCGAAGTCGACCACCGCGCAGTGGGTATGACGGTGCTCCGAGAGCAAGCGCGCCAGGCCGCTGACTACGGTGCTGGTGCCCGCCCCCCCACTCGCGGCGGTGACCGCGATGGTGCGGCCGGTGCGCGCGGGCAGGTGCTGATCGCTGCCGGTAGCGCGGGTGAGGGTGTCGGCCAACTGGTCCAGCGGGACGGGTTTGATCAGGTAGTCGAACAGACCATGGTGCAACAACGTGCGGTACAGGTTGATGTCCTGGCGACTGCCCAGGGCGATGATCTGGCACGCCGGATCGCAGCTCTCGCTAAGCTCATTGATCGCGTGCAGCGGCAGGGCTTCGTCGTCCAGGTCGACCAGTAACAGGGCTGGCACCGGATGGGCGCGGGTCCATTCGATGGCCGCACCGACGCCGCCGGTACGCGCGCTTTCGGCCGCGTAGCCGAGGCGTACAAGGTGTTCGCCGTAGAGCCGCGCCTGCTCGGCGTTGGCGGCAAACAGCAGCAGGTCCGGCAGGCTGCCCGAGGTTTTCGAGTCGTTCATGGCGTGGCTCCAGGGTCAGTTCTTGCTGAAGTCGATGTCGAGCAACTCGCGCGGCTCATCGTCGTAGTAGCGGGTCACACTGTTGACTGCGGTGTTGCCATCGCCACTGTCCAAGGCCTGGGCGCGGACCAGGTCACGCGGGTCGGCGACCATGCGCGCAATGTTGGCGCGATTGGCACAGCCCAGTTGCCCGGTGGCCTGGAACGGCTTGACGGTCCAGCTCTGGCCATCGGCAATGACGCAGTCCGGGACTGTCACCACCATGGCCTCGGAGACCACTTGCAGGTCTTCATCACTGGTGTTGCCGGCGCGCAGTTGTACCGGCGCGACGATGATTTGTTGTACCGGTGTGCCCAGTTCACGCAGGACCGTGGCCAGGCGTTTGCTCAGCGTTTCACCGGCCGGAGTGAAGGGCCGCAGCGTCAGGGTCTGGTTATGCAGGCGGCCCTGGCTGCGCAGCAGGGTGTTGAGGTTGGCCAGGGAGTCGGGCGTGAGGCTGCCAGTGCCATTGGTATGCAGGGCGGCCATTAATGCTTGGGGCTTGACGCTCGGCGCCTGGGCCTGGTTGTACGGCTGGAAGCGGTTTTCGCGCATCTGGTTGATCTGGTGATCGCAGCCAGCCAGCAGCAGGGCCACGGCCAGCAGGGGCAACAAGGGTTTGATCGCAGGCATGGGCATCTCTCCGTGACTCAGTACAGGTAGCCGGCGGATGCCTGGCTCGGCAGTTGGGTGTCGAGGGCGCGAATGCCGCGTCCGGGTGTCTGCAAATCGCCGGGGCTGGTGGGCTCGACCACGTAGGCGGTGGCGATGATCACCAGTTCGGTGTCTTGCTGGTCGCTGTTCTCGGTTTCGAACAGGCGGCCCAGGCCGGGAATATTTTTGAGCCCCGGCACGCCGGTGACGCTCTGGTTGATGTTGCTGCGCAACATGCCGGCCAGGGCGAAGCTTTGGCCGCTGGCCAGTTCGACGGTGGTGTCGGCGCGGCGCACCTTGAACGCGGGGATCACGTTGCCTTCCAGGGTCACGGCGCCTTCGTCCGACAGGTCGCTGACTTCCGGGGCCACGTGCAGGCTGATGCGGTTGGGCGAGAGCAGGGTGGGGGTCATGCGCATGATCACCCCGTACTGTTTGTACTCGATGCTCACGTTGTTGTTGGTGATGATCACGATCGGCACTTCGCCACCGGCGGCGAAGCCTGCAGTCTCACCCGACATGGCGGTGAGGTTGGGCTCGGCGAGAACCGTGGCCAGGCCGTCTTCGGACAGCGCGGTGAGCAGCCCGGCGACGCTGGTGGATCCGCGGGTGTGGGAGCCGCCCGCGACCGCATTGGTGGCCGTGCGCAGCGGGGTGATGCCGCTGTTGGTGGCGGTAAACAAGCTGCTGGCGTTGCTGAAGAAGTAGTTGTTGTTCTTCAGCGTGGCTTCCCAGTTCATGCCCAATTGGCTGCTCAGGCTGCGCGACACTTCGACGATGCGCACGCTGATATTGACCTGGGCCGACAGTTCCACCTTCAACTGGTTGATCACCCGGGGTGGCGGTACGTCACCGCCTGCGCCACCACCACCGCCCTGGCCACCGTTTTTGTCATCGCTGGAGCCGAGGTAGGCCTGCACGCTGCTGATCACCTGCTTGGCTTGTTGCGGGGTACGCACCTGGCCGCGCACGATCAGGCCATTGCCCGAGGAGGGGCCAAATTCGACGTGGGCGCCGGGGATTTCGTTATTGATTTGCTCGCTGAGGGCCGCCAGGTCGTGGCGGGCCACCAGGCGGATTGCCGCGATGACGTCGTCGTTGTGGTCCAGCGCATACAGGGTGGTGGTGCCAGCCCCTTCTGCAAACAGGAACACGCTGCTGCTCGAAGGCATTTGGAAGCTGGCGACCTTGGGATCGGCCACCAGCACTTTGGCCGCCGCGCGCGGTAGTTGCAGCAGGCGACCTTGCTTGACCAGCAACTGGATGTCTTCGGTCTCTTTGACCTCGGTGAGCTTGGCCGGCAAGCGCGGGTTTCTGGCCGGTGGGGTGTAGAACACCTGCTCGGCCCCATCAGCCTGGGCGTCTTCGGGCGTGTCGGGATGCACCGGGCCGATGACCTGATCTTCGGGATAGTCCTGGGCGGGTTCTTCGGCCAGGGCGATGGTTGGCCAGGTCGAGCTGATGCTCAGGGCGCACGCCAGCGTCAACGCCGGAGTCTTCGAGGCGAACTTCATGGTGTCGGGTTCCGAGTAGGCGAGTACGGCCAGCGTCACGGCTGGCTATGAATAGGGGTGAATGTCGGCTTAGTTGACCTTGACCATTTCCAGCTGGGCGCCGCGAAACGCCTGGATCGGTGGGTTGAAACCGTCGTAAATCCGGGTGGCCTGGCGCAAGGTGGTCGCGCTCTGGCTGCCTGGTTGCGGGCCGTCGCCTGAGGTTTCTGCGATGCCGCGCAGCGCCAGTTGCAGGGTGCCGATTTCCCGCGCCAGCGCCAGGCGTTCGGCCTGTGACGGAGGCACCTCAAGGGTCACGGTTTCGTAGAACTCGGTGTCGCGGCGTTGCTTCTTGCGTAAGGCCAGGTCGGCTGGGCTTTCACGCAGGCTGATGTCGCTGCGGGTAACGTTGTTCAGGGCCAGGACGCGGACGTTACGCAGCAAGGTCTGGGACGCCAGCTTCGGCAGGCCGTCGGACGCACCCGTGCTTCTTTTGCTTTCGGCGGCGAGGTTCAGGCTCAGGATCACGTCGACCCGGTCGCCGGCCGAGACCAGGCCGGAACTGCTGGCCACGGCATTGGTCGGCACGGCCACGGCACGCATCCCCGGTTTGAGCACGGCGGCGACGAAGCCAGGTTCGCCAGGACGCACCACGAGGTTGTTGATCAGCGGCTGGCCCTTGGCGATGGGTTGGCGCACGGTGGCGCCGAGCAGCACGTCGATGGTGTCCTGTTCGCGCAGGAAGTACTGCCGGGGCGAGTATGTGTGCTCGGTGGTTTGCCATTCCACGCTGGCGGTATCGATGAATTCGCCCGGCTTGATGTTGCGTGAGGCCACCAGGACCGCTTGTTTGGGCTCGGGCTCGACGACCGGCGCCACGACCTGTTGCACCACCGGCGGTTTCGGTGGAGTGGCGAGCAAGGCCCGGGCGAGCAGGGCAGCACCGCCGGCCACGACCAGGGCACCGGCCAGCAGAAGAATGGAGGGGGTTTTCATGGGATCAGCCCGAGATCAAGAGTGAATAGGAAACAACAAGGTGTAGAACGCACCGCTGGCAATGGCCAAACCGTAGGGAATGCCTTGCGGACGATCTGGCGTGAGCACCGTGGGCACTGGAATGTTCAGTTGCGGGTAACGCCGGCCGACCTTCAGCCAGCCCCGCGCGCAGGTGTTTTCCATCAGGGTCAGCAGCGGCAGTGCCAGGGCGAGCATGCCGCCGGAGAGCGCGGTAATGATCAGGAAAGCCATCAGGTCATCACAGTCGATCCACAGGCACATAACCGCCATCAGCTTGACGTCACCGGCCCCGACTTGGCCCAGGCTGAACAGGCCGTAACCCACCAGCAGCACGATGACGGCGCCGGTCAGAGAACCGGTGAGTTCATGCATGATCTCGCCGTGCCCAAACGCTGCCCACGGGCCCTGACCAAGCAATGCCATCACTGGCAAGGCGACCCACAGCGCGATCAGAGTGAGTACCAGGGTGTTGTGGATGCGCCGGTACAGCAGGTCGGTACAGATCACCCAGCACAAGGCCGGGATCAGCACCAGGAAGGCAAGCGTGGATGGCATGACTCGCTCCGTCGCCAGCGCTTACTTGCTGGTACCGGGGTTGTTGGTGTTGGTGATCTGGTCGGCGATGGACGCGAAACGTTCCTTGAGCGCAGTGACGAACACCCCTTCGGAGCCAAAGATCACACCGATCGCGGCGGCCATGGCGGCGGCGAGAATCCCGTATTCGATGGCGGTCACACCACTTTCGTCAGCGAGAAAAGCTTTAAGGCGGTTGGCCATGGAGAGGCTCCTGAAGGGTTGAAAACAAAGGGGTGCCAGGAGAAGAGACGCTCCCGGCGAGGTGGTGATATTAGGATTTATTCTCAATTGGAGATCAACAGCCGAATTATTAAGAATGCTTAAGGAACGCGCTGTTTCAGGCCGTCGGGTGCTTTTGCAGCTGGATCATGGCGCGTAGGCCAGGCTGGTTGTCTTCCAGGATCAAGTCCCCGCCGTGCAGTTCGGCAATCGCACGGATCATGGTCAGCCCCAGGCCATTGCCCGGTGTGCCACCGCTGGTGTCCAGGCGCTGGAACCGCTCAATTGCGGTAGTGCGTTGGGCTGCGGCAATGCCTGGGCCGAGGTCGGCGACACAGAGGTAGCAGTACTCCGGGTTCTGATACGCCTTGAGCGTGATGGGCAGGCCAGCCGGTGCATATTTGAGGGCGTTGTCGATCATGTTGGCCATGGCCTGGAACAGCAGGGCCTTGTCACCGTAGAGCCAGCAGTCGCGGGGGGCTTGAATCAGCAGCGGGCAGCAGCGCTCCTCGGCCAGCGGCAGGTAATACTCGACCACATCTGCCAGCAGGCCATGGGCGGGGAAGGTTTCGAACTGATAGGCCAGGCGCCCGGTCTCCACTTCGGCGACCCTCATCACCGCGCGGAACAGGTTCTGGATACGCTCACTGTCCTGCACCGCTTGCAGTAGCTCAACGCGGGCTTGGCCGTCGACCATGTCCACTGCGCTCAGCAGGCGGCTTTGCAGGCGCGTGAGGGGGGTGCGCAGTTCATGGGCGATGTGGGTGCTGATGTTCTTCACTTCGTCCATCAGCTTGTTGATGCGCAACAGGCCCTGATTGATCTCCAGGCCCAGGCGGTCGAACTCATCACCTTGTTGGGCATAGGGTACGCGCACGCTGTGATCGCCACCGGCATAACGTGCCAGTGCATCGCGGATGCTGTTGATGCGGTACAGGTTGCGCATGCTGAACGGCAGGCTGATCAACACGATGGACAGCAGGATGACCAGCAGTCCGGCACCGGCGATCAGCGGGATCATGCGCGTGCGTTCAAGCATGGGGCGCAAGTCATAGGCGCTGAAATACTGGCCACCGCCCGGCAGTGGCATCAGTAGGCCAAGGATGTCTGCTTCGCGTCCTTTGGCGGTGCGCAGCGTGCCATGGCGCCAGTTGGTATTGCACGGAGCAGGGCAGTCCATCTTCGGCAGCAGCCGGGCATCACCGAACAGGGCGTTGCCAGCTTCGTCAAAGACGATCGAGTGGCGGTCCTTGCGCACCTCCAGGGCCTGGCCGTTGAGCAGGTTGCGCGCGGCTTCGCGGGCATCGCTCAAGCGCCCGTGATATTGCTGGGTGCGTACGTCGGTGAGGATCATGTCGCGCACATGGCTGCGCATCACAACCACCAGCAACTGGTTGCTGAGGATGATCGACGCCAGGGCTACCAATAGGCAGATGAAGGCAATCGTGGTGGCTTGGCGAAAGTTACTGGTGTTGAGCAGCAGTTTCAGGTTGCGGTTAACCAAATACATAGCCGATTGCCCGAACGGTACGAATCATTGCGCGCTCGAAGCCCTTGTCGAGTTTGTTGCGTAATTTTGACAGGTGTACGTCGATCAGGTTGGTTTGTGGGTCGAAGTGATAACCCCAGACTTTCTCCAGCAACATGCCCCGGGTCACGGTCTGGCCGACATGTTCTGCCAATACCTGCAGCAATTTGAACTCTTTATCGGTGAGGTCGATGCGCCGCCCGGCACGAGTGACTTCCCGGCGCGCCAGGTCGATCTGCATGTCTTCGACCTGAATGCAGTCTTCCTGGGCGGTCTGGTTGTGACGCCTGGCCAGCAGCTCCAGGCGCAGCAACAGCTCGGTAAAGTCAAAGGGCTTGCCCAGATAATCGTCGGCACCGGCGCGAAGGCCTTCCACGCGATCGCTGGATTGGTCGTTGGCCGACAGGATCAGGATGGGCGGGCGCGCCACGCCGTGCAGGCGGTTGAGTACTTCTATCCCATCCATGCGCGGCAGCATGCGGTCGAGGATTACCACATCGAAGGCTTCATTCTTGAGAATCTGTAACGCACCTTCGCCATTGTCTATCAGCCGACAGTTGTGGCCGTAGGCATGCAATTTGCTGCCAAGCCAGTGACTGACTGAGCTGTCATCTTCTACCACCAGAACACGCATGCAGAACTCCTTTCTAGTGTGGGATAGAGGCGGGGGTCTTGTACCAAGCGCCGTGGAAAATGCTCAGTTAAGAATTGTTAAATGGGTGAGTTGAGAATCATTATCAGTTGTGGCGAGCCAGGAGTAAATGCTCCATCTGGCTTTTTTATCGTTTGGTCGGCGTGGCGAGTGCCCGGCCCAGGGGGGAGGCTGTGTTTAGCCGCGCTGGTGCGTGAGATCACCGCGCGGGTGCGCTGCGAGCTACAGGAAAGGTTGTCGTACAACCGAATGCGCTATGATGCGCGTTCCTCCGCCAACCGAGATACCCGTTCTTGATGGACAACCCGAACGTCCAGCCCACCGTTCGCCGCCGGCACCGCAGCCTGGCCGAAGAACTGGTCACCGAGCTTTCCCGGCGCATCTGTACCGGTGAGCTCCCGCGTGGCACCAAGCTGCCCACCGAATCCGAAGTGATGGCCGAACATGGTGTGAGCCGCACGGTGGTGCGCGAGGCCATTTCGCGTCTGCAGGCTTCGGGCCTGGTGGAAACCCGGCACGGCGTCGGCACCTTTGTGAAGGATATTCCCAGCCCCAGCGGGTTTCGCATCGATCCGGACACCATCGTGACCTTGCAGGATGTGCTGGCTGTGCTGGAGTTGCGCATCAGCCTGGAGGTAGAGGCCGCCGGCCTGGCGTGCGTGGGGCGGACCGACCAGCAATTGCAGGTGATGCGCGACTCGCTGGATGCGCTGAACTCGCGGGCGGTGAGTGCCGACTATGCGGTGTCGGCAGACTTTCAGTTTCATCAGCAGATCGCGTTGGCCACGGGCAATCGCTACTTCACCGATATCATGTTGCACCTGGGGGTCAACATCCTGCCGCGCACACGCCTGCACTCAAAACGCTTGGCCAACGACAACAAGGAACCCTTCCTGCAGCGCTTGAGTCGTGAGCATGAGGACATCTACAAAGCCATCCTGCGCCGTGACGCCGATGCGGCTCGGGCGGCGATGCGCCTGCATCTGTCCAACAGCCGCGAGCGTATGCGCCGGGCCTATGAAGCCGCCGCCGCCGAATTGTCGAATGGCCCGGCCGCGGTGAACGCGCCGCCCTGAAGCCCGCTGCCCGGTTCATCAGCCGCCGCTGGCGGTTGCTGCTCGACCTTGGCGCGAAACTGCTCCGAACTGTCCTTGGGTGCAAAACCCAGGTGCTCGGTGTGCCGAGTGCTCCACCAGCGATCCCGATTGGCCGACACGCCATACACCACACTGTGCCCGACGTCCTTGGCCAGCAGGGCGCGCGCCACCAGATGGTCCAGGTCGCTGTAACTCAGCCACGTCGAAAGCATCCGCCGGTTGCGTGGCTCGGGGAACGACGAGCCGATGCGCAAGCTCACGGTTTCAATCCCGTAGCGGTGAAAGTAGAACGCCGCCAGGTCTTCGCCGTAGGCCTTGGAGAGCGCGTAGTAGCCATCCGGACGGCGCTGTGAGTGCACGTCCAGTTCAACGTCCTGGGGATAGAAACCGGTGACGTGGTTGGAGCTGGCAAACACAATCCGCTTGACCCCCTGTTGTCGCGCCGCCTCATAAATGTGGAACGTGCCGCGAATATTGGCGTCGAGAATCTCCTCGAATGGCCGCTCCACTGAAATCCCGCCCAAATGAACGATGGCGTCGACGCCGTTGACCAGCGCCGCAACGGCGGCCTTGTCGGCCAGGTTGCAGGCGATCACTTCGTCGTGCTCACCACGGCTCGGCGCCATGGGGCTGATGTCCGAGACGCGGACGATGTCGGCATGGGCCTGCAAGGTTTCGCGCAGGATTTGCCCCAGGCCGCCGGCGGCGCCGGTGAGCAGAATGCGCGTGAAGGGTTTGGGTTGTGTGGTCATGGTCAGGTCTTCCATTGAACGCTGAATGCAGGTGGCTTGCCTGTCGAGCGATGCGCGCTCGCCAGGCAAGTCGTGGGGGCTTTACATGAAGTTGTACTGGATGCCCAGGCGCCACCGCGCCTGGCGGTCTTCGGACGTGGAGTTGACCTTCACATCACCAATCTCCATGAACGGAGCCCATTCCTTGGTGAGCTTGTATTTGACAGATAGGTTCTGTTCGTAATCGCTCTTCTTGTTGTCGTAGCGGATGTAGTCAGTCTTGAAGTAAATGAACTGATATTCATACGCCCACTTACTGGCCGGCGTGTAGCCGAGCCAGCCCTCGAAACGATGGGTGGTCTGGTCATCCTTGATGTGGTCGGGCAAGTCCTCGTCCACCTGATCGCGGTCCAGCTTCTTGGTATCCAGGCGATAGCGCGTGGCGGCGTAGAAGGCGTCGTTGATCTTGTAGTTGTACTTGAGGCCTAACTTGTAGGTGGTCGAGTCTTTCGAGCTGTCCATCTGGAACGCCGGAGTCAGCGTCGATTGCGCGCTGAGTTTGTAGTTGTAGCTCACGGTGAACTCGTGTCCGTTGTTGACCATGTTGTCGTAGGCGACGTCTTCCCGGTCTCCGGCGGTGCGGTATTTCATTTCCGCTTCAAATCCCAGGCCACTGTCCAGGCGGTAGTTGAGCTTGATTCGGTCAGCGTGGGCGCTGTCCTCCTCGGTGAACTGGTGGCGGTAGTTGATGCTGGCAGAGTCAGCGCTGACATACAGCGGCAGGCCGAGGGTCAGGGCAGTAACGAGCGTGCGTAGGGTGGTGTTCATACGGTCTTCTTTTTTGTTTTTGTTAGGGTCGTTTGACGGTTGCTACGGCAGTGCGTTGTTGCGTATGGATCTCATCTAAGGTGCCGATATACGTTATCGTACGACAAGACGACTCGTCTATGGGTTATCGGTGGTTTTGAAACATCTTGAAATATATGTGCCCAGTGAATAGGGCTTTTTAGCAATTCAGGTTATTCCTTGGTTGTCTTTAAAAATAAGGGTTTTGTCGGGATTTGCTGAAAATGTACACAGATGGGAGGCAGGTTATTGGGTCTTTTCAAGTGTTGTACGATGACCTATGATCGGTCGCAACAGACGACACTCCCGTCACAAATCCAATAAGAAGGCTTACGACGTCCATGAGAATCACAGCAGTCAACGTCCAGGTATTTTCCTACCCGACCCGCCGCGCAGTGGACAGTGCCGGCCATGCGCACCCGGGTGATGTCACCCAGGCGCAGATGGCTTTGCTGCGCATCCAGACCGAAGACGGCCAGGAGGGTTATGCCTTCGGCGCGCCCGAACTGATCCGTCCGTATGTGCTCGATGGTTTCGTGCGCAAAGTGCTGGTGGGGCAGAACGCCTTCGATCGCGAAAAGATCTGGCACGACCTCGCGCATTGGCAGCGTGGCAGTGCCAGCCAGTTGACCGACCGCGCCTTGGCGCTGGTCGAGCAGGCCCTGTGGGATTGGGCCGGGCGCAAACTGGGTGTGCCGGTGCACAAGTTGATTGGTGGTTTCCGCGACAAGGTGCCGGCCTACGGCTCCACCATGTGTGGTGACGAACTGCCCGGTGGCCTGGCCACCCCTGAAGACTACGGGCGCTTTGCCGAGACCCTGGTGCAGCGTGGCTACAAGGCCATCAAGTTGCACACCTGGATGCCGCCGGTGTCGTTCGCGCCGAGCCCGCGCATCGACGTCAAGGCCTGCGCTGCGGTACGCGAAGCGGTCGGGCCGGACATCGCCCTGATGCTTGACGGTTATCACTGGTACAGCCGCACCGAAGCGCTGTACATCGGGCGTGAGCTGGAGAAGCTCGACTTCGCCTGGTTCGAAGAGCCGATGATGGAAGAGTCCGCCGAGTCCTATGCCTGGCTGGCGGGGCAGTTGGATATTCCGGTGCTGGGCCCGGAAACCCTGTCCGGTAAACACCTGAGCCGCGCCAGTTGGGTCAAGCACGATGTGTGCGATATCTTGCGCGCCGGTGTGGCGGGCGTCGGTGGGATCGCGCCGTGCCTGAAGGTTGCGCATCTGGCTGAATCCTTCGGCATGGATTGCGAGATTCATGGCAACGGCGCCGCCAACCTGGCTGTCGTCGGCGCGATCAAGAACTGCACCTGGTATGAGCGCGGCCTGTTGCACCCGTACCTGGATTACGACGAAGTACCGGCTTACCTCAAGCGTCTGGTAGACCCGATGGACAGCGACGGTTTTGTGCACTTGTCCGACTTGCCGGGCCTGGGTGAAGACATCGATTTCAACTTCATCGAGACCAATACGCTTAAAAGCTTCTGACGTGCACACGGTCAGTCCGGCATGAGTCGGGCTGATCAAGAGCACCTACCAATACAAGAATAAATATAAAAAAGGCACTCTTGTTATGAGCATTTTCCCTTCGCTGTGGGCGCGGGTGTTCGTCGCCGCCCTGGCCGTTACCGCTGTACCTGCAAGCTTTGCAAAAACCCCGGCTGATCAACTGATCGTCGGCATGAGCATGATCAACCTGCTGTCCCTTGACCCGGCGGCCGCCACCGGGCTGGACGTGTCGGAGATCAACGCCAATCTCTATGACATGTTGCTGGTGCAGGACGTCGCCCAGCCGGATCGCCTGGTACCGGCGCTGGCCGAGCGCTGGCAGGTCAGTGATGACCGCAAGACGCTGACCTTCAACCTGCGCACCGGAGTGAAATTCCAGTCCGGCAATGACCTGAGTGCCGAAGACGTTGCCTGGTCGTTGCAGCGCGTGCTCAAGCTCAACCTGGCGCTGGCTTCCACCTGGAAGGCCTATGGCTTTACGGCCGAGAACGTCGAGCGCTACATGCGTGCCACGGATGCCACGACCTTCGTGATCGAGCTGCCTCGGCCGACCGACCCGCTGCTGGTGCTCAACACCTTGGCGACCTCGCCGAGTGCGTTCATCCTCGATCGAAAAAAAGTCCTCGAGCACCAAAAAGGCAGCGACATGGGCGCCGCCTGGCTGGTGACTCACGCCGCCGGCAGCGGTGCATTTGTGCTGAATGACTGGCGCGCCAACGACGTGATCCTGATGACCCGTTTCGACGGGTACTGGGGCGGCCCGGCCAAGCTCAAGCGCATCGTCATGCGCAACATGACCGAGTCGCAGTCGTTGCGCCTGATGATCGAGCGCGGCGACCTGGACATCGCCAAAGGCATGTCCGCGCCGGACATCGAAGCCCTGCAGAAAAGCGACAAGGTCCGCACCCAGACCTTGCAGCGCGGCACCCTGTACTACGTAGCCCTGAGCGTGAAGCAACCGATGTTTGCCGATGCGCGCGTGCGCAAGGCCGTGCGTGCGCTGATCGATTACCAGGGTATCAACCAGACCGTCATGCCCCATTACGGGGTGATCAACCAACGGCCGCTGCCGCTGGGCCTGGCCGCGCGCCTGCCGGATCCGGGTTACACGCTCAACGTCGAACAGGCCAAGGCCTGGCTGGCCGAGGCCGGTTACCCGAACGGTTTCAAGACCACCATCCGCGTGCTCGCCGAACCGCCGTTTATCAACATTGCCTCCAACCTGCAGTCGACCCTGGCCCAGGCCGGTATCGACGCCAGCATCATCACCGGCACGGGCAACCAGATCTACGGCGCAATGCGTGAGCGCAACTTCGACATTATCGTCGGTCGCGGCGGTGGCGGCGCGGAACGGCATCCGCACTCCAGCCTGCGTACGCTGGTGTACAACCCGGATAACCGCGATGAAGCCAAGCTCACCAACTTCCAGGGCTGGCGCACGTCCTTCTACAGTCCTGAGCTGAACCAACTGATCGAGCGCGCGGAAGTCGAGCCTGACACAGGCAAGCAACTGGCCCAATACCGCGACATCCAGGAACAGGTCGACCGGCAGGTCGGGGCCATTTTGCCGGTCTCGCAAATGACCGACACCGTGGTGGTGTACGACGACGTGGCCGACTTCCAGGGCCATACCGCCGCGACCACGCGCTACAAAGACGTCTACAAGAAGCGCTGACCGATTATCAGGAGCTCACTATGTTTGTTATGACTGCCTCTGTCATGGGCGCTCGCGCGTCCAACACAGCCCGGCGTGCCGGTACGGTGCTGGTGACCTTGCTCGGCCTGCTGGCCCTGACGTTCATCATCGGCCGGGTCATGCCGCTCGACCCCGTGCTGGCGGTAGTCGGGCCGGATGCCGACAGTTCCACCTACGATCAGGTGTACCGGTCGATGGGCCTGGACAAGCCGATCTGGGCCCAATTCGGCCTGTACCTCAATGACCTGCTCCACGGTGACTTCGGCAATGCGCTATTGACCGGCCACCCGGTACTCGACGACATCCTGCGCGTATTCCCCGCGACGATCGAACTGGCCACCCTGGCGATTCTGTTCGGCGTGCTGATCGGCTTGCCGCTGGGCGTCTGTGCGGCCAGCAACCAGGGTCGCCTCGGCGATCACGTGGCGCGGGTGATCACCTTGTTCGGCTACTCCACGCCGATTTTCTGGCTGGGCATGATGGGGCTGCTGGTGTTCTACGCCTGGCTCGGCTGGGCCGGTGGAGCGGGGCGCATCGACCTGGCCTATGACGGCATGGTGCCCGAGGTCACCGGCCTGCTGCTGATCGACTCGACCCTGGCACGTGACTGGGATGCCTTCGCCAGCGCCCTGCGCCACATCGTGTTGCCGGCGCTGATCCTCGGCCTGAACTCGGTGGCGTATATCAGCCGCATGACCCGCAGCTTCATGCTCGAGCAGCTGTCCCAGGAGTACATCATCACCGCGCGGGTCAAGGGCCTTTCCCGTCGCCAGGTGGTGTGGGGGCATGCGTTTCGCAACATCCTCGTGCAGTTGCTGACGGTGGTTGCGCTGGCCTATGGCTCGTTGCTGGAGGGCGCGGTGCTGATCGAAACCGTATTTGCCTGGCCGGGGTTCGGCCAGTACCTGACCAGCAGCCTGATGCTCGGCGACATGAACGCGGTGATGGGCTGCGTGCTGGTGATCGGCTTGATTTTCGTCGCGCTCAACCTGATCAGCGACGCCTTGTACAAGGTGTTCGACCCCCGTACCCGTTAACGCACTGCGCAGTACCGATAAAACTATAAAAAGAAGGAATTTTGCATGAAGACGGTATTTTCAACACTGCACCTTGGCCTGTTGACGGCGGTACTCGCCCTTGGGCCGATGACAGCGGCCAGCGCCAAGACCCCCGCCGATCAATTGATCGTCGGCATGAGCATGGTCAACCTGTTTTCCATCGACCCGGCCAATGCGCCCGGCCTGGATGCCTCCGGCGTCAACGCCAACCTCTATGACACGCTGATCAAGCGCGACCAGGGCAATCCGGAAAAACACCTGCCGCAATTGGCCGAACGCTGGGGCATCAGCGAAGACGGCAAGCAGGTGACCTTTCATCTGCGCCAGGATGTGAAATTCCATTCGGGCAACCCGCTGACCGCCGAGGACGTGGCGTGGTCGCTGTACCGGGTGATGAAGCTCAATTTTGGCCTGGCCACCACCTGGAAGGCCTACGGCTACAGCGTCGAGAACATCCAATCGCTGATCCGCGCCACGGACGCCCACACCCTGGTCATCGACCTGCCGCAGACCATGGACCCGCTGCTGCTGGTGGACTCCCTGGCGATCTCGCCGAGCGCCGTGGTAGTGGACCGCAAGACGGCCCTGGCGCATGAAAAAAATGGCGACCTCGGCGCCGGCTGGCTGGTGACGAACGAGGCGGGCAGCGGCCCCTTCGTGCTGACCAAATGGAGTGCCAACGATTCGCTGCTGCTGACCCGTTTCGACGGCTACTGGGGCGGCGCGGCCAAGCTCAAGCGCGTGGTGGTGCGGCACATGACTGAATCCCAGTCGCTGCGCCTGATGCTCGAACGCGGCGACCTCGACCTGGCCTACGGCATGGCGGCACCGGACATTCGCGCCATCGACGGCTCGGACAAGATCCAGGTGCAATCATTGCCGCGCGGCACCATGTACTACGTGGCGATGAGCATGAAGCAACCCGAGTTTGCCAAGCCTAAGGTGCGTGAAGCGGTGCGCAACCTGATCGACTACAAGGGCCTGGATGAACAGGTGATGCCGTATTACGGCAAGCTCAATCAGCAGCCGATGCAGCTGGGGCTGGAAGCGCGCTTGCCGGATCCGGGCTATCACATGGATGTGGCCAAGGCGAAACAGCTGCTGGCCGAGGCGGGTTACCCCAACGGTTTCAACACCACCATTCGCACGCTGTCGGAACCGCCGTTCATCGACATCGCCGCGCGCCTGCAAGCGACCCTGGCTGAGGGCGGGATCAAGGCCAGCATCGTCACCGGCACCGGCAACCAGGTCTATGGCGCGATGCGCGCGCGCAATTTCGAGATCATCGTGGCCCGCGGCGCCGAGCGTTATCCGCACCCGTATTTCAGCCTGCGCACCTTCGCCTACAACCCCAACAACAGCGATGACGCCGGCTTGCCGAACTTCCAGGGCTGGCGCGCTTCATTCTTCAATCCGCAGCTCAACAGCCTGATCGACCAGGCTGGGGTGACGCGCGATGCGGCGCAGCGGGTCAGCCTGTATCACCAGGCGCAGACGCTCTATGACCAGCAGGTGGGGCCGATCCTGATGATCTCGCAGATGACCGACACCGTGGTCAGCGCTGCCGACGTCAAGGGTTTCAGCGGTGACGATGCCGAGGCCACCCGTTACCTGGGTGTCTACAAGCAGCGTTGAGTGGGGCTGCGGCCCTTCAGAATTCACACAGAGAAGATGCTTATGAATGCCAATCTGTCTTCCATCGAAACGGCGGCGAAGCGGCCGGTGGATCGCTCGCCGGGCTCCAGTTTCGATGCCTTCTGCAAGAGCGGCCTGCGGGTGCTGCGTCACCTGTTGCGTAACCCCATGACCCTGGCGGGTCTGCTGGTTGCGCTGCTATTGGTGGTGGTCGCGGCCTTTGCGCCGTGGATCGCCACCCATGACCCGGTCGCGCAGAACCTCGCCACAGCCTTGCAGGCGCCGGGCTCGGCGCACTGGTTCGGCACCGACGAATACGGCCGGGATATTTTCAGTCGGCTGGTCTATGGCTCGCGGATCACGCTGTACATCATTGCCCTGGTAACCGTGATCGTCGGTCCCATCGGGCTGTTTATCGGCACCGTCTCGGGCTACTTCGGCGGGGCGGTCGACACGGTGTTCATGCGCCTGACCGACATCTTTATTTCCTTCCCCAGCCTGGTCCTGGCGCTGGCCTTTATCGCTGCCCTGGGCCCTGGCCTGGAGCATGCGGTGGTGGCGATTGCCTTGACTTCCTGGCCACCGATTGCGCGGCTCGCGCGGGCTGAAACCCTGTCCCTGCGCAACGCCGACTTTGTCGTCGCCGTGGAACTGCAAGGCGCGTCGCCGGCGCGGATTATCCTGCGCCATATCGTGCCGATGTGCCTGTCCTCGGTGATCATCCGCCTGACCATGAACATGGCCGGGATCATCCTCACCGCGGCCGCTTTGGGCTTCCTCGGCCTGGGTGCCCAGGCGCCGCTGCCGGAGTGGGGCGCGATGATTTCCACCGGGCGCCGCTACATGCTTGAGTGCTGGTGGCTGGTGGCGGTTCCCGGGGCGGCGATCATGTTGGTCAGCCTGGCCTTCAACCTGTTAGGCGATGGCCTGCGGGACATCCTTGATCCGCGCAGCGAATAATCGGAGAACACCTTATGTCCGCCATCAAACTGAATGTCGAAGGGCTTAATGTGCGCTTCGTCAGTGGCCAGAAAGAAACCCACGCCGTGCGAGATGTGTCCTTTACCTTGGGTCGGGAGAAGCTGGCGATTGTCGGTGAGTCCGGCTCAGGCAAGTCCACCGTCGGGCGCAGCCTGCTCAAGCTGCATCCGCCCAGCGCGAAAATCACCGCCAAGGCCATGGCGTTTGGCGAGGTCGACCTGCTCTCGGCCAGTGAAAAGGCAATGCAGAAGATTCGCGGCCAGCGCATCTCGATGATCATGCAAGACCCCAAGTACTCGCTGAACCCGGTGGTCAAGGTGGGCGACCAGATTGCCGAAGCCTACCTGGCCCACCACAAGGCCAGTCGCAGTGATGCGCGCGAGCGGGTCATGCAGATGCTCGAGCAGGTGCATATCCGCGATCCGAAGCGGGTCTACAACCTGTACCCGCACGAAGTGTCCGGCGGTATGGGCCAGCGCATCATGATCGCGATGATGGTAATCACGCGTCCGGAAGTGATCATTGCCGATGAGCCCACGTCGGCGCTGGATGTCTCGGTGCGCCAGCAAGTGCTCAACGTGCTGGAAGAACTGGTGGACCAGCAGCAGATGGGGCTGATTTTTGTCAGTCACGACCTCAACCTGGTGCGCAACTACTGTGACCGCGTGTTGGTGATGTACGCCGGGCGCGTCGTCGAATCCCTGGCCGCCTGCGACCTGCAATACGCCGAGCATCCCTACACCCGTGGCCTGCTGGCCGCGCTGCCGAGCATGGATAATCGTCGCGTGCACCTGCCGGTGCTTAAGCGCGATCCACTCTGGCTGACTCAATAAGGAACCTGACCATGCCCATGATCCAAGCGCACGCCTTGAACCTGAGCTTCGGCACAGGCGCTGCCATCAACCAGGTGCTGCACGATGTGAGCCTGAGTGTCGCCGACGGCGAATCGTTCGGCCTGGTGGGGGAGTCCGGTTCGGGCAAGACCACCGTACTGCGCTGCCTGGCCGGGCAATACCGGCATTGGCACGGGGCGCTGAGCATCGCCGGCGCGCCGTTGCAGCACAAGATTCCCAAGGAGCACTTTCGCAAAGTGCAGATGGTCTTCCAGGACCCCTATGGCTCCCTGCACCCCCGGCACACCATCGACACCGCCCTGCGCGAACCGCTGATCATCCACGGGGTAGGGGACAAGGACGACCGGATCAACGAGATCCTGCTCAAGGTCGGCCTGAACGACAGCTTCCGCTTCCGCTATCCGCATCAGTTGTCCGGTGGGCAGCGCCAACGCGTGGCGATTGCCCGCGCATTGATCCTTGAGCCCCGCGTGCTGTTGCTGGATGAGCCGACCTCGGCCCTGGATGTGTCGGTGCAGGCCGAGATCCTCAACTTGCTGGCGGACCTGCGCGAGCGCGAGAAACTCACCTATCTGCTTGTCACTCATGATCTGGGGGTGGTCACTCACTTGTGCGACCGGGTGGCGGTGATGCAGCACGGCAGGATCGTCGAATTGCTCGACTGCCAGGCCCTGAGTCAGGACCAGGCCGTGCACGACTACACGCGCATGCTGGTGCAGGCCAGCCGTGACTTCAGTCAGGAATCTGTAGGGCGTAAGGTCGGCTGATTCCTATAGTCATCGTATGACTTTGATTGAGTGATGATGCGTGTCTTCAAGTTTTTTGCACGTAATAAGCTGGTTTTATTGATTAAATTATATTGGCGCAAACAAAAGCGCTTAGAGGGTAGCTAACTCATCTGCACAGTTGTACGATGACGTACCTCTTGAGGTATTCCCTTTATTTTTCGATTTGAGGTTTGCGAACATGACGCCACAAGAACTAAAAACAGTCCTGTCTTCCGGCTTGCTCTCGTTCCCGGTTACCGACTTTGACGCGGCCGGTGACTTCCGCGCCGACACCTATGCACGCCGCCTGGAATGGCTGGCACCCTACGGCGCCAGCGCGTTGTTCGCGGCAGGGGGCACCGGCGAATTCTTCTCCCTGGAAGCCAAGGAATACACGCAGATCATCAAGACTGCGGTGGACACCTGCAAAGGCCAGGTGCCCATCCTCGCCGGTGCCGGTGGCCCTACACGCCAGGCTATCGCCTATGCTCAGGAAGCCGAGCGCCTCGGTGCCGCCGGTATTCTGCTGATGCCACATTACCTCACCGAAGCCAGCCAGAAAGGCCTGGTGGCCCACGTTGAGCAGGTGTGCAACTCGGTGGATTTCGGCGTGGTGGTGTACAACCGCAACCTGTGCCGTCTCAATGCCGACAGCCTGGAACAGTTGGCCGAGCGCTGCCCGAACCTGATCGGTTTCAAGGACGGTATCGGTGAAGTCGAATCGATGGTGTCGATCCGTCGTCGCCTCGGCGACCGCCTGACCTACCTCGGCGGGCTGCCGACCGCCGAAGTCTATGCAGCGGCCTACAAGGCCCTGGGCGTGCCGGTGTATTCCTCGGCGGTGTTCAACTTCATCCCGAAAACCGCGATGGATTTCTACCGCGCGGTGGCCGCCGACGACCACGCCACCGTGGGCCGCTTGATCGATGATTTCTTCCTGCCGTACCTGGCGATCCGCAACCGCTGCGAAGGATATGGCGTGAGTATCGTCAAGGCCGGTGCACGCCTGGTCGGCCACGACGCCGGCCCGGTGCGCGCGCCGTTGACCGACTTGCTGCCTGAAGAAGTGGAGCAGCTGGACGTGCTGATCAAGGCGCTGGGCGCCCAGTAAACAAGGCGTTCTAAAAACACTGGAGATCAATGTGGGAGCTCGACAGCTCCCACATTCAACCTGCTTGTGAGGATCCACCATGCCCCACTGCATCATCGATTGCCCAGCGGCCTTGGCCCAACGCATCGGCGAACACACCCTGCTGGCCACCGTACACGATGCCCTCGACCGCTTCGGCGTATTCAAGCCCGGCGACATCAAGGTGCGGCTCAACGGCTTCAGCCATTACCGCTGTGGCAGCACTCAAGATGACTTCGTGCACGTTGCCCTGTACCTGTTCGCCGGGCGCACTGCCGAACAACAGCGCAGCCTGGCTTCGGCGACGCTGGGCGCCCTGATTGAACTGCTGCCGCAGGTCGAGGCGCTGTCCATGGACGTGCGCGAAATGCCCCGCGAAACCTTCGTCAATCGCAGCCAATACCTCGAAGAGTCCGGGCGGCAGATGTAGCGCCCCTCGGTGTGAATACCGGCAAAAACAAGGAGAACAACATGCCGTATCAACCCTCGAAAACAACCCCGGTGCGTTGCGCGCTGGTCCTCGTGGCCCTTGGATGCAGCCCGCTGGCATGGGCGCTGCAAGCCCCGTCAAAACTGCAAGTACCGACGCTGGCTTTTGATGACCGGCAAATCATCCTGGTGTGGGAAAAGCCTGCCGAGCATGCGGGCATCAAGGATTACCGGGTATACGCTAATGGCACGCTGCTGGGCAGCGCCAATGCCAACAATGACCAGGTGTCACCGGCCAAACCCTACATCGACCAGTTTTATCGGCAAGACACTGCCAACTTCCATCATCGCATTGGCATTCACAGCTTCACCGCCCACGGCCTGAAGCCCGACACGGCGTACCGCTTCACCGTGCGTTCGGTGGACGGCAACGGCAAAGAGTCCGCCGACAGCGCCCCGGTGCTGCAACGCACTACTCAGGTTGCGGCGGTATTTGACGTGAAAAAATACGGCGCCAAAGGCGACGGCAGTCATCTCGATACCCAGGCGATCCAGAACGCCATCGATGCCTGCACCGTCGGTTGCAAAGTCTTGCTCCCTGAAGGCACCTACAAAAGCGGCGCGCTCTACCTCAAGAGCAACATGACCCTGGAGATCGCCGAAGGCGCGACCCTGCTCGGTTCCGAGCGCGCCGAAGATTACCCGTTGGCCGGCTACATCCAGTACCCGTATTCCACCACCGTGCGCCCGGCCTCGCTGATCAACGCGTTGCCCCGCGATCCACGCCAGCATCAGTCATTCGAAAACATCCGCATCGTCGGCAAGGGCACCCTCGATGGCAATGGCTGGAAGCGTAACGCCGATGTCGTCGACGAGCGTGGCCAGGCACTGCCGTTCTACCTGCCCAGCGACAATACCCGCTACGCCCAGGACGGCATCCTGGCCAAGGCGCAGGTGGAGCAGGCCGTGGCGCGCGGCATGAACGTCAAGGATGCCTACGGGCAGATGCGCTCCTCGCTGATTACCCTGCGCAATGTGAAGAACGTGTTCTACGGCGGTTTCACCGTGGTGAACCCGGCGTTCCACGGCATCATGAACCTGGAGACCGAAAACGTGGTGCTGGCCAACACCACCCACAAGACCTACGACGCCAACAACGGCGACGGCATCGAGTTCGCCAACAGCAAGGGCGCGATGGTGTTCAACAACTTCTTCGACACCGGTGATGACTGTGTGAACTTCGCTGCCGGCACCGGTGCCGATGCCGTGCATCAACCGCCGCAGGAAGACGCGTGGATCTTCAACAACTACTTCCGCAAGGGCCATGGCATGGTGGTCGCCGGCAGCCATACCGGTGCCTGGATCCAGAACATCCTGGCCGAAGACAACGTGTCGGACGGCACCGATGCCGGGTTGCGCATGAAAAGCACCAACTTCATGGGCGGCGGCGCGCGCAACGTGACGTTCCGCGACTCGGCGATCCGCAACACCGTCAAGCAGGCGTTCATTTTTACCCTCGACTACAACGACCCGAACGCCAAGCTCGACTATCAGCGCTCAACCATAGCGGGGCAGTTCAAGGACGTTCGGGTGAGCGACGTGAGCGTAGAAAATGCTCAAGGCGCGGCGATCGAGGTCAAGGGCGATGCAGCGCACAACGCCTACCATCAGGGCCTGGTGTTCGAGCGTGTGCGTTTTCGCGGCGCGGCCAAGGCGCGTATCGACGGGCTGAAAGACTCACGCTTCGACCGCGTGGTCTTCAGCCAGACCGGCGATGCCAACCCGTGGCAGGTCAGCGGTAGCCAAGGGCTGGTGTTCAAGGAGGTGGAGCCGGCGCCGTAAGCGCAAACGTTATGGTGAATGGACCCTTGTAGTGAGCGGGCTTGCCCCGCGCTGGGCTGCGAAGCAGCCCCAATAAGAACGCTGCAGTGTGCCAGACAGTTCCGGGCCTGTGTTTTGGGGCTGCTGCGCAGCCCAGCGCGGGGCAAGCCCGCTCGCCACAGGTACGGTGTTCGCTGTTAACTGAACGGCCCGCTCATCACTGGGGAATCTATTACGTCCTACGTTAATAGACCTGCGGCACAATGATTTGCGCTGGCGTCGGGCTGCGCGAGTAGTCCTCCTGCCTGACCCGTTGCGGCAGCTCGATCACCGGCAGTTCCACTTCCTCATAAGGCATCTGCCCGAGCAGGTGGTGGATGCAGTTGAGTCGGGCTTTCTTTTTGTCATCGGCCTGCACCACCCACCATGGCGCTTCGGCGATGTGGGTGCGCTCGAGCATGACTTCCTTGGCCTTGGTGTAAGCCTCCCAGCGCCGACGCGACTCCAGGTCCATGGGGCTGAGTTTCCACTGTTTGAGCGGGTCGTGAATGCGGCTGAGAAAGCGCAGGTGCTGTTCCTGGTCGGAAATGGAGAACCAGTATTTGATCAGCTGGATGCCGGAGCGGGCGAGCATGCGCTCGAACTCCGGCACGGTGCGGAAGAACTCTTCGTACTGGTCCTCGTTGCAAAAACCCATGACTTGTTCGACGCCGGCGCGGTTGTACCAACTGCGGTCGAACAGCACGATTTCACCGGCCGCCGGCAGGTGCGAGACGTAACGCTGGAAGTACCATTGCGTCTGTTCGCGGTCGTTGGGGGCGGGCAGGGCGGCGACGCGGCAGACCCGCGGGTTGAGTCGCTGGGTAATGCGCTTGATCACACCGCCCTTGCCGGCGGCATCGCGGCCCTCGAACAGGATCACCACTTTGGCGCCGGTCTTGACCACCCAGCTTTGCAGCTTCACCAGTTCGCCTTGCAGGCGGAACAATTCGCTGAAGTAAATCCTGCGCGCGGCCTTTTCCGGGCTTTCCTCGACGTGCTCATCGAACAGCGCGTTCAGGTCGTGCCCGTCTTCGGATAATTCCAGTTCCAGCTCTTCGTCACTGTGATCCAGCAGCTCTCGGTGGATGCGCTGGATCAAGGCGTCGTCTACTGCAGACATGGGAGGCACTCGCGTCGTGGGGGGATGGCAAAGTCTTAGTCGCATTTTGTTACCAACCAATTACATCGAAATGCGTGGCTGTGGCGAAAAGGAGGGGCGAAATAGCGGTTTGCCACTCAATTTTCATAAAAGCGTAACAAAGCTGCTGCAAAGTGCCGGGAGCCCGTAATCACAAGGATTTCCCTGAATGAAACGTCTGATGAAGTCAGCTGCACTCGCCGTTGCGGTTTCTCTAAGTGCCACCTCGGTATTTGCTGCCGAGAACGTCCGTCTGACAGGTTCTGGCGCCAGTTTCCCAGCGCCGATCTACCTCACCTGGTTCAAGGATTTCAGCAAGAAGACCGAGGGCGTCACGGTTGACTACCAATCCAAAGGCAGTGGCGCGGGTGTACAGGACTTCCTGAACAAAACCGTGGACTTCGCCGCCAGTGACTCGGCGATGAAAGATGAAGACATCGCCAAGGTCGCCGAAGGCGTGCAGTTGCTGCCGATGACCGCAGGCGAAATCGTGCTGGCGTTCAACCTGCCGGGCAATCCTAAAGAACTTAAGTTGCCACGCGATGTGTACTCCAACATCTTCCTGGGCAAGATCACCAAGTGGAACGATCCGCAGATCGTCGCCGCCAACCCTGGCCTGAAACTGCCGGATATGCCGATCACCGTGGTCGTGCGTGCAGACTCCAGCGGTACCACTGCCGTTTTCACCAAGCACTTGGCGGCCATCAACCCACAGTTCCAGAAGGACTTGGGTGAAGGCAACACCGTCAACTGGCCAGCCAGCGACAAATTCATCAAATCGCCGAAGAACGATGGTGTGACCGCCACCGTACGCCAGACCCCAGGCGCGATTGGCTATATCGAATACGGCTTCGCCAAGCTGGCCAAGGTTGACTTCGCCCAGCTGCAAAACAAGGCCGGCAAGTACGTGGTACCTAACGCCGAAAGCGGTGCCGAAGCCCTGGCGGCGGTGAAGATGCCGGAAAGCCTGGTGGCCTGGCTGCCGGATCCGGACGGTGCCAAGTCCTACCCGATCACCTCCTACACCTGGATGATCTTCCGCAAGGACAACGGCAACCCGGCCAAGGCCAAGGCCATGCGTGAAATGGTCGAGTACAGCCTGACCGAAGGTCAGAAAACCGCCGACTCGATGGGCTATATCCCGCTGCCGAAATCGGTGGTCGATCAGGTTCGCAAAGCGTCTGCCAACATCCAGTAACGCTCGTGAGGCCTCTCTCGGCGGGTGCTGTCAGCCTTGCCGGGAGAGTTACCCCCCTGTTCCGGAATTAGCCAATGAACACACCGTTTGTCGTACCGGGTAACCCGGATTCTGCCTGCCAGCCACCTTCTACGAAGGACTTCCTGGTTGACCGCACCTTCCGTGCGCTTGCGCGAATAGGCGTGGTTCTGGTGCTGGCGTTGGTGTTTGCCCTGGTCTTCGAAGTCGGCCGCAAGGCCCTGCCAGGCATGGAGAAGCACGGTTTTGACGTGCTGCTGGGCAGCGTCTGGGACGTCAACCAAGGCAAGTACGGCATTCTGCCGGCCATCTGGGGCACGCTTTACAGTGCCTTTATCGCGTTGCTGATCGCAGGTGTTTTCGGCGTCAGCATGGCGATTTTCCTCACTCAGGATTTTTTGCCGGCGAAGCTGGCGGCGGTGTTTCGTACCATCGTCGAACTGCTCGCGGCCATCCCCAGCGTCGTTTACGGCCTCTGGGGCATTTACGTGGTCATCCCGGCGATTCGGCCGTTGACCGCATGGTTGAACACTGAACTTGGCTGGATCCCCTTTTTCGGCACGTCCCTGAGCGGGCCGGGGTTGCTCCCGGCAGCATTGGTGCTGGCGATCATGATTCTGCCGACCATCGCCGCCGTGTCGCAGGATGCGCTTACGGCCGTGCCGATGAAAACCAAGCAGGCCGCCTACGGCATGGGTACCACCCACTGGGAAGCGATTCTCAAGGTGATGGTGCCGTCCGCCGCCACCGGCATCTTCGGTTCCCTGGTGCTGGGCCTGGGCCGCGCGCTCGGTGAAACCATGGCCCTGGCCATGCTGGTGGGCAACGCCAACAACATTTCTCTGTCGCTGTTTGCACCGGCCAACACCCTGGCGGCCTTGCTGGCGCTGAACTTCCCTGAAGCCGGGCCGAACGAGATCGAGGTGCTGATGTACGCCGCACTGGTGCTGATGTTGATCACGCTGATCGTGAACATCTTCGGCTCCATGATCATGATGTACGCCCAACGGGGTAATAAGTGATGACTGATCTCACTGCTGCAACCGACCTGACATCCCCCGCCGGCGCGATGCCCAGCCTGCAGCGCCGGTTCGAAGGCCGTGCCCTGCGCAGCCTGGTATTGACCACCCTGGTCTGGACGGGCGCGCTGCTGGCCAGCGTGCCGCTGATTTCCGTGCTCTACATGCTGATCATGCGCGGCGGCGCGCGCCTGAGCCTGGAAGTGTTCACCGAACTACCGCCCACCGGTTTCGAGACCGGCGGCGGTTTCGGCAACGCGATGGCCGGTACCTTCGTGATGGTCGGCATTGCCGCTGCCATCGCCGTGCCGGTCGGCATCATGGCAGCAATCTTCCTCGCCGAACTGGGCCCGGACAGCAAGCTGGCGAACGCCGCGCGTTTTGCCGCGAAGATGCTCACCGGCCTGCCTTCCATCCTCGCCGGTGTGTTTGCCTACGCCCTGGTGGTGATGACCACCGGCACCTACTCGGCCCCGGCCGGTGGTGTGGCACTGGCGGTACTGATGCTGCCGATCGTGGTGCTGACGGCTGAGGAGTCGATGCGCATGGTGCCCAAGATCATGAAGGACGCCGCCTACGGCATGGGCTGCACGCGCTCCCAGGTGATCTGGAAAATCGTCTTGCCCACCGGCCTGCCGGCCATCCTCACTGGCGTGATGCTTGCCGTGGCCCGCGCCGCAGGCGAAACCGCGCCGCTGCTGTTTACCGCGCTGTTCAGCAACTACTGGATCTACCACGACGGCAACCTGGCGGTGATGAATCCGACGGCCTCGCTGGCCGTGCTGATCTACAACTTCTCCGGCATGCCCTTCGACAACCAGCTTGAACTCGCATGGGCGGCGTCGCTGGTACTGGTAATGATCGTGCTGGTCGTGAATATCGTGAGCCGTATTTTCGGCAAGCCAAAATATTGAAAACGGGAGCATCTGAATCTTGAACGTATCAACTGCGCAAATAGCCGCTCCGTTTGTCACCCAGGCGCCTGTGGTCATGGACTGCAAGCTGGACAAGATCTTCTACGGCAACTTCATGGCCGTGCGTGACAGCCATGTGCCGATCGAAAAGAACAAGATCACCGGCTTCATCGGGCCTTCCGGCTGCGGTAAAAGTACCGTGCTGCGTAGCCTCAACCGCATGAACGACCTGGTCAAGGGCTTCCGTTTCGAGGGCCATGTGCACTTCCTCGGCCAGGACGTCTACGGCAAGGGCGTGGACCCGGTGGTCGTGCGCCGCTATATCGGCATGGTGTTCCAGCAGCCGAACCCGTTCTCGATGAGCATCTTCGACAACGTTGCCTTCGGCCTGCGCCTGAACCGCTACAAAGGCGACCTGGGCGACCGCGTCAAACACGCCCTGCAAGGCGCCGCGCTGTGGGATGAGGTCAAGGACAAGCTCAAGGTCAGCGGCCTGTCGCTCTCCGGCGGCCAGCAGCAACGCCTGTGCATCGCCCGCGCCATTGCCACCGAACCGGAAGTGCTGTTGCTCGATGAACCCTGCTCGGCGCTTGACCCGATCGCCACGCGCCGGGTCGAGGAGTTGATGGTCGAGCTGAAGAAGGACTACACCATCGCCCTGGTGACCCACAACATGCAGCAGGCCATCCGTGTGGCCGACACCACGGCGTTTTTCTCGGTGGATATTTCCCAAGGCACGCGCACCGGCTACCTGGTGGAGATGGGCCCGACGGCGCAGATCTTCGAGAACCCGCGTGAACAAATGACCGGGGACTACATCAGCGGCAAGTTCAGCTGATGCCCCTGCGGGAGCTCGGATGCTCCCGTATTTTCAACTGCTTATGGGAATGCCAATGCCTGCAACACGACGCCTTGATTTGCCCGCGATTGAACGCGCACTGCGTGAGGTGCAACAGCGCTTTGCCGAACTCAGCCGGGACTTTACCGAGCCGCGCGACCCGTTGACCGACGAAGTGCTGCACAACGTGCTTGAAGGCTACGCACTGATTGACGACTATGTGGCGCGGGGCGTCGACCTGTTTGACCTTCAGCAACTGAACCTGATGCTGGAGATCAACGCCATCGTGCTCTGTGGCCGCGACCCGGCGCGCCGCCTGGAATACGCCCAGCACCTGGCGGCGACCGAGGAGCACTTCTTCAACAACGTTGAGGGCGGCATCAAGGATTTGTACAACTGGTACTGCGCGTACCGCAGTGAATCAGTCTGGAAGCGTGCAGCCGGGGTATATGTACGCATCCTCAGCAAGCCGCAGTTGTTCATCGAAGGCAACAACCGCAGTGGCTCCCTGATCGTCAGCTATTTGCTGATGCGTGCAGGTTTGCCGCCGTTCGTGCTGACGCTGGAGAACGCCGAGGGCTACTTCAACCCCTCGTCGGTCATCCGCAACTCAGCCAAACATGGAGTCAAGGCGTTGTATGAATTGCCCAAGATCAAGAAAAAATACGCCGCCTTCCTGGAAGAACAGGCGCCGGATCCGATGAAGTTTTTTCTCAAGGACCAGCCCTTGCCCGTCTATCAAGGGGGCCATTGATGAGCGCTTATCCCTTGTTCGCCAGGGTAGGGCAGGCCCTCCAGCGCGTGCTCCCGATGCAGCTGGTCAAGCGCCCGCGCATCCGCATTTCGTTTGATATCGACGACACCCTGGCCTGCCAACTGCATCACTGCGACGTCGAGAAAAGCCAGCTGCCGGCCTGCGTGCACCGCTGGCTGGGTGAGCCCTTGCGTATCGGCACGCGCTCCCTGACCCGCGAGCTACGCCGCCAGGGCTGCAGCATCTGGGTCTACACCTCGTCCGGTCGCACGCCGTCGTATATCCGCCGTTGGCTGATGCTGTACGGCATCCGCGTCGACGGTGTGGTCAACAGCGTGCTGCACAACCATGCGCTGACGGCGCACGGCCTGTCGAACGCGCCCTCGAAATTCCCGCCGGCCTTCGACATCGACCTGCATGTGGATGACTCCGAAGGCGTGCGCAGTGAAGGCCATGACCACGGTTTCCGCGTGGTGGTGGTGGACCCCCAGGACGAGAACTGGGCACAGCGGGTGCTGGAGGCTGTGGCCCAGGTTCAGGCGCAGCTCGCTCGACAGCAGCCGGTCAGGCACAAAACAGCAACACAGGGTGCGCGGAGGTTTTTTCTGCCTGAGGCACTCTGAAAACCCATGCAAAGGCCATCCTCGGCGTACTCTGCGCGACACCTCAACGCTCGTCACCCAAGTCGGCCACCTCAGTCAGAGCGTGCCGCCTCCATGCCGCGCCGAATGCGCATCAGGTCCTGATACGCCTCCGTGCGCTTGGCATCCGCCACCTGTTTCGCCTCGGTAAAGCGCAACCACGCGCCGGCATCGGCCAGGCTGCTGCCAATGATGGCGTAGGCCTGCGTTTCCAGGCGGTCGGCCTCGTAGAACAGTTCGGTGTTTCTGGCCAGCGCTGTTTCCCAGCCGGTTTGCTTCGACGCTTCACGCATGTTCGCTGACATGGCCTCACCCCAAGGTCGTCATGTGCGAGCGAAGACTGCAGGGGCCTGATCAAGGCCGCCGGGTTCGTAGCTCGCATAGGAGCGACACGAGCCGTTCTCGTGTCTGATAGGTCCTTCAGTGTTGATGGATAAAGCAGCGGGATCGTTCAAATTAGTTCGGGTTGCGGGATGTGCGGTGTGCCTTGACCATTCGTCAGGCCGCGAGGTGAGGAGTTGAACGAGCCCGCGCTTGTCTCGGCCAGAGAGAACAGTCCGGCCTCAGCCGAGCCCACATTTTGAGCCGGCTGGGACGAATACCGATTCACATCACGGGGGCGCTGGGCCGTGAACAACTCAAGTGGGAGTCGGGGTAAGTCGCAGCGCACCTTGGTCAATCGGCTGGTTTGGATGTGCCCAGCACTCGATTCAGCTCGCCAGCGACAGCGATGAGTTGCTGTTCCAGCGCTTCAACCTCAGAGAGGCTGATGCCATTGTTGATAACTTGCAGGGTTTTAGCCCGCTTCTTTGGGGCGGGCGCCAGATTGTGTGCTTGTTGCGAAATCAACGCCTGACGCAACAGATTGTTGATCACGGTTTGATAGCCCGTACCGGCGCTTTCTGCGCGTTCACGGGCGGCATCGATAACCGCATCGTCAAGCATGATGGTGATGCGGGTCTTGCCCTTGTTGCTGGCGACAGCACCGCGTTTGCCGTGGGTGAAATCGTATTCGTCTTTCATTGTTCAAGCCTCCAGATAACGGCGCCGTTCATTTTTTGATGCGAGCCTGGCGCTGATAACGCGTACGAAATTTGGATCGCGGTAAGTGTATGTCACTACCAAAATTCGTCCCCTCGCGTCAGTGCCCATGGTCACCCAGCGCTCTTCATCGTGATCGTGGTCTTGTATGGTCAGGGCGATCTCATCGTTGAACACCGGTTCCGCGTCGGCGAGGCTTATACCCTTGTGCTTCTGCTGGTTGGCGATGCTCTTTGCCTCATCGTATTGAATCCTGAATGTCTTCATTATGCATACTTTATATGTATGAAAAAGCGGTTGAAGGAACCGTCAGTCAGGAAGATGGCCAGCCATAAATAGCGGTAGTGTGAATTTGCCATGTTCCGCTCGGTCAGTTGGGTCTCGATCTTGCTGAGGTTGCCAACATATTTCCGTGCGTAATGGCTAATCCGTTACGTAGAAGGATTCTGTTTTGATTGTCAGAAGAGGCGAGCTTGAACAGGCGAGTAGTCGGATAGGTCAACGTGCACGAGGCCGGGTCAATACTAAGTTTGTGCGCATTGCCCCTTTATTCCCCGGCATGCTCAGGTTACTGACCACGCCGGGGAAAGTGCCGCGAGAACGACCTTCAACGCATATGCAAAATAATCGGACTGCTGCTGGCCGGGTCGGTATGCCCGCGCAGCTTGCCGACTGCCTTGGCGTCGACCGCGTCACCGTGGTTGCCCCAGGTGCTGCGCACGTAGGTCAGCACCTGGGCGATTTCCTCATCGGACAGTTGCTCACGAAACGCCGGCATGCGGTAGGCGTCCGGTACGCCGGCGGCGACTACCCGCTGTGAGCCGTTGAGGGTGATGTTGATCGCCGAGGCGCTTTCCTTGGCCAATGCCGAGGTGGCGCCGGCCAGGGGTGGCATCCATTCGGGTTGGCCCTTGCCGTCAAGGCCATGGCAGGAGGCGCAGCGGGTCGCGTAGGTGTGGGCGCCGGGAATGTCCTGGCGTGTGTCGGCGGCCGCGTACTGCCAGGGTGTGCCGTCACGCTGTGGGTCGCCGGGCAGCGACTTGAGGTAACGGGCGATGGCGGCCAGGTCGGCGTCTTCCATGAACTGCGTGGAGTTGTTGAAGGCTTCGGTCATCGAGCCGTAGACCACCGCATGGGCGTTGCGCCCGGTCTTGAGGAACTGCACGATCTGCGGCTCGCTCCAGCGCCCCAGGCCGGTGTTCGGGTCCTGGCGCAGGCTCGGTGCGTACCAACCGTCGAGCAGGGCGCCGGCGAGGAACGGCTTGCCGGATTCGTCCAGGGCTTTTTCGTTGAAGGCCAGGCCGCGCGGCGTGTGGCAGCTGCCGCAGTGGCCAGGGCCTTGGACGATGTAGGCGCCACGATTCCACAGCGCGTCCTGGTTGGGTTTGGCCGCGTAGGTGGCGGTCGGCGCGAAGAGGCCGTTCCACAGGGCGATGGGCCAGCGCAGATTGAGCGGCCAGGGAATATCGCTGGGGATGTTGGGCTCGTTGGCCGGTTGTACGCCTTTCATGAAAAACGCGTACATCGCGCGTATATCGTCGTCACTGAGCTTGGCGTAAGACGGGTAGGGCATCGCCGGGTAGAGCCGGCGCCCGCCCGGTGCTACGCCGTGGCGCACCGCGCGGTCGAAGTCGGCGAGGCTGTAGGTGCCGATGCCGTGGGTGCGGTCCGGGGTGATGTTGGTGGCGTGAATGGCGCCCAGCGGCGTGGCCATTTCCAGGCCCCCGGCGAAGGGCGCCTTGCCCGGCAGGCTGTGGCAGGCCACGCAGTCGCTGAGGCGGGCAACGTATTCGCCGCGACTGACCTGTGCGGGGTCGACGCTGGCAGCCTGTTCCTGCGCGAACGGTGTGGCGGGCTGACGGGTGACATACCAGGTCAGTAGGCCGGCGGCGACCAGGCAGGGCAGCACCAGCCAGCCTGCGGTTCTTGCGAATCGACGGTTGTTCATGGGCGGTCTCGCTCGGTTAGCTGAAGGTGTGTCGGCTTAATGGCAGGCTGCGCACACGCTGGCCGGTCAACTGCGCTACCGCATTGACCACGGCCGGCGCCACAGCGGGGAGCGGAGGCTCACCGATGCCGCCCATCTTCTCGCCACTCTCGACGATCTTTACGTGCACCTGCGCCATCCGTGAGGGCGGCAGGATCGGGTACAGGTCGTAGTTGCGCGCCCGTGGCTTACCGTCCACATACACCGCTTCTTCCAGCAAGGTTTGCGATAAGCCCAGGGCCACCGCGCCATTGACCTGGGCTTGCACAATCGCCGGGTTGACGATGCTGCCGGGGTCGATGGCTTCCCAGATGTTGTGCACCTTGACCTGGCCGTGTTCAAGCGACACTTCGGCGATCACCGCCGCGTGGGAGCCGAACGGCGAGGCCATGGCCACGCCACGGGCGCGCCGGGTGCCGTCTTCGGCGGTGTAGGGGCCACGCTTCCAGCCACCGGACAACTCGCCCACGGCCTTGAGCAGGGTGGTCAGCCGTGGGTTGTCGCGCAGCAGGTGCAGGCGCAGCTCATAGGGATCGCGGCCGCCTTTGTCCGCCAGTTCATCGAGGAACGCTTCGTAGAAGAAGTCATTCAGCGAATTGCCCACCGAACGCCAGTAGCCGAGCATGGCCGGGCCCTTGACGTAGATCTGCGCGATGCGTTTGTTGGGGATGGCGTAGCTTTTACCCGACAGGCCTTCAAGGGCGGTGGGGTCGAGTTTTTCGCCCTGCTTGCCGGCGATGGCTTCGGTAGGGCCTTCGGTGGCGCTCACCGCTTCGATCGCCACCGGCAGGCCGTCGGCGTCCAGCGCGGCGCGGAACTTGACCACCGCGACCGGGCGCAGCACGTCGCGCAGGAACTCTTCCTCACGGCTCCAGATCAGCTTGATCGGACGGCCCACCGCCTTGGCCAACGCAATCGCCTGCGGGTAGGGGCTGGCCGAGTCATAGAGGAAGTGCCGGCCGAAAAAACCGCCCAGCAGCGGCGAGTGCAGGGTCACTTGCGCGGGGTCGAGCCCGGCGCGCTTGGCGATGTCGGCGCGGAACATATCCGGCGCCTGGTTGGGCAGCCAGATCTCCAGCGAACCGTCGGGGTTGAAGCGCGCCAGGGCTGACGGCGGCTCCAGTTGCGCATGGTTGAGGTACTGGTTGTGGTAGGTGGCCTCGACCTGGGTCTTGGCGTTTTTCAACGCGCCGGCCACATCGCCCTCGTTCTCGTCGTCACGCGCCGGACCTTGCTGGGCCGCGAGAAAATCGCGAAAGCCGTCGCTGGAAAAATCAGCGGGCATGCCGCGCACTTTTGAGTCGGCCGTCGGTTCCTGCCAGTCGACCTGGATCGCCTCCACCGCACGCTTGGCGTGCCACCAACGTTCGGCTACCACGGCCACCGCACCGGGCAGCACATGCACCGAGTGCACACCTTTCATGGCTTCGACCTGCGATTGGTTACGCAGGCCACCCACGGTCATGCCCAGGCGCGGCGCGTGCTGCACGGCGGCGTGGAGCATGCCGTCGACCTTCATGTCGATGCTGTACTGCGCCTTGCCGGTGGATTTGTCATAGGCATCCAGGCGCTTGACCGGCTTGCCGATCCAGCGGAACTGGCTCGGGTCGCGCAGGGTGATGCCGGCCGGGTCGGGCACCGGCATGTCCAGCGCGCGGCCGGCCAACTCGCCGTAGCCCAGGGAGCGTCCGGACGCGGCGTGGACCACGCGGCCGGGTTGGGTGGTCAGTTCGGCCAGCGGCACACCCAACTGCTCGGCACCGGCCTGCAACAGCATGGCGCGGGCGAGGGCGCCCAGGCGGCGCATGACCGGGTAGCTCATGCGCACCGACATGCTGCCGCCGGTGATGCGCATGCCGTTGTCCATCACCACGTAGGCTTCACCGGGCGGTGCGGCTTCGACGATGAAGGTGGCGGGGTCGGCATCCAGCTCTTCGCCGACGATCTGCGCCATGGCGGTGTGGGTGCCTTGGCCGCCTTCCATAAAGGGGCTGAGCAGGCGCACGCTACCGTCCGGGCGAATCTCCAGGAACGCCGGCACCTGGGTGCCGCGTTCTGCGGCGGCAGCCGCCTGTACTCGGGCCGAGCCCAGCGGCAGGCCAAAACCGATGACCAGCGCACCCACGGCCGTGCTGGTCAGGAAGCGTCGACGCGACAGGTTGATCGGCTCGCCCAGGGTGAGGCCGGGGATGACTTCAGGCGTATTCATCAGACGCTCTCCTTCCCGGCGGCCAGGTCATGCATGGCGGCGTGGATGGCGTTGTAGGTGCCGCAGCGGCACAGGTTGACCATGGCCGCGTCGATCTGCGCATTGGTGGGCGCAGGGGTGTGCTTGAGCAGCGCGGTGGCCGCCATCACCTGCCCGGACTGGCAGTAACCGCATTGCGCCACTTGATGTTCGACCCAGGCACTGACCACCCGCTTGCCGACTTCATCGGCTTCGATGGCTTCGATGGTGGTGATCTCACGCCCGACCACCCCGGCCACCGGCGTGACGCACGAACGCACGACGTTGCCGTCCACCAGCACCGAGCAGGCGCCGCATTGGGCCAGGCCGCAGCCGTACTTGGTGCCGGTCAGCCCGAGGTCATCGCGGATCACCCATAGCAGCGGCGTGTCCGCGTCGGCATCGACCTGATAGGCCTTTTGGTTAATACGTAATTCCATGGCTGGCTCACCTGCTGATCATCGGTTGGTAGTGCTTGTTTCTTATAAGAAAGGCGATGGGCGCCCATTGTCGAACTCTAGACCAGGGCACAAGGGCTATCTATAAAAAAGCCGGCGACTCGGAGGATCAGGCAAGTATTCAAGAGGATTGAGCCAGTCAAGCAAGGTGGTCGATCAACTTAGGCACCCGCAGCCGCTTGATGTGTGAACGTTTATTGATTTGGGTCAGTACAAACCCCTATTGGCTCCAGATAGCCGTCCGAGAGCGGTAGCGCCGTTTTCATGGGTGATATTATGGCGCCACTATCTTGGCGTGACAGGCGCCAGTCTGACCCATGGACATGAGGCTTTAGGGAAATGCTTAAGAACGCTCCGCTGCGTCTGAAACTGTTGTTGATTCTGCTACTGCCCATGCTCGGGTTCCTGACCTTGGCCGGCGTGTTTGTGGTGGACAACTACAAAACGCTGCGTGACATGAACACCACGGTGATGGCCAGCGCCACCGCGCAGAAGTTGAGCCAGTTGATTACCACGTTGCAGCGTGAGCGCGGTGCCAGTGGGGTGTTCCTCGGCAGTGGCGGCAAGTCCATGGGCGAGCGGATGCTACAGATGCGCAGGGACTCCAGCGCGGCCGTCGAGGTGGTGCGCGGTTTGTCCACTTCCGGCAATGCGAACCTGGACGACGTAGTGCGGGCCCTGGACCAACTGCCGGCCATGCGTGGGCAGGTCGATAAGCTGAGCATCAACAGCACCGAATCCGGCGCGCGTTATACCGCGATCATTCAAGTGCTGACCGGTTACACCCACTCCCTGGAAGCGAGCGTCAACAACGCAACCATCGTTTACGCGCTGGGTGCACTGAATCAATTTATCGAAATGAAAGAGCGGGCCGGGCGCGAGCGCGTGGTGCTGGGCCTGGTCTTCAGCCAGGGGCATTTCGACGAGGCCCTGTTGTCGCGCTTCAGCCGCAACCTGGGCGAGTTCGGCGCCTATTACGATGCATTCCGGCGCAAGGCGCCCGCCGCCTCGCTTGCGCAGTTCGATACGCAAATGCAACAACCTGCCGCCGTCGAAGTCGCCAAGTTGCAGCGTCTGGCGTTTGAGGTGCCGATGGGGCAGGCGCTGGGGATCAAGCCCGAAGCCTGGTTTGAAACCTCCACACAGCGCATTGACCTGATGGGCCAAGTCGAGGAAGCCCTGGGCCAAAGTGTCAGCAGCCTGGCGATGCACGAGCGGGATGACGCCAGCCGCGCCCTGTGGCTGACCGTCGGCGCAGTGATCGTGGCCCTGTTGGCGGTGGCGGTGTTGTCCTGGCTGATCATCCGCATGATCGATTCGGCGGTGCGCGACCTGAACCGGGTGCTCAACGACCTGGCACAGCGCGATCTCACCGCGCGGGCGACCTATGAGAGCAAGGACGAGTTCGGTCAGATCTCGCGCAACCTCAACCGCATGGCGCAAGAGATCAGCGGCGTGGTGCAGGAAATCGGCAACGCCACCGCGCAGGTTGCAACGGCGGCGGAGGAATCCTCGGCCGTGACGATGCAGACCAGCCAAAGCGTCGAGCAGCAGCGCCAAAGCACTGAGTTGGTGGCTACGGCGATCAACGAAATGAGCGCCACCGTGCGCGAGGTGGCACACAGCACCAACGATGCGGCGCAACTGTCGCAACGGGTCAATACCAGCACCACCCAAGGGCGCACCGAGATCGAAGGCACCATCACACTGATCCGCCAGCTCTCGGGGCAGGCCGAGGACACCGCGCTGATCATTGACGAACTCAAACAGGAAAGCGACGGGATTTCCTCGGTGCTGGACGTCATTCGCGGCATTGCCGAGCAAACCAACCTGCTGGCGTTGAACGCGGCCATCGAAGCGGCGCGGGCAGGGGATCATGGGCGCGGATTTGCCGTGGTGGCGTCCGAGGTGCGGGTACTTGCTCAGAAAACCCAGGAGTCCACGGGGAACATTCGGCAGATGATCAGCAATCTGCAAAGTGGTTCCGATCGCGCGAGTTCGTCCATGCAGGAGACCTTGGGCAAGGCCCAGGACGGTGCGCGCAAGGTCGAACGTGCGGGTGAATTGTTGTTGGAGATCGCCGAAGGCGTGGCCAGTATCAGTGATCGCAACCTGCAGATCGCCTCGGCGGCCGAAGAGCAGAGCGCGGTTTCAGAAGACATTAACCGTAACGTCAACGAGATCAACGATCTGGTCATCCAGGTCAGTGCCGGCGCCGAGCAAACCGCAATCACCAGCCAGGAACTGGCGCGCCTGGCCGAGCACCAGCAGCGTCTGGTCAATCGTTTCAAGGTGGCGTGAGGTGTGATGAGTTTCGAGGGGCGCTACGCCCCTCGGTGGCCGGTGCTCAATCCGTCACACAACCCTGGGGTTTTTTCCCGGCGAAACTGTCCAGCAGGCTCGCCACCACCATGTCCCCCATGCGCGTGCGGGTTTGCAGCGTCGCGCTGGCGCGGTGGGGTTGCAGCACCACTTGCTCATTGGCAAAGAGCGCTTCGGGAACATTCGGCTCGTCGACAAACACGTCCAGGGCCGCCCCCGCGATCTCACCGGCGGCCAGCGCGGCCACCAGGTCCGCCTCGTTGACCAGCTTGCCGCGCGCCACGTTGATCAGGAAACCGTCCTTGCCCAATGCCTGCAACACCTGGGCGTTGATAATGGCTTCAGCCTGGTCGGCGGCAGCGGCCAGGATCAGCGCGTCGCTTTGGCTGGCCAGCTGTTTCAGGTCGGCGACAAAGGTGTGGTTCACATCGCCCATCGGTTGCAAATCGGTGTAGCTGATCGGGCAACCGAACGCAGCGGCCCGGGTGGCCACCGCACGACCGACCCGGCCCATGCCGACGATGCCGATGCGCATTCCCGAGACTTGGCGCGCCAACGGCAGCGGCGCTAAAGGTGTCGGGCTCTGTGGCCACTGGCCCGAACGCACATAGCGATCACTGGTGCACAGCCCACGGCACACGGCGATCAGCAAGCCGATGGCCAAGTCGGCGACGTCCTCGGTCAGCGCGCCGATCGTTGCGGTCACGCGGATCCCGCGATCCCGGGCATAGGCCAAGTCCACCGCATCGGTGCCCACACCATTGACCGCCACCACTTCCAATCGCGGCAGTTGGGCCATCAGCGCCTGGCTGATGCCGGTATGCCCGCCGGTGATCACGCCGCGAATGTTCGCACCGTGTTCCTGTATGTAAGCCTGCTTGTCGGCCTGCTGGAAGTAGCGCCTGACGGTAAACAATTCATCGAGCCGTGCGTTGATTTCGGGGATCAGGATCGGGCTGAGCTGCAAGACTTCTGGTTTCATTGAGAACCTCGTGTAACGGAATAAAAAAGCCGGTTTAACCGCGACCGGCAAACGGCATGGCGCTGGCCATGACGGTCATGTTCAGGACGTTCGCTTCCAGGGGCAGCGCGGCGATGTAGCGCACGGCATCGGCCACGTGTTTGACGTCGACCATCGGCTCCACGGCGATGGTGCCGTTGGCCTGGCGTACGCCTTTGGTCATGCGCACCGACATCTCGGTCAAGGCGTTGCCGATGTCGATCTGGCTGCAGGCAATGTTGAATTCACGCCCGTCCAGGGCCAGGGATTTGGTCAGTCCCAACACCGCATGTTTGCTGGCGGTATAGGCGCTGCTGAACGGCCGTGGGGTATGCGCTGAAATCGAGCCGTTATTGATGATGCGCCCACCCTGTGGCTGTTGATGGCGCATCAGCCCGAAGGCGCCACGCGCGCAGAGGAAAACGCCGTTGAGGTTGGTGTCGATCACGTTGCGCCACTGCTCGAACGTCAGTTCATCCAGCGGCACGGCAGGGGCGTTGACCCCGGCGTTGTTGAACACCACATCGAGACGTCCGTACACCTCGGCAATGGTTGCAAACAGCGCGTCGACACTGGCCGGGTCGCGCACATCCGTGGGGACGGCCAAGGCTTCGTGGCCCTCGCTGGCCGCCAACTCGGCCAATGCCTGCAACGGTTCCGGCCGGCGCCCGGCCAGCACCAGGGTGAAACCGTCCGCCATCAAGCCCAGGGCCACGGCGCGGCCGATTCCGCTGCCGGCGCCGGTGACCAGGGCCACCTTCAAAAGATTCGACATGGTGTTATCTCCTTTTTCCGTTCACGGGTAGGTGTGCCGGGTTCAAGCGCGCTGGCCGACACGCATTTCGAGTTGGCCGATGCCGTCGATCCCGGCGTTGATGAGATCGCCCGGTTGCAGCATATCGACGCCCGCCGGGCTGCCGGTCATGATCAGGTCACCGGCCCGCAGCGACACCGACTGCGAGATGCGGCTGATGATCTCGCTGACCGACCAGATCTGGCTGTCGAGGCTGTCACGCTGGCGCTCCTGGCCATTGACGTTGAGCCACAACTCGCCGCTCGGGTGCCCTGCGTGGGTCACCGGCACAATGGCGGTCATGGGCGCGGCGCCGTCGAACACCTTGGCGCCTTCCCAAGGCAGGCCCTGGCTTTTGGCTACGCGCTGCACATCGCGGCGGGTCAGGTCCAGGCCGACGGCATAGCCCCACACATACGCCAGTGCCTGGCTCTCCGGGATATGAGTGCCGCCCTCACCGATGGCCACGACCAATTCGATTTCGTGGGCAAATTCTTCAGTCAACGGCGGGAACTGCACTTCACCCGTTGCATCCACCACACTGCTCGCCGGTTTCATAAAGAACACCGGCGGCTGGCGGGACTGGCCTTGGGTATCCGGCCAAGGGTAGTTGCGGCCGACGCAAAATACCCGGCCGACGGGAAAGCGCTGCTGGCGACCGGCGACCGGCAAGGTCACGGGAAGATCGGGGGTAAACACGTACTCAGTCATGGTCATTTTTATCAGTGTCCTGTTGGAAGCAGCAGCGTAAGGCGGCATTCGTGGGTGAAGTTGGACGATTGCGGCCTGGTGTTGGAGAAAAACATGTTTTTGACTCAGCGCACCTTGAGTTCGATGCGGAACAAGCGGCCGAGCAGCAACGAGTAAGACAAGGTGCCAATCAGCGCGACACCGCCGATAAACCAGAACGCGTAGGCAAACGAGCCTGTCGCGTGAACGATGCCGCCAATCACGATCGGGGTGACGATCCCGCCGATATTGGCGGCCAGGCTGGTGATCCCGCCGGTCAGGCCGATCAGCTCTTTGGGTGCCACTTCCGATACGGCGGCCCACGACGACGACGCGATGCCCTGGGCGAAGAAGGCAATGGTCAGTACCGCGATGCAGATCACGTTCGAGTCGGTGAAATTGACCAGCACAATCGACATGCCCAGCATCGAGCCAACCACCAACGGCAACTTGCGCGCGAAGGACATTGAGTAACCACGGCGTATCAGCAAGTCGGAAACGATGCCGGCCAATAGAATGCCGACGGTAGCGCCCACGAACGGTAGTACCGCGAAGATCCCGGCCTTGATCATGGTCAGCTTGCGTTCTTCGATCAGGTACGTTGGGAACCAGGTCAGGAAGAAGTACAGCGCCGAGGTGCTGGCGAACTTGCCGATGCAAATCGCCCAGATCTGCCGGTAGCGGAACAGCTCGGCGATCTGCCGCCAATTGAAACGGGTGCGCTCCTGGCTGCTCTTGACCAGCCCGCCACCGGCTTCGATGTACTTTAATTCTTCCTGGCTGACGCGCTTGCAGTTCAACGGGTCGCGGTACAGGTACAGCCAGGCCACGCCGAACACGATGCCGAGCAACCCGGTGCTGTAGAACACATGGCGCCAGTCATAAGTGGTGGCCAGCCAGAGCAGCAGGCCGGTAAACAGGGCCGTGCCCAGGTACTGGCCGCACACATAGATGCTGCTGGCCACGCCGCGTTCGCGGGCCGGGAACCACACCGTCACTGCCCGGCTGTTAGCCGGAAACGCCGGTGCTTCCATGGCGCCGACGGCCAGGCGCAAGCCGAATAACGAGGCAAACCCGGTGGCGAAGCCCTGGCATACGGTCACGGTTGACCAACTGATCAGTGACACGCCGTAGGTGAGCCGGGAGCCGAAGCGATCGGCAACAAAACCTGCGGGCACCAGGGCGAGGGCATAAGTCCAGGCAAATGCGGAGAAAATCAGGCCCATTTCAATCTTGTCCAGGCCCAGGTCCTTGGCCATGAACGGTGCTGCAATCGAGATGTTCACACGGTCGATGTAATTGATGATGGTTGCAATCAGCAGCAACGACAGCATGAACCAGCGACGCCGGGTCGGCAGCCGCTGGGACAGGACGGCGTCCTGTACGCCGGCACTCACCGACGGCGCGGTGGACGGGGAGGGGTGCGAGTTCGACATGGGTAGACCTTTTTATTATCAGGTGAATCGTGAAGTTCGCGCGCAGCCGAAGCCGATGCCCCCCGTGTCGGGGCAGAGCAATCGCTGCATTAATGAGAGGCGCGGACAGCCGCTGTCAGATGCTCAGAGAGACCTTCGCACGGGCCGGGCCGGGGGAGGGGGGATAGGGCAAAAAAGCAGGTTCATGGGGTGCGCACCTTTTGATTGTTTTTGGAAGGTTCGGGCTGCATGGGTGATTACAGTGGTCGTACAACATTCCAAAATCAACGCGTGCGTTAGATCGTTTTTTCTTTATGAAAAGGCCTTGAATGCAGGAGTCCAAGAAAAAACGCATCAACTTGTTGCGCTAGAAACTCTCGATTTTTTCAATAATTTATTGTTTTTTAAGGATTAATTATTTTCTGGTGCGTACGTTTTTTTTGGACAGAGAAAATCGCAAACGCAGGTGAAAATAATCCGTCACCTCTGGCTGTTATCCGATGACATGTTGAAGCCGCGCCGGTCCGCCTGCACAATCGCCCTGACCATGTACCTGTCGAGGAGCCTCAGGCAATGTCATCACCCAGTCGAGTCCCCACTTACGTCATGCAGCAACGCAGCGAGTTGACCGACTTTTACATCCGCGACAAAAAGGGCCGCCGCGCAGAAACCAGCCCCCACCGTCATGAGTACTTCCAGATCCAGGTCAACCTGGGTGGCGACACCGTGCAGCACATCGGCAATGCCGAACGACCCTTTCCACGCAATGCACTGGCTTTCATCCTGCCGCATCGGGTGCATGTGATCCCCCATCCGGCAGACAGCAACTTCATTGTGATCAATTTCTCCCAGACCTTCCTGCTACCGCATTTGCAGTGCGACCCGATGGATCTGGAGGAAGTCTCTATCCTGCTGGCGCCCGAGTTGTCACCGTTCCGCTTCCAGGAGCATCTGGATTTCATTCTGGGCGATGAGGACTTCGGCATCGTCTGTGGCGTGATCGAACAGATGCGTGCCCTGGATGAAAACCGCCAGTTTGGCACTCGCGAGATGCTCAAGGGTTTGCTGCTGCAATTGATTGGACGCGTGTGCGCGCTGTATGCCGAACCGCTCAAGCGCTTGGCCGAAGAGAATGCCGCCGAGGTCAGTCGGCGCGATGCACTGAGCAGAATGTCTGAATACCTGCGCAAGAATATTGCAGACCCCGACCTCAACCTGATCAAGGTGGCGGCGGCGACTTACCTGTCACCGACCTACTTGACGCATTGGTTGCGCAAGGAAATCGGCAAGACCTTTACGGAATTGGTGCTTGAGCGCCGGATGCACGCGGCCCGTAATTATTTGCTCAATGGCACACGACCGGTGGGTGAGGTGGCCAGGTTGTGCGGTTTTGCCGACGAGGCGTATTTCTCCCGACGTTTTCGCCAGATACACGGCCAGCCGCCCGGGCAATTCAGGCGCCAGCAACTCAACCCTGACACGCCGCAATCACCCACCGGCACCTGAGTCGGCACGCGCGGTCAGTCCGCCCATCCGTCACGCACGGCGCTGCGAATCCCCTCCAGCAGCATCGCGAACGCCGGGTTGTCATTGTTCTCGCGCCAGATCAGGTGCAGTTCACTCTGTGCGCCTTCGCCCAGGTCGATATCGCGAAACACCACGTTCTTGAACACCACACTGCTGGCGCAACGCGGTACCAAGGCCAATCCCATGCCGGCGTTGACCAGGGCCAGGATGGTCAGGGACGAGCCCAGCCACTGCACGTATTCAGGGGCGACACGCGCCGAACGCAGCAGGCCGGTGAGCAGTTCGTTGAACGGCGGGTAGGCCGAATGGGCGTACATCAGGAACGGCTGGGCATCGAGGTCCTGGACGCTGACGTTCTCGGCGCTGGCCAGTCGATGGCTGCTCGGCACTGCCAGCACGAAGGGCTCGCGCACCAGGCATTCAGTGGCATAACCCGGCTCCAGCAGCGGCGCGCGGACGATGCCCAGGTCGATGCGGCGCGCACGCAGGGCTTCGTATTGTTGGTAGGTGTTCATCTCCGAGAGGTCGATCTTGACCTGGGGCTGCTTGAGCCGCGCCTCGGCAATGACCCTGGGCAAAAACTCATACACCGCGCTGCCGACGAAACTGATATTCACCGTACCAATGTCGCCCTCGGCAAAACGTCGCGCGGTCACGGCCGCCTGCTGGGCCCGCTCCAGCAGGTTCTGGGCCTCGATAAAAAACGCGCGGCCGGCGGCGGTGAGGGCAACGCTGCGGGTGGTGCGGGTAAACAGTTCCACGCCGAGGTGATGCTCCAGCAATTGGATCTGTCGGCTCAGGGGCGGCTGGGTCATGTTCAGGCGTTCAGCGGCGCGGCGAAAATTCAGCTCGGTGGCCACGGTGGTGAAGCAGCGCAGTTGCGTCAGTTCGAACATTGATCTAATCCAGGTATCAATCGAATGCCAAGTTAGATTAGACGGGAACAATCCCTGGCGTCCATCATCGGTGCGTCCCTAAAAAAACAATGATTGGGAGTTGCCCTTGGATACCGTCCAGAATCCGCCCGACCCGAGCGTGCTCGCCCGCGCAGCCGCCAAGGTCAAGCGTCATGTACTGCCGTTGTTCGTGGTGATGTTCATCGTCAACTACATCGACCGGGTCAATATCGGCTTTGTGCGCAGCCATATGGAGACCGACCTGGGCATTGGCGCCGCTGCCTATGGCCTGGGTGCCGGGCTGTTCTTCATCGGTTACGCGATCTTCGAAGTGCCGTCCAACCTGCTGCTGCAGCGCTACGGCGCACGGGCCTGGTTGACGCGCATCATGTTCACCTGGGGCGCGGCCGCGATGGCCATGGCCTTTGTCAAAGGCGAGACCAGTTTTTATATCCTGCGCTTCGTGCTTGGCGCTGCCGAAGCCGGTTTTTTCCCCGGCATCATCTACTACTTCACCCAATGGTTGCCGGCCGCCGAGCGGGGCAAGGCGATGGCGATTTTCCTCAGTGGTTCGGCCATTGCCTCGGTGATTTCCGGGCCGGTGTCAGGGGCGTTGCTCAACGTCAGCGGCTTGAGCTTGCATGGCTGGCAGTGGATGTTCCTGATCGAGGGCTTTGCCTCCATCGTATTGTGCGGGTTTGTGTGGTTCTGGTTGCAGTCTCACCCCCATGAGGCCAAGTGGCTCAGCGACGAAGAAAAACACGCGCTGGTGACGGCCATCGCGCTTGAGCAAACGGCGCGCGAAGCCACCCAGAGCGTGCGGCCGTCGATGTTCAAGCTGCTGGCCGACAAGCAGATCGCGCTGTTCTGCTTCATCTACTTTTCCATCGCCCTGACCATCTACGGCGCCACGTTCTGGCTGCCAAGCATGATCAAGAAAATGGGCAACCTGGGCGACTTCCAGGTGGGGTTGTTCAACTCGATCCCGTGGTTGATTTCCATCGTCGCCATGTACGGTTTTGCCGCCCTGGCCAGCAAGTGGAAACACCAGCAGGCGTGGGTGGCGCTGATGCTGGTGATCGCCGCCGTCGGCATGTTCATGTCCACCACCGGTGGGCCGGTGTTTGCGTTTGTCGCCATCTGTTTTGCCGCGATTGGCTTCAAGGCTGCCTCGGCACTGTTCTGGCCGATTCCCCAGGGTTACCTGGATGCGCGCGTCGCGGCGGCGGTGATTGCCTTGATCAATTCGGTCGGCAACCTCGGCGGGTTTGTTGCACCCACCACCTTCGGCCTGCTGGAGCAGACCACCGGTTCGATTGAAGGCGGGCTCTACGGCCTGGCCGCGACATCGCTGGTGGCCGCGGTGGTGGTGTTTTTTGCGCGCACCGCACCACGGCCCGGTGTGCCCCCCACCTCCACACCAACGACTCATCATCACGCCTTGCGTCCAGGCCCACAGGGAGCCGCCTCTTGAAAATCGTCCGCGTTACCGTCACCCCCATCGCGTTTCGCGACCCGCCGCTGCTCAACGCCAGCGGGATCCACGAAGCCTTCGCGCTGCGCTCGATCATCGAAATCGAGAGCGACACCGGCTACATCGGCCTTGGCGAAAGCTACGGCGATGCCCCGGCGCTGGCGATCCAGCAACAGGTCAAGGACCAACTGATCGGCCTCGATCCGTTCAACCTCAACCAACTGCGCGCCATCGTGCAGGCCACCGTGGCGGCGCACAAACCTGCGAGCATTGCCGGCGCCGAACTGGCCCCCGGCTCCCATGCGAGCAAGGCGGTGAGCAATGCCTATTCGGCCTTTGAGGTGGCGTTTCTCGACCTGCAGGCGCACTCACTGAATGTGCCGCTGGTGGACCTGCTGGGCGGCGCGATCCGCGACCAGATCCCCTTCAGCGCCTACCTGTTTTTCAAGTACGCCGAGCACATCGACTCGCCCTATAAACCCGACAGTTGGGGCGAAGCCCTCAACGAAGTACAGATCGTCGCCCAGGCGCGGCGGATGATCGAAACCTATGGCTTCAAAAGCATCAAGCTCAAGGCTGGTGCGCTGGATCCGGAGCATGAAGTGGCGTGCATCAAGGCCTTGAAAAAAGCCTTCCCTGGCGTGCCGCTGCGCATCGACCCGAATGGCAACTGGTCTCTGGAAACCTCGATCCGCATGGCCGAATTGCTCGGCGATGACTTGCAGTATTACGAAGACCCGACCCCCGGCCTGGAAGGCATGGCCGAGTTGCATAAACGCACCGGCTTGCCCCTGGCGACCAACATGGTGGTCACCGATTTTGACGAGTTCCGCCGCAGCGTGGCCCTGAACAGCGTGCAGATCGTACTCGCCGACCATCATTACTGGGGCGGCCTGCGCGACACCCAGGTATTGGCAAAGATGTGCCAGACCTTCGGCCTGGGCGTGTCGATGCACTCCAACTCACACCTCGGCATCAGCCTGATGGCCATGGCCCACGTGGCCGCGTCGGTGCCCAACCTCGACTACGCCTGCGACACTCACTACCCGTGGCAGGAACCGGACGAAGAAGTGATCAAGGGCGGCAAACTGCCGATCGTCGATGGCTGCGTGAAGATCACCCGCGCACCGGGGCTGGGCCTGGAGCTGGACCATGACCAACTGGGCAAGCTGCATGACCAATACCTCACCTGTGGCATTCGCCAGCGCGACGACGTGAAGCAGATGCAGCGCTATCAACCGGATTGGAAGACCGTCAAACCGCGTTTCTGAAGCTGGTCGCTTCGTTTTGCCCGGCGATGCCTGGAAAGGCCGCCGGGCTTTTTTTCAGCTGAAATCGTCCTCGAAGTGCTCGTGCTCACCGCGCGTCTCGCTCTGGCGTCGCACCACCTCCATCTGCCGCAGCTCCACCCGACGAATCTTGCCGGAAATGGTCTTGGGCAACTCGCTGACAAACTCGATCCGCCGCACCCGCTTGTACGGCGCCAGGTGCTCACGGGCGAAGGCGAGGATGTGCGCGGCCAATTCGGCGCTGCCGGGGGCGTCATGGGCCAATATCAGGAAGGCTTTCGGCACCGCCAGGCGCAACGGATCTGGGCTGGGCACCACGGCCACTTCCATCACCGCCGGGTGTTCGATCAGGGCGCTCTCCAGCTCGAAGGGGCTGATGCGATAGTCGGAGGCCTTGAACACGTCGTCGGCGCGCCCCACGAAGGTGATGTAGCCGTCGGCGTCGATCTGCGCGGTATCGCCGGTGCGGTAGTAACCGTCGCGCATCACCTCGGCGGTTTTCTCCGGGCTGTCTTCGTAGCAGAGCATCAGGCCCAGTGGGCGTATATCCAGCGGCAGGGCGACTTCACCCTCGGTGCCCGGCACGCCGTCGGCGTCCAGCAGGGTCACTTGGTAGCCCGGCAATGGGCGCCCCATGGACCCTGGCTTGAGCAACTGGCCCGGGGTGTTGCCCACCAATGCGGTGGTTTCCGACTGGCCGAAGCCGTCGCGCAGCGGCAGGCCCCAGGCTTGTTGGATCTGCTCGATGATCTCCGGGTTCAGTGGCTCACCGGCGCCCACCAGTTCGCGCAGGTTCAGGCGCGTTTTGTAGCTGGCCAGGTCTTCCTGGATCAACATGCGCCACACCGTGGGCGGGGCGCACAGGCTGGTCACCCGATACTTCTCCAGCGCGCCGAGCAACGCCTGGGCACTGAACCGCGCGACGTTATGGATAAAGATGCAGGCGCCGGCATTCCACGGCGCGAACAGGCAGCTCCAGGCATGCTTGGCCCAGCCCGGTGATGAGATGTTCAGGTGCAGGTCGCCGGGTTGCAGGCCGATCCAGTACATGGTCGACAGATGGCCGACCGGATAGCTCTGGTGGCTGTGCAGCACCATCTTCGGTTTTGAGGTGGTGCCAGAGGTGAAATACAGCAGCATCGGGTCCGTGGCCAAGGTACGGCCCTCGGCGTCGAACCGCTCGGGGTATTCAAAGGCGGCGCTGTGCGCGACCCAGCCAATAGGCGCCGCCCCCACGCAGACGCGGCTGCAACCCTCACCCAGGCCGTCGAACTTGCCAACATGCGCCTCGCCGACCACCAGGTGGCGTACCTGGCCTCGCTCGATGCGGTCGTGCAGGTCAACCGGGTTGAGCAGGGCGGTGGCGGGGATCACCACGGCGCCCAGCTTGAAGGCCGCCAGCATGGTTTCCCACAGTGCCACATCGTTGCCGAGCATCAGCAGCACGCGCTCGCCACGGCGTACGCCGAGGGCACGCAGGTGGTTGGCGACCTGATTGGAGCGCGCGGCCAGTTGCTGGAAGCTGTAGCGTTGCTCGCTGCCGTCCTCTTCGACGATCCACAGCGCGTCGGCGGCATTGCCCTCGGCCATGGCATCGAAGTAATCCAGGGCCCAATTGAACGTGTCCAGTTGCGGCCAGCGGAAGTCGCGGGCAGCGGTGGCGTAGTCGGTGCGATGCGCGAGCAGAAAATCCCGGGCAGCCAGGAAGGACTGGGTCATGGTCGGTGTCCTTAATTATTGTTGTGGGGACTGACCCCTCGGGTGCATCGAGAGGCTGGACCGAGTATAGGCACGCATAAATAAGAGCAAAACGCTCAAAAACACCGGAGCGTTGTGCAAAAAAGTCATGGGTGCAGTGCCTCAAACTACGAACCGAAATCCACCCGACAACTTGCCCTTCAAATAACCCACCAACGCACTCACCGACTTCGGTACATGGGGCGAGTACGGCCGGATCAGGTAGATTTCATCGGCAAACGCGCCCTTGAGTGTCCAGCCCTTGAGCACCTGCACCAGCTTGCCGCTGGCCAGTGCGGTGTGGGCGCTGAAGTCTGGGAGCAGGGCGATGCCCAAGTGGTTGAGCGCCGAGTCGCGCAGGGCTTCGCTGTTGTTGGTGGCGAAGCTGCCGGCGATGGGCACGGTGAGGCGTTCCACGGTTTTGTTGCCGCGCTCGAACGTCCACGCGGGCTGGTCGGTGCCGCGCGGGTAGAACAGGCAGTTGTGCGCGGACAGGTCGCCGGGTTCGCGCGGTTCGCCGTGGCGTTGCAGGTAATCACGGGTGGCGACCAGCACCGAGCCGGTGTCGCAGAGTTTCCACGCCACGTGGGTTTCCGGCACCTGGAAGCCATGCCGCACGGCCAGGTCGTAGCCTTCGGCCGCCAGTGAACTCAGCGCATCCGACACATCCAGCTGGATGCGCACCTGCGGGTACTGCTGCAGGAATTCCGACAAGTGCGGCACCAGTTGTTGCCGGGCGAATGCTACCGGCGCGGTCAAGCGCACCAGGCCTCGAATTTCCCCGGTGGAATCGCGCACCGACGAGAAACTGCGCGCGATTTGCTCATAGGCACCGCGCACTTCACGGGTCAGCGACAGTCCGGCGTCGGTCAGCCGCACACTGCGCGTGGTGCGCGTCACCAGCCGCGTGCCGGTGGCTTTCTCCAGGTCGGAAATGCGCTGGCTGACCGCAGATTTACTCACCCCCAGGCGCGCGGCGGCGGCGGTGTAGGTGCCGTGTTCTTCCAGCACTGACAGCCAGTGGATGTGGGTCCACAGGCCTTCGATCTCGGATTTTTCCATGTGTCTATTGTTCGCTTATAAGGACAATCAGTTCTGGATTCTGCTCTGGTTTGGAACAAATCGAAAGCCTATCGTATGTCCCAACGCAACCCACCTGGATCGACTGCCATGACGACAACAATCGAGCACTACATCAACGACCAGCGCGTAAGCCGCGATGATCGCTATCAGGACGTCTACAACCCGGCCACCGGCGAAGTGACCGGCCGCGTCGCACTGGCCAGCAGCCAGACCGTGTCCGAAGCCGTCGCCGCTGCCCAGGCCGCCTTTGCCGGTTGGGCCGACACCCCGCCCATCCGCCGCGCCCGCGTGCTGTTCGAATACCTGCACCTGCTGCGCGAGCGCAAGGACGACCTGGCGCGCATCATCGTCGCTGAACATGGCAAGGTCTTCACCGATGCCCAGGGCGAAGTCGACCGTGGCATCGACATTCTCGAATTCGCCTGCGGCATCCCCAACCTGCTCAAGGGCGAGCATTCCGACCAGGTCTCCCGTGGCATGGACAACTGGACGATGCGCCAACCCCTGGGCGTCGTGGCCGGCGTCACGCCGTTCAACTTCCCGGTGATGGTGCCCATGTGGATGTACCCGATCGCCATCGCGGCGGGCAACACCTTCATCCTCAAGCCAAGCCCGACCGATCCAAGTGCTTCGTTGTTCATGGCCGAGTTGCTGCGTGAAGCCGGCCTGCCCAAAGGCGTGTTCAACGTGGTGCAGGGCGACAAGGAATCGGTGGACGCACTGATCGCCCACCCGGACGTCAAGGCCGTGAGCTTCGTCGGCTCCACGCCGATTGCGCAGTACATCTACGAAACCGGTGCGCGCAACGGCAAGCGCGTGCAGGGCCTGGGCGGCGCGAAGAACCACATGGTGGTGATGCCCGACGCAGATATCGAAAAAACCGTCGACGCCTTGATGGGCGCCGCCTACGGCAGTGCCGGCGAACGCTGCATGGCCATCTCCGTAGCGGTGCTGGTCGGCGATGTCGGTGACAAAGTCATCGCCGCCCTGACCGAACGCGCCAAGCACCTGCGCATCACCGACGGCCGCGACCTCAAGGCCGAGATGGGCCCGATTGTGTCCCGCGCGGCACTGGAGCGCATCAGCGGCTACATCGAACAAGGCGTGCAGGCCGGCGCACAACTGCTGCTCGACGGGCGTGACTATGTACCTACCGAAGCCGGCCTGGAAAACGGCTTCTGGCTCGGCGCGACCTTGTTCGACCACGTGACCAAAGAGATGAGCATCTACCGCGAAGAAATCTTCGGCCCGGTGCTGGCCTGCGTGCGCGTGAATGACTTCGCCGAAGCGGTGAAGCTGGTCAACGACCACGAATTCGGCAACGGCGTCAGCTGCTTTACCCGCGACGGCAACATTGCCCGCGAGTTTGCCCGACGTATCGAAGTGGGCATGGTCGGCATCAACGTGCCGATCCCGGTGCCGATGGCCTGGCACGGGTTTGGTGGCTGGAAGAAGAGCCTGTTCGGCGACATGCATGCCTACGGCACTGAGGGGGTGCGCTTCTACACCAAGCAGAAATCGATCATGCAGCGTTGGTCGGAGAGCATCGAGCAGGGCGCGGAGTTTGCGATGCCGGTGTCGAAATAACGGCCAAAAGAACACAGCAGAACCCTGTGGGAGGGGCGGTGCGATGATTCGACTTGCCCCCGATGGCGGCCTCTGGGCCGACCATTTGCTGGGGTTGGAATGAGTACATATCCGTTGCTGCGGTAACGGCGGCTATGGGTTCCGCCCTTACGGCGGCTCACTTTTGAAAAGCGCAAAAGTAAGCAAAACGCTTCGCCCCACCACTCGGCACCTCGCCTAGGCTCGGTGTGCCCGTAATCCGACAGTGATTTGGGGGGCCGCCGCCACGCGCCATCCATGGCGCGGGGCGGCTAAACCGGCATCCCTGCCGGTTTACCCCCCAAATCACTATCGAATTCCGGCCAGCGTGGTTAACGGGGCGCCTGAGATCAAGATCAAGATCAAGATCTAAAGCAAGATCAAGGGCGGCTCGCTTCGCATCGTGGTTAGCGTTGGCGGCTACAACGTTGTGTAGATACCCATCGCCATCGGGGCAAGCCCCCTCCCACTTTTGGTTGTTTTTCACTTGAGGGTTGACGGCCAGGCGAATCAAGAATACTGTACATAAACACAGTGTTTAAGCGCTGACCAACCAAACCCGGCAACCTCAGCCATGCCAAACACCGTGTGTAAGTTAATGGATTAACTTAATGCCCAGGCTCGTTATACCGAGCCGTTTTTTATTGATAGAGAGGGAACTCATGTCGTACCCAGAAAGCAAACTCACCGGCTTGACCGGTTTCGCCCTCGCGGCAAAAGTCAGTGGCGGCTGGTCCGGTCCTGTGGTCAGTATCACCACCCTGGATCAACTCAAGGCCAATATTGGCGACACCACCCCACGGGTATTGGTGATCAACAGTAATATCTCGGCGTCGAGCCTGACCAAAGTCAACTTGGGCGCCAACAAGACCTTGATCGGTTCGTTCCAGAACCGTACTTTGGAGAATATTCACCTGCGTGCAACCGCGCAGTCGCAGAACATTATTCTGCAGAATATTATCTTCAAGCATTCGGCGAGTATTAAGGCCAATGACGATATTCAGGTCTATCTGAACTACGGCAGCAAATACTGGATTGACCATTGCTCTTTTGTCGGGCACAGCTGGTCCACCACTGACGGCAGTGAAGACAAACTGCTGTATATCGGCGAAAAGGCCGATTATGCCACCATCAGCAACTGCTTCTTTGGCAGCCACAAGTACGGGCTGATCTTCGGTCACCCGGCAGATGATAATAAGGCAGAGTTCAACGGTTATCCGCGCCTGACGGTGTGCCATAACCGCTTCGACAATATGGAAGTGCGTGCGCCCGGCTTGATGCGTTACGGTTATTTTCATGTGTATAACAACTACATCAATAACTTCCACCTCGGTTTTACCCTGGCGCAGAACGCCAATATCCTGTCTGAAAGCAACTATTTTGGCGAAGGCAGCCAAAACAAAGGCATGTTGGATGATAAGGGTACCGGTACTTTTACTGATACTAACAGTGTGCCGCCGATCACCAACCAGAAGTCGCCCAAAGCACAATGGACGGCCAGTTCCAACTACGCCTATACCTTGAAGACGGCGGCGCAAGCCAAGGACTTCACACAGAAGAATGCCGGGGCACAAGCGGCGGCGCTGGTATTCGGTAGTTGATTAGCTAGCTTTCTACTGAGCTGTCATTTATTGCAAGTGCCACTGTATTTATATCAAGGATATAAATACAGTGATGGCCTTTGTAATATAAATAATTCTTCATGTTGCGATAAGCGAGTGCCCATGTTAAACCTTGGTGCGCACTTGCAGAGCCAACTATCTCTTGCTCTTTCAGTCAGTATTAAGTTGCTGGCTGCCAGGTGCTATTTAATCTTCGCTTGTCACTTAAGCGTTAGCAAAAGGACATCATCATGAAACATGCGAATCACACACCCACTCGCTGGACACGGGCCGATGCGCTGAAAGTTAATGAGAATGACCCGACGACTACCCAGCCGTTAGTGAGTCCTGACTTTCCTGTCATGAGTGACACGGTCTTTATCTGGGACACCATGCCATTGCGTGAACTGGATGGCACAGTGGTATCGGTGAATGGCTGGTCAGTGATCTTCACCCTGACCGCCGACCGTCGCCCCCATGACCCACAATTCATCAACGCCGATGGCCGTTACGACATCAAGCGCGACTGGGAAGACCGCCATGGTCACGCGCGGATCTGCTACTGGTACTCGCGCACCGGCAAGGACTGGATCTTCGGCGGCCGTGTCATGGCCGAAGGGGTGTCGCCGACCACCCGTGAATGGGCGGGCACACCGATCCTGTTGAATAACAACGGCGACATCGACCTGTACTACACCTGCGTCACACCGGGTGCCACGATTGCCAAAGTCAGGGGCCAGGTTGTCACGTCGGACACCGGTGTCACCCTCCAGGGCTTTGATCAGGTCAAGTCGTTGTTCGAGGCCGACGGCACCTACTACCAAACCGAAGCGCAGAATGCGACCTGGAACTTTCGCGATCCCAGCCCCTTTATCGATCCCGTCGATGGCAAGTTGTACATGGTGTTCGAAGGCAATGTTGCCGGCGAGCGCGGGACTCACGAAGTGGGCCCGAATGAAATAGGCCTGGTGCCACCAGGGCATGAAGATGTGGGCGGTGCGCGTTATCAGGTGGGCTGTATTGGCATCGCGGTTGCCAAAGACCTCAACGGTGACGAGTGGGAGATTTTGCCGCCGCTGGTGACTGCCGTCGGGGTGAACGACCAGACCGAACGGCCGCACTATGTGTTCCAGGACAACAAGTACTACCTGTTCACCATCAGCCACAAATTTACCTATGCGGATGGCGTGACGGGGCCGGATGGCGTCTATGGGTTCGTCAGCGATCAGCTGTTCGGCCCCTATACGCTGATGAATGCGTCGGGGCTGGTACTTGGCAATCCGCCTTCGCAGCCGTTCCAGACGTACTCTCACTGCGTGATGCCCAACGGCCTGGTGACGTCGTTTATCGACAGCGTGCCCACCACCGGCGATGACTACCGCATCGGCGGCACTGAAGCGCCGACGGTCAGGATCGTGTTGAAGGGCGCTCGCTCGTTTGTGCAGGAGGCTTACGACTACGGTTACATTCCGGCGATGCGGGATGTGGTGTTGAGCCAGTAAACGCAGTGCAAAAGCCAGCCTGATTCATCAGGTGTAAATCGATCCAAATGTGGGAGGGGGATTGCCCCCGATGGCGGAGTGTCAGTCACTGTAGATGTCGACTGATCCACCGCCATCGGGAGCAAGCCCCCTCCCACATTTTTTTGACCGCGTTTGAGCCTGTCTTCAACGCTCAAGTCCCAGCCCACCAAGCCGATACAGGCACTAGCACCACGAGCGATCCCGAACTCGTAGGTGCACGCCTGGTCGTCGCCCAGGTCAACGAATAAAAATCAAAAGGGGTGGCCATGACCATATTGCAACGTGTGATCGGCGGATTTGCGGTGTTGGTGCTGTTATTGCTGATCATGGCGGGGATCAGCTATCAGAACACGCAGTCCATCAGCAGTCGCTTGACCATTATCACCGGCCAGTCGGCCCCCTTGAGCCGCGCGGCCAGTGAGCTCTACGTGCATATCCTGCGCGCCAACCAGGCGTTGCTGGCCATTCAGATCAGCACCGACCCCAAGCAGATCGAGGACGGCAAGCCACCGTTTACCGAGAGCATCGCCCAGTTCAATCAATTGCTCGACAGCACGGTTGCCTATACCGGCGAGCATGAGGCGCTGCGGACAAACCTGGCGCAGCAGCGCCAACAGGTAGCGGCCTACGCCGAACAGGCGCAGGCGTTGATGACGTCCCACTTGCAACATGTGCAGCAGTTGGCGCTGACGCGCAAACTGCAAGGCTACAGCAGTGCGCAGGCGATGCAGCTGACCAGCTATTTGCGTGATTACATTGCGCATGCGCGCAGTGTCGACGAACCGCAACAGGTGGCCGCAGCGGAGAAGCTGCTGTTGGAAGTCAACAAATCCTACGATGGCTTCGCGGCTCATACCGTCACGCCCGCCATTGATAAATTACAGCGTGTGCTCAATCTGCAGGACGAAGTGATCAGCACCCGGGCCCAGGCCCTGACGGCGATTGACCCGAGGGTCGGGCGGATTGCCGGCGTCATGGTCAATCGCCTGCTGACTGACCTGACCGCTCCTGACGGCCTGTTCCAGGCTTATCAGGTGGAGGCGAAACTGGCCGCGCAGGTGCAGCAGCAGCGCAATGCGGTGGATGCGGCGCTGAAAACCACCCTGGACAGGATTGGCGAGTTCGGCAGCCAGTCCCTGGAGGTCGCCAACCAGGCCAGTCAGTCGGCCAATGCCACCATCGGCACCAGCCGCAGCTTGCTGTTGATCGCATGTGTGCTTGCGGTGCTGGCGGCGGTGTTGATTGGTACGTGGGTCGCCTTCAGCCTGCGGCGTCCGCTGGCGGCGTTTCGCGAAGTGCTCAAGACGCTCACTGCGGGGGACATGCGGGTCAGTTTCGATGTCAGCCGTAAAGACGAGTTCGGTGAGTTGGGCGGTTACCTGAACGAACTGACCACGGCCCTGCGCAAAACCTTCCGTGAATTGATCGGCTCTGCCGATGCGCTGGCCGTGACGGCCGGGAGCAATGCCTTGAACAGCGAGCAGACCACCCGTGTGGTGGATGAGCAGAAGGACCGCTTGCAATCGGCAGCCTCGGCCATGACGCAGATGGAAAGCACGGTCGAAGAGGTGGCCCGGCGCGCGCAGGACACCCGCCAGGCCGTGGACGACACCAGTGAACTCACGCACAAGGTGCAGGCGCGCGTGGCCGAGACCATCGTCAATATCCGCCAGCAGGCCGACCAGGTGAACAAGGCCACGCAGGTGACCGATGAGTTGCAGAAGTACGGGCAGAATATCGAGGGCATTGTTGTCGCTATTCGCACCATCGCCGAACAGACCAACCTGCTCGCCCTGAATGCGGCGATCGAAGCGGCCCGTGCCGGTGAGCAGGGACGCGGTTTTGCGGTAGTGGCCGATGAAGTGCGCTCCCTGGCCAGCCGTACCCAGACCTCGACCAGCGAAATCCAGGACATGATCGGGCTCATGCAGGAAAAGATTCACTCGGTGGTGCACGTGATGAACGAAAGCCAGGCGCAGTCCACCCAGTGCGTGTCGCTGGCCTCGGGCGCGGGTGACTTGCTGCTGTCGATGAGCGACTCGGTCGACAGTATCCGCGACATGAATATCCAGATCGCCGCCGCCACCGAGGAGCAGAGCGCCACGGTGCAGGAAACCAGTCGGATGGTCATCCAGATCAACGATTCGGCCCAGCAGACGGCAAATGGCGCCGAGCAGTCCGCCATCAGCAGCCACGAGCTGTCGGACATGGCCAAGGTGCAGCGCGAGCTGCTCCATCATTTCAGCGTTTGAGCCGCGGGAGTCAGAACATGAAAGCATGGTTAATGCTCGCCTTGGGGGCGACGCTGTTCATTCCGGCCCCAGCCCAGGCCGATACGCCCTTGCTGGGTGTGGGCATGGCAAAGTACGACGATAACTTCCAGACCCTGCTGCGCAATGGGGTGCAGCAACAGGCCAGTGTCATGAACGTCGACATCTTTATGGAGAACGGGCAGGACAGCGTGGATTTGCAGATGCGCCAATTCCGCAACCTGGTCAATTCCAAGGTGGACGCGATCATCGTCGCGATGGTGGACGGCAAAAGTGCGGCGCAGATGATGCAGCTGGCCTCGGACGCCAAAATCCCGCTGGTCTTCGTCAACCGCAATCCGAGCCCGGAAAAGTGGCCGGCGCAGACCGCGTTTGTTGGTTCCAACGAGCTGGAGTCGGGCACTTTGCAGATGGAAGAGCTGGCGCGTCGCGCCGGTTACAAGGGCAACGTGGTGATTCTGGTGGGCGACCCGGCCAACGCGTCCTCGTTGATGCGCACCGAGGACGTGGAAAAAGTCGTCGCCAAATACCCCGATATGAAAGTCGTACAGAAAAAAGTCGGTAATTGGGAGCGTAGCCAGGCCGCCACGATTGTCATTGACTGGGTCAAGCAGGGCGTTGATTTTTCGATCATTGCGGCCAATAACGATGAAATGGCGATCGGCGCGATCATGGGGCTGGAAAAGGCCGGCAAGCAGGCCAAGGACTATTGGGTCGGCGGCATCGACGGCACCCCGGACGGTTTGAAATTGATGGCTGAGGGCAAGATGGCGGTCAGCGTGTTCCAGGATGCCGCCGGCCAGGCCGGTGGCGCCGTGGACACCGCGCTACGCCTGGTTCGCGGCGAGGTGCTGGAGTCGACGGTGGTGTGGGTGCCGTTCAAGTTGATCACGCCGGAGAATCGGCAGGCGTTTGAATAGCACTGACCTCCTCGATCCAACCCTGGAATGCAGTCAACTGTGGGAGGGGCAAGCCCCCTTCCACAGTTTTTGACCCCGTTCAGGCAGTGCTTTTTGAGCCGTTCATAATCCACCGTGGTCTTGGCAATCTCCAGAAATGGCCACTAACCGATCATGCGAACCACCCGCCTGGCAATCAGCACACCCACCACAGGCGCCAGTGCAAACACTCCAAACAGCCACACCGCAGCGCTCGCGGTGCCTTCGACACCGCCGGGTTCAGTGAGGCCGGCGACGTTCGCGACCATGCCCGCCAGTGCCGCGCCAAACGCGGTGGCGAACAGTTGCACGGTGGTTATCGACGCGCTGGCGAGGTCCTGCTCACCGACCGGCGCCATCTGGAACACCCGGGTCAGCAAGTGCGGCCACGCCAGCCCCACGCCCAACCCAATCAGGATAAGCGCCAGGCAGATCGGTGTGAGCGTCTGCCCGCTGCCGTTGCTTTCGACGGGCATCAGGATGGCCAGCGCCACCATGCCCACCACGCCCAGGATCGGCCCGGCCAGGATCGCCCGTCGAATGTTGCCGCCCGTCACGCCCGCGCTGGCGATTGAGCCCAGCGTCCAGCCAGCCGCCATCAATGCCGCCAGATAACCGGCCACCAGCGGCGACTGGTGGTGCAGGACTTGAAGAAACAGCGGCACGAAGATTTCGCCACTGGTCACGGCCACCGCCAGCAATGACATCGTCGCGTACAGCGCGCCGAGTGCAGTGGTGATCCGAAACGCTCCGGCGGGCAACAGTCGATGGCGGGCGCGGCTTTCCGTGACGATCAGCAGCGCGGTGAACACCGCTGCCACGGCCAGCCCCAGCAGGTTCAGGGGCAGGGTGGACGAGACACTGCCAGCCGACACCGCCAGTACCGCCGCCGTCAGTAGCACCAGTTGGGCAAGGGGCAGTGGTGTCGGCTCAACGCTGTTGGTGCTGCGCTTGGGCAGGACCGCCGCCGCCAGCAGCGCGAATAACCCGGCCACTGGAATCAACGACCAGAACGCCGCGCGCCATATGCCCAGCTCGGCAAATATCCCGCCCACCGCTGGCCCGACCAGCGTCGCCACGCCCCACATCCCCGACACCAATGCCATCGCGCGCGGCCACAGGCTTTCATCGAACACCAACCGAATCATCGCGTAGGACAGCGCGAACAAGAACCCACCGCCCAGCCCCTGCACCACGCGTCCAACGAGCATCACCGGCATGGACGGCGCAAACGCACAGGCCAAGGCCCCGCCGGCAAACACCAGGCTGGCGACCAGGTACGCCGCACGCGGCCCGAATCTGCCGAGCAGGCGCGCCGACAACGCCGAACCGAGGATCGAGGCGGCGACAAATAACGTGGTGTTCCAGGCGTAGTAGTCGATGCCGCCGATGTCCTGGACCACCGACGGCAGAATCGTGGTGGCGATGTACACGTTGATCGCATGCAGCACCACGCCGCCTGCCAGTGCAAGCGAACGTACGCCGTTGGCACCGGACAACAGGGCGGCCCAGTTGGAGGGGGAGGGTTGGGATGTGTCCATGTAGGCTCCGATTCAAAAGACTGAAGGCTTGCCAAGGCAAGCCGACACCCTTTATAAAACCTCATGTTTAGATGAGGTCAAGAGCTGCATGGAAGCGAAAATCGATGTGCGCATCCCCCTCGGCGTGGGCGAATTGGCCCGCCGCAGCGGCGTGACCGTGGCCACGGTGCATTTCTACGAGGCCAAGGGGTTGATCCACGCACAACGCAGCGCGGGTAATCAGCGTCGCTATCAGCGTGACGTACTGCGCCGGATTGCGGTGATCAAGGTCGCGCAGCGCGCGGGCATTCCGTTGGCGACCATCAAGACCGCGTTGGACGAGCTGCCGTCAGGGCGGCCGTTGACGGCCAGGGACTGGACCCAGCTCTCCACACACTGGCGCGACCTGTTGAGTGAACGCATCAACAGCCTCACTCAACTGCGCGACCAGCTCGATGGCTGTATCGGCTGTGGTTGCCTGTCCCTGGATGATTGCCCGCTGCGCAATCCGGGGGATCGCCTCGGGCAGTTGGGGGATGGGGCCGTGTTGCTTGGAAAGTGAGACAGCTACCGATCAAACAATGGAATGCAGTCAAATGTGGGAGGGGGCAAGTCGAATCGTCGCACCGCCCCTCCTACACGGGATTTGTGGTGTTTATGAGGGTGGCGTCAGCGTCGACCCGTGCGCGTACTCACATCGACCCACACCGCCAATACCAGGATGCTGCCCTTCACAATCATCTGCCAGTAACTGTCTACATCCAGCATCGACATGCCGTTATCCAGGCTGGTGATCACCAGCGCCCCGAGCAACGCGCCATACACCGTGCCCGAGCCGCCGCGCATCGACGTACCACCAATAAAGCACGCCGCGATGGCGTCGAGTTCACCCATGTTGCCCGCAGACGGTGAACCGGCAGCCAGGCGCGCGGTATTGACCAGGCCGGCGAGGGCGCACATCACGCCCATGATGCCGAAGATCCACAGTTTCACCGCCTGCACGTTGATGCCTGAAAGGCGCGTGGCTTCCATGTTGCTGCCTACGGCGTACACGCGGCGGCCGAACACGGTCTGGCTGGTGACGTAGCTGAACACGCCGAGCAGTACCAGCAACAGCAGCACCGGTACGGGGATGCCGTCGTAGCTGTTGAGGGTGGTGACGAACCCGGCGAGCACCGCGCCGATCACCCCCACGCGCAGCACATCGCGCATCAGGGCGTGCGGTGCCAAGCCATGCAGCGCGCGGTTGCGCCGTTGTTTCCAGGTCAAAAACAGGGTCAGGGCAAACAGCAAGACCCCAAGGCCGATCCCCACCGCATGCGGCAAATACCCCTGGCCTACATACACCAGCGACGGCGACACCGGCGCGATGGTGGTGCCGCCGGTGATCCCCAGCAGAATCCCGCGAAACGCCAGCATGCCGCCGAGGCCAACGATAAACGACGGAATGCGCAGGTAAGCCGTCATATAGCCGTTGGCCAAGCCGATCATCAGGCCGCACAACGCCACCAGGCTGAGGTTGGCCAGCAGCGGGATGTGATAGACCACGTCCAGGATCGCTGCGAGCCCGCCCAATAATCCCAGCAACGAACCCACCGACAAATCGATCTCGCCGCTGATGATCACCAGCACCATGCCGCACGCCAGGATGCCGGTGATCGACATCTGCCGCAGCAGGTTGGACAGGTTGCGCGGGGTGAGGAAGCCGCCCTCGGTCTGCCAGCTGAAAAACAGCCAGATAAACGCCACGGCGATCACCAGGGCGAGCATTTTATAGCGAGTGAACAGCTGTTTGACCTGATTCATCTACGCGGTTTTCCGATTGTTATTATTTTGGCTGAGCGCGGCGGCGAGCACCTGTTCCTGGGTGAGCCCCTCGTTGATGAAGTCGCCACGCAACTGGCCGTCGCCGATCACCAGCACGCGGTTGGACACGCCGAGCACTTCGGCCAGCTCCGACGAAACCATGATGATCGACACGCCTTCGGCCGCCAGCGCGCCCATCAGTTTGTAGATCTCATACTTGGCGCCCACATCCACCCCGCGCGTGGGCTCGTCGAGGATCAGCACCTTGGGCTTGGCCATCAGCATTTTCGCCAGCACGGCCTTTTGCTGATTGCCACCGGACAGGCTGGTGATCGGCAGGAACGGGCTGGCCGTCTTGAGGTGCATGCGCGCGATCTGCTGGTCGATGCTGCCCAGTTCGGCCTCGGCATCGATGCGGGTCAGGTGGGCGTAGGTGTCGAGCACCGCCAACGTGATGTTCTGGCCCACGCCCAGGTCGGGAATGATGCCCTGGCGCTTGCGGTCCTCGGGCACCATGCACAGCCCGGCGCGGATCGATTTGAGCGGCGTGCGCGTGTCGATCAGCTGGCCGTCGAGCCACACCTCGGCGCTGTAGCGGCCGGGGTAGGCGCCGAACAATGCCGACACCAGCTCCGTGCGCCCGGCGCCCACCAGCCCGGCAATGCCGAGGATTTCGCCGCGCTTGAGCACGAAGGAAATATCGTCGACGCGCTTGCGCTTGGGGTTGTCGACGTCATAGCAGGTGACATTGCGCGCTTCGAAAATCACCTCGCCGATGGCATGGGGCTCGGTGGGGTAGAGGTTGCTCATTTCCCTTCCGACCATCTGCGTGATGATCTGCGCGATGTCCATGTCGGCCATGGCGGTGGTCGCGATGTGCTTGCCATCGCGGATCACTGCGATGGTGTCGCACACGGCCGCGACTTCATCAAGCTTGTGGGAGATGTACACGCAGGCCACACCTTTGGCCTTGAGGCCGCGGATGATGTCGAGCAACACCTCGATTTCCGAGCGGGTCAGGGCCGAGGAGGGTTCGTCGAGAATCAGCAGGCGCGCCTGTTTGTTCAGGGCCTTGGCGATTTCCACCAGTTGCTGGTAGCCGCCGCCGTACTGCGACACCGGCAGCGCGACGTTCATGTCCGGCACATTGAGCTCGCGCATCAACGCTTCGGCGCGGTGCAGCATCGCCGGGTAGTTCATGCGCCCGCCGGGCAAGGTCAGCTCGTGGCCCATGAAGATGTTCTCGGCCACCGACAGGTCGGGCACCAGGGTCAGTTCCTGGTGAATGATGACGATGCCGGCGGCCTCGGTTTCACTGATGGACTGAGCCCTGAGCGGTTGCCCATCCCAGAGGATTTCCCCCTCCCAGGTGCCGTGGGGGTAGACCGCCGACAGCACCTTCATCAGGGTGGATTTACCGGCACCGTTCTCGCCGCACAGGCCGACACATTCCCCCGGCCTCACCTTGATGTCGATGCCGTTCAGCGCGTTGACACCGCCAAAGGTTTTGACGATGCCGTTCATTTGCAGCAGGTAGTCGGCCATGGCGGTCACTGCCCGCCGATCTGCTCTTTGGTATAGAACCCGTCCTTTTCCAACAGGTCGATATTGGCCTTGGTCAGCGGGGTCGGGGTGAGCAGGATGGTGTCGACTTTCTTGCTGCCATTGTCGTACTGCGAGCTGTAGGTGGGCTTCTCGTTACGCGCCAGCTGCACCGAGAGCTTGGCGGCTTCGGTGGCGATCAGCTTGAGCGGCTTATACACGGTCATGGTCTGGGTACCGTCGATCACGCGCTTGACGGCGGCGAGGTCGGCGTCCTGGCCGGAGATCGGCACCTTGCCCGCCAGCTTCTGCGCGGCAAGGGCCTGGATCGCGCCGCCGGCGGTGGCATCGTTGGAGGCGACGATGGCGTCGATTTTGTTGTTGTTCCGGGTCAGGGCGTTTTCGACGATGCTCAGGGCTTCGGTGGGGTTCCACTCCTTGACCCACTGCTGGCCGACAACCTTGATGTCGCCCTTGTCGATGGCCGGTTGCAGCACCTTCATCTGACCTTCGCGCAGCACCTTGGCGTTGTTATCGGTAGGCGCGCCGCCGAGCAGGAAGTAATTGCCCTTGGGCGCCGCTTGCAACACACCGCTGGCCTGCATCTCGCCGACTTTTTCGTTATCGAAGGAGATGTACGCATCGATGTCCGCGTTGAGAATCAGGCGGTCATAGGACACCACCTTGATCCCGGCTTTCTTGGCTTCGGCGACGGCATTGGTCAGCACGGTGGCGTTGAACGGCACGATGACGATCACATCGACGCCCCGGGAAATCAGGTTTTCAATCTGGGAGATCTGCTTCTGCTCGTTGGCATCGGCGGACTGCACAAAGACCTTGGCATCGAGTTTTTCCGCAGCGGCGACGAAGTAGTCACGGTCACGGGACCAGCGTTCCAGGCGCAGGTCGTCGATGGAAAAACCGATTTTCGGGTGGGCGGAATCGGCCATCACCGGCAGTGCGAGCAGGGCCAGGGCGGTGGCAAGCAGGGTACGTTTGAATGACTTCATGGTGGTGCGTCCTTTTATTGTTGTTGGAAAGACACTGGGTGAAGACTCTAGGCGAACACTGTAATTGTGGCTAACCGGGTGTTGTGGCTAACCGGGCTTTTGTGGCGAGCGGGCTTGTTGTGGCGAGCGGGCTTGCCCCGCGTTGGGCTGCGAAGCGGCCCCAAACCCAGGCACCTCGGTGTGTCAGCTAAAAACACATCGCCTGCAATGGGGCCGCTTCGCGCCCCAACGCGGGGCAAGCCCGCTCGCCACAACAAGCCCGCTCGCCACAACAAGCCCACTCATCACAACAAGCCCGCTCGCCACACTGTCACCGATAAATAAACCGGTTGACTACCCCCTCCAGCATCTCCTGGCGACCACTCACGGCCTGCGGGTTCAGTTCGTGGGCAAACGCATGTTCGGCCAGCGACTCCAGGCTGAACTCACCGGCCAGCACGGCCTGGCCCAGCGGCTGCTGCCAGCCGGCATAGCGCTGGTCCTTGAACTGCTGCAACTGGTCGTTCTGCACCATGGCCGCCGCACGTTCGAGCGCCAGGGCGAGTACATCCATGGCGGCGACATGCCCGTGGAACAGGTCGACTTCGTCCAGGCTCTGGCGGCGGACCTTGGAGTCGAAATTGTAGCCGCCATTCTTGAAGCCACCGGCCTTGAGGATTTCATAGGTGGCGAGGGTCATCTCCTCGACGCTGTTGGGGAATTGGTCTGTGTCCCAGCCGTTCTGCGGGTCGCCACGGTTGGCGTCGATGCTGCCGAAGATGCCCAGGGACACGGCCGTGGCAATCTCATGGTGGAAGCTGTGCCCGGCCAGGGTGGCGTGGTTGGCCTCGATGTTCACCTTGATCTCGTGTTCCAGGCCGTACTCATGCAAAAAGCCGAACACCGTGGCGCTGTCGTAGTCGTACTGGTGCTTGGTCGGCTCCTGGGGCTTGGGCTCGATCAGCAGGTCGCCCTTGAAGCCGATCTTGTGCTTGTGTTCCACCACCATGCGCATAAAGCGCCCGAGCTGTTCGCGCTCGCGCTTGAGGTCGGTGTTGAGCAGGGTTTCATAACCTTCACGGCCGCCCCACAGCACATAGTTGGCGCCCTTGAGCCGCAGCGTGGCGTTCATCGCGCTGAACACCTGGGCGGCGGCATAGGCGAACACCTCCGGGTCTGGGTTACTGGCGGCACCGGCGGCAAAACGCGGGTTGCTGAAGCAGTTGGCGGTGCCCCACAGCAACTTGATGCCGGTCTGTTCCTGATGGCGCTCCAGGTGGTCGACCATCTGCGCGAAGTGGTTGCGGTACTCCTTGATCGAACTGCCTTCCGGCGCCACGTCGGTGTCGTGAAAACTGTAGTAGTCGATGCCCAGCTTGGAGAAAAACTCAAACGCGGCCTCCGCCTTGCCGATGGCCACTTCCATCGGCTCGCCACTGCGCTGCCACGGGCGCTTGAAGGTGCCCATGCCAAACATATCGGCACCGGGCCACACGAAGGTGTGCCAATAACACGCGGCCATGCGCAGGTGCTCGCGCATCGGTTTGCCGAGGATCAACTTGTTGGCATCGTAATGGCGAAAGGCGAGGGGGGCATCGCTGCTGGGGCCTTCGAAGCGAACCTTCTCGACACCGGGGAAGTACGGCATGGCGTTTTCCTTATTGTTCTTGGCGGTGCCTGGATACTAGCAACGGCACCTGGCCCACTGATTATGAAAATCACCAAGGTGTAGTGCGATTTTGACCGGCGAGGGCTAGTCTGTTGCGACTGGCCCCAGGACAAAAACAATGAAAACCCTACCGCCCGTCCACCGCATCGCCCTATTGTTTAACGGCAGCAAAATCTACGACCGCGGCATCATCGCCGGCATCGGCAATTACCTGAGCAGCACGCGCGCGTCCTGGGATTTGTTCCTCGAGGAGGATTTTCTCTGTCGCCTGCGCGGTATCGAGCGCTGGCAGGGCGACGGCATCATTGCCGACTTCGACGACCCGCTGATCGGCGAAGCGTTGGCCGACAGCAAGTTGCCGGTGGTGGCGGTGGGTGGCTCGTATGAAGACGCGCGCGCTTATCCCAAGGGCATTCCCTACGTGGCCACCGACAACCATGAGTTGATGAAGCTGGCGTACGAGCACCTGATCGAGGCCGGGCTGACCCGATTTGCCTGTTTCAGCCTGCCCGAGGCCCAGGCCAATCGCTGGGCCCAGGAGCGTGAAAAAGCCTTTCGCCGCCTGCTGCAACGCGATGGTCTGCACGTCGAGGTGTATCGCGGCCTGGGCACCAGCGCGCCGTTGTGGGACAGCGCGGTGGAACAGCAGATTGCCTGGCTGCACAGCCTGCCCAAGCCCATCGGCATCATCGCCGTCACCGACGCCCGCGCCCGACAACTGCTGCAAGCCTGCCTCACCGCCGGCATCGCCGTGCCGGAGCAAGTCGCATTGATCGGCATCGACAATGACCCCCTGACCCGCACCCTCACGCGCGTGCCGCTGAGTTCGGTGATCCAGGGCACGGAAACCATGGGGCGCACGGCCGCCGCCTTGCTGCACCAGATGCTGCACGGCAAACCGTGCGTGGGCACGCAGGTCCTGGTGCCGCCGGAGGCGATCAATGTACAGGCCTCCAGCTTGCATCAACCCTTGGGTAATCCGTACGTGATGCAGGCGCTGCTGTTTATCCGCCAGTACGCCTGCCAGGGCATCAAGACCGCGCAGGTGGCGGCCTATGTCGGCGTGTCGCGCTCATCCCTGGAAGCGCACTTTCGCAAGGTGCGCGGCTGCAGCGTGCATGACGAGATCCTGCGTTTCAAACTCGCCGCCGCCGCCAAGGGCCTGGAAAGCCACGAACTGGCGATTGCCGATATTGCCGCCAAGTGCGGCTTCAAGTCGGCGCAGTACCTGCATACGGTGTTTCGTCGCGAGTTTGGTTGTACGCCGCGGGAGTACCAGCAGGGCTAAAAGAGTAATCCCAGTAAGGAGGCTTTGACGGCAGCTTCTGCTTTGTTGCTGGCCTGGAGTTTGCGCATGGCGTTGACCAGATGAAACTTTACCGTTCGCGTATCGATGCTGAGGATCATGCTGATCTCGACATAGGTTTTGCCAAGGGCCGTCCATCTCAAGGTTTCTTTTTCCCGTGCGGTCAGGGGGCGGTGGATTTCTGGCAGGCATTTTTCGGAGAAGAAGCGCGTCATCGATTCGTGTGCCAACTGCGTCAGCCAGATCAACTTGTTTTCGATGTGCTCAAGCTCCGTGGTTGAAATGTATTCACCGGAGCGGGACACCGAGAGTAAACCAATCGCGTTAGGGCCGCGTTGCGAAGACAGGCACCAGCCATGGTTGAGCTGGTAATGACGCGCTTCCTCCCAGAAAGTCAGGTGTTGTTGCTGTTGTGCAGCGGACCAGTGCAGCGGGATGGAGCGGGTCAGGCCATGGGCGACGGTGGGGTCTTGGGAGAAGTAGTTTTCACTGACGTACTTCTCTTCCCACGAGGCGGGATAGTTTGAAATCAGCACATATTGCGAAGTGCTTGAGGGCAACGGAACTTTTAATCCGTAGGAGCAGAATTCGAAACCTAAGTTGGACGTTATCGTATGCAGCTTGTTGAATAGTTCATGTTCGGTCGCGCAGCCCGACACTGCCTCGATTAACGTTTCGCGCCATTCTTTCACCAATAATACCTTCCGTGGTCAGCGCCCCCTGAGTGTGTGAGGCGGGGGCAGATTATACAGACTCTGCAGCGGATAGAGGGCGCGCGGTTGAACGCTCGCGAGTGGCATACAAAAGTCGGTAACCCCTTATTCGGCGTGGGGCGTAGGCGAGATGAAGGAGGTGGTCGAAGCACTCTTGTTGTTTATTTATTAGTACGTCAGTACTAGAAAGTCGGTTTTCGACCAGTAAGTTCTGGCCAGGCAATGGGGGTTCCGATTGACCTGCCCATTCGGGCAGCTACTCACTCAGTGAGGGGTTTGTTGTACTTGCTTAATCATATTGGCGGGCTGGATGGTTGGCATGCTTACGGCAATAACAGGGACGGTTGGCGAACTTTTGCCAGGCATGGTTGGGGCGTTGGCTAAATATCGGTATGAAGTATTCGTTAAGGCGTTGGGTTGGCCGTTACATTGCGAAGAGGGTATTGAACTGGATGCGTTTGACCGTCCGGATACCGTCTATGTAGTGGCCTGTGATCGTGATCGCGAAATATTCGGTTGTGCCCGACTTCTTCCCACGAATGGTCCGTATTTGTTGGGGGAAGTTTTTCCTCATTTGATGGGCGTCAGTTCTCTGCCTTTTTCAGCCGACATCTGGGAGCTTTCACGGTTCGCCATCAGCCAGCCCAAGGGCCAGGTATTAACCGCTGCGCAAGCCTGGAAAAACACAGTGACGCTGGTTCGAGAGGTCATTGATGTTGCGCGCTCAAAGGGCGCTTTCCGATTGATTGCATTCAGTGCGGTAGGCAATGAGCGTCTGCTCAAACGCATGGGCGTCACTACCCGGCGAATTTCACCACCGCACCTTATCGATAACCAAAGCATCGTGCCCTTCTGGATCGAGATCGACGACCAAACCACCCGCGCCTTGTGCCTGGCCGCCTGAAAACCCTGCCATGCATGTGGGGCGAGAATATTGATGAGTAGAGTAATAGGTTTGGCGGCGTGCGACTGGTATGCCTTGCAGCGTCTGGACCAGCAAGTGTCGGTGGTAGGTCGCACACAGCAGCAAATCGAACAGCGGGTGATAGCCGCCTGCGAGCATTCAGCCACTGAGCATAACGTCCCGGTGGCCTGGCAGGATGAGCACGGTAACCTCGTCGCCTTCTGCATTGTGCATTTTGATCGGCGAGCAATGATCAACGGGCTGGATACTGCGTATTTTTCGACCCTGATCGCGCTACCCCAGGCAGATGCCTTGCAGGCGCTGATGCGCAGTTCAATCGACTATATAAACAGCTCGCGGTTGCTGCCCCGGCAGGTGACCGACCTGGTCGGCCCTATTCACAGTTCGTTCCTGGTCGAGCGCGGGCTGCGTACGTTCGAGTCTGATTTCAATGTGTTTTCATTGCCCGCCAATACGCTGGCGCTCGCGCATGCATTGACCGAAGCCGGTTTCCACAAAGAAAAAGACCTGATCGAGATTGTCTTCGAACCGCCTGCCCAGGGTTATCAGTACCAGGCCCTGGAAGAAAAACTGACGCAACGATTGGCGGGTATCAAGTTTGTTCATTGTGGCCAGGATGAACTGGTCGCCAAGAGTCAGCAATTGGCCGATTGCTATAACCGCGCCTGGGAACGCAATTGGGGCTATAGCCCGGCGTTGAAAGGGCAGTTTGAAGTGGCGGCTCGTAATATCAGGAATATTTCTGCGTTGATTGCCGAACGGGAGGGTGAAGTCATCGGCTTTACCATGTTTGCACCCGCCCTGAATGAACAAGGTTTATATGGCCGGGCGTTTTTCACTGGTGTTGCGCCGGAGTATCAACGCAAGGGCTTGTCGGTTGCGCTCACGCTGAAGTTATCCGCGATTGCATTAAGTGTGGTCGGACGCGGGCGCATCAGTGTGTCCTGGATGCTGGAAGACAACATCATGGTACTGCGCACCATGCGCCACCTCACTCAAGAGGGTGTTTGCCATGAGCGAGTTTATCGAATTTATAGATATGCCACGCCGGCTGAATGAGAGTGTTATGCGCATAGATGACGTCGCCTTCAAATCGAAAGAGTTGGGTTATTACACCTACTTCCCTAAAGTACGTTCGGCCTGTGGTCGGGACATGACCCTCGCAGATGGGCGCACATTGTTGAACTTTGCGTCGTGTGACTACTTGGGCTTGTCCAATAACGAACGTATGAAAGAGTCGGCCATCGCGGCCATTCGCGAGTACGGTTCGAATATCGGTGGGCCGATGATTTTCAGTGGTTTTACCGAGTACCACGAGCGCTTGCAAAGCCGCTACCGTGATTTGTTTGGTGGGCGCACCACGCTGATGTTTACCACGTCGTACCAGGCGAACTTCGGGGTGATCCCCCTGGCCGCTGAGCGCGCCGACCTGATTTTGCTCGACAAACTGTCCCATGTCTCGATCTGGGATGGCGTGAAATTATCCGGTTGCCCATTCAGGGCCTATAGCCACGCAGACGTGGAGATGCTCGGGCAATTGGTGCAGCTCAATCAGGATAAGAAAATCCTGATTATCAGCGACGGTGTGTTTTCTGCCGACGGCGATGTGGCTGATCTTGCTGCCATCGTGGCATTGAAGCAGGTGCATCCACAGCTCGAAATCTACATCGACGATGCCCACGGTGTGGGTATGTTGGGCGACTCCGGTCAGGGGGCTTGTGAATCGGCGGGGGTGGTCGCGCAGGTTGACTACATTGTCGGCACCATGAGCAAGGCGTTCGGCTCTTCCGGTGGGTTCGTAGTGTTTAAGGACGATGAGTTCGCCGAACGGGTACGGTTCCGTTGCCCGACCTACAACGCTTCGCGGTCGGTGTCACCGGGTGTCGCTTCTGCGTCGTGCACGGCGCTTGAAATCAACGCGACGCAGGGCGCGGAACGCCGACAGGCACTGGCCGAATTGACGCGCTATACCCACGAACAACTGAGTGCCCTGGGCGTGGACAAGCTCAGCTCCCGAACGGCGGTGATTCCCGTGGTGTTCAAGGACCCGATGGAGGCTGCACGGGTCAACGCCGAGCTGGTTAAGCAAGGCATCATGGGGTCGCTGTTTGTGCCGCCCTTTGTCCCTAATCATCAATCCCGGATCAGGCTGTGCCTGACGTACAACCATACGGTCGCCGATGTGGATTACTGCATCACAGCCCTGCGCAGCGTGATCTGAGACTGGCGTCTGTACCCAATGGTAGCGGGCGCCTGTGCCCGCTATTTAATACGTCAACGAAGTGGTAATGAAATGGTTCAGGTGGCTTCGGCTCTGTTAGGCATCGTGCTTTTCTATTTTGTGCTGTGTAAAGGCTTGGGGCTGTTGGTGCTCAATCACGGCGTGCGGGTGAACTACACGAGGAAAGTCGGGCACTTCTCGATGTTCCTGCTGCCCAGCCTGTTTTTCGTCCTGTTCAATATTCAAAGTACCCATGAGCGCCTGCTGCTATCGATGGTTTCTACCGCCATCCTGTTCCTGGCGATGTGTGGATGGTCGCGGCGTCGGTCCCTCACCGCACAGCATATGTTTGCCAGTATCGATCGCCCGGAAGACTCGCCGCACACCCTTTCCTGGCTGGTGAGCCAAACCGTGGCGGGGCTGTTCGTGCTGTGGGTGACCCAGTATTGCTGGCTGGCGCTCGGGGTGCCGGTGGAGCTGATGTACATCACGATTCTGGCCACCACCTTCGGTGACGGGCTGGCAGAGCCTGTGGGCATCCGTTTTGGTAAGCACGAGTACGTTGCCAAGGGCTTTTTTATCGATAAGAAGTTCAAGCGAACCCTTGAAGGGTCGGCCACCGTGTTTGTGATGTCTATGGTGTTTTGCGTGGCGTTCGAGCAGTACTTTTCAGCGGGACAGTTTTTCCTGCTCTGTGCTGTGTTTCCACTTGCACTGACGCTGACGGAAGCCAAATCCCCGCACACCTGGGATACGCCGTTTCTGTTTCTGGTCGGTAACGCAATCGTGACGGGAGTCTATCTGCTGTGATTTACCTGATTCGACATGCCTCACCACAGGTTGACTATTCGCGCTGCGGTGCGGCGCTGGCCAAGGTTCGCCTGGATGAGTACAACCACACCGCACTGATCGAAGAAGACGAAATCAGCGGTTTCTTGAACCGCGCGCAGTTGTCGCAGCCGCTGCTGAGTGCCGAAGCCACCATCTTGTCGTCACCCGTCAACCGAGCCTATGCCACTGCGTGCCGTCTGTTCGGTGAAGAGCGAGTCCAACGGGACAACCGTCTGCACGAGTACGACTTGCGCTTGAGCGCCATTCCCTTGGTGACGATGGGCTTGAGGCAATGGTTCGCTCTGCACCGGGTGGCCTGGCTGCTGGGCATTTCGTTGGGCGCTGCCTCCCGCAAGGCTGAGTACCGTCGAGCGGCAGCGGTCGCGGATGAACTCCACGCCGCCAGCACCGGGGCCGGCAAGACCGTGGTGGTTGTCTCCCACGGCATGTTTCTGCGAACGGTGCGCAAGCGCCTGCAAAAGCAGGGTATGCAGGCGCAAACGGTTTATCGCTCAGGGTGTTTCACGGTCGAAACTTTAACCCCATGAAAGGGATTGCGTGTACGTGAAGAAGATACTGCTGTTAGGCGCCAGTGGATTTATCGGAAGAGGGGTCTATGAACGCCTGGACCCGGTACCGGGCATTGAGGTGATCCGCCACTCGCGTTCGCCCAGGGCGGGTTACAAGGCCTGCGAAATCGGTTCGCCGGCATTCGCTGAATTGGTCGACGAAAGCGACTGTATTGTCAATTGCACCGGCATCGGTCTCAGCCGCCTGGGAACGGCCGGCGAAACCAATAAAGGCCTCACAGAGCAGATACTCGCGGCGATCAAACCCAGTGCCGCGGGCAAGAAGCCGCTGTTTCATTTGAGCAGCGTCAAAGCCCATAACCCCGAGCAACGGGTGGATGCCTACGCTGATGACAAGTACGCAGCGGAGCAGGTTATTCACCTCAATTGCGCCAAAGTGCAGGGCGTCATATTGCGCGTGCCGACGGTACTGGGTCGGCATGACAAGAACCTGCTGCCGATGATTTCGATGTGCCGGTTGAAACTGCTGCCGAAGGTCACCGGTCAACTTCCGGCCCTGCATGTGATTGGGGTGCAGAGCATTGCCAACTGCATTATCCAGTGGTTGTCGCGCGTTCCCGACCAGGCACTGCAGACGTACTACCTGCTCAGTGACCATACGGTGACCTACAACGATCTGGTAGGCGAAGTGTATGCCCGCCTGCAACCGGTCGGGAATGGCACGACGTTACGTTCGGCCAGCGTGCGCACGATGGCCAGGGTCTACAAAGTGCTGACGTTCATGGACGGCTTCAGGCGCGCACGCAAGCTGTTTCCATGGGCGCGCTTCAATGACCTGTTTGTCTGCCCCTGGCAAATCGAAAGCGGTGTAGGCGTGATCGAGACCCCGCTCAGCGTGTCGGCTTTGATAGGAGACTACTTTGAAAACGCTCAGGGTTGATGTCGCGTTAAGCCTTCTGATGCCGTTGGCATGTGCGTCGGCAATCCTCGTGTATTACGCCGGTCTGACATTCCTGGGGCCGATCATCATGGCCAGTGTCCTGCTGCTGGCCGAATTGTATTTTCTCCACGAAACCGACAGCGACAGCAGCTTCGATAAGGGCATCAAGAGCGGCTTCATGGTGTCCTGTGGCATATCGATCGTCATGTTGTTGCAGTTGCTGATTCGCAGTGATGTGTTGTTGCAACTTATCGGCTCACTGCTGATCGCCGTAGGGATCGGTTTGCGCGCTCATGGAAAGATCGTCTTGGGGCGGCACTTTTCCCACTCTCTGCGTGTGCTGGTCGATCATGAGTTGGTCAAGGTCGGTTCCTTCAAATATATCCGGCATCCGGCGTATCTGGGCACCTTGCTGATCGTGACCGGTTTTTCCTTGTACACGAGTATTTACGCGGCGCTGATCATCTTTTTTCTTGCACTTGCGTTGATTCTCAAGCGCGTGAACCAGGAGGAAAAGATGATGGTGGGTTATTTCGGCGCGGCGTACCGGCAGTACCAGTTCGATAGCTTCAAAGTTATCCCGTTTGTTATCTGAGTCGTTTTATTAAAAGGAGCATTTATGAACACTGTGCATGAAGCAAAGATCAAGCAGATCGTCGCCAAAGTATTGGGGGTCAATGCCTCGGAGATTCTCAACCACGAAAACTTTGTCGAGGCTTACGGTGCCGATTCGATGTCAGGTATAGAAATTCTGGCGGGTATCGAAGGGGCTTTCCAGGTGCGCGTTGATGAAGCGTATCTGCCACAGATCATCAGTGTTGATTCCATTCTCGGGTTTATCCACGAGACCCTGCCCGCGGCCGAGTGTGCATGATGAACGCCGACCAGGGCAGGAGGGTGGTGGTCACGGGGCTGGGGCCGGTCAGTCCGATCGGCATCGGCAAAGCCGCGTTTTTCGAGGCGTTGAAAGCCGGCGCTAATGGCACGGCGCCGCTTTGCAAAATCGACACCGATCGCTTCGAGCGCAAATACGGGTGTGAAGTGAAGTCGCCGGTCGAGCCCTTGATCCCGAATTTCGGCGCCTTTGCGCGTTCCGGGGTTGCCAGCCATTTTGCCCTTGCTGCCACTGAACTGGCTCTGGCAGACGCGGGTATCGAGCGGGCCGCGATTCGCGGCCAGCGGGTCAATTGTTATTTCGGTACCACCTACGGCGAGTCGGATCGGATCGACAGCATGGTGACGGCCATGGCTGACCCCCAGTCGGACTCGCAAGCGTCAGTCGATTCGGCGTTTGCCTCTGAAATAAGCCGTGATGTGCTCAGGTCAATCGGTTCGACCGGTGAATCGCTCACCATCGGCAATGCCTGCTCGGCCAGCAACACAGCGCTGATCTTCGGCTATGAGGCGATCAAGGCCGGGGACTGTGAGATTGCCATCTGCGGTGGCAGCGACGCGGTCTACAAAGCGACCTTCGCCACCTTCCATCGCTTGGGCAGCATGACCGACAAAGACTGCACGCCGTTCAATACCGGACGTAGAGGTGTGCTGACCGCCGAAGGTGGCAGTGCCCTGGTGCTTGAGGATTACGAGCGGGCGCTGCGTCGGGGCGCGCCTATCTATGGTGAGGTGCTGGGTTTTGCGATGAACTGCGATGCTGACCACATGGTGAGGCTCAATCACCAGCGTGTCGGCGAATGCCTGCAGGCGGCGCTGGACAGGGCCGCAGTGGCGCCGAGCGCGGTGGGGTATATCTGCGCCCATGGCACCGGCACCGTGGCCAATGACAGCAACGAATACCAAGCTATTGAAGCGGTCTTCGGGGCCTCGCCGCCGCCGGTGAGTTCGATCAAATCCATGATGGGGCACAGCATGGGCGCGGCGGCCGGTTTTGGCGCGATCGCCTGCATGCTGGCGTTAGGCGAAGGGCTGCCGCCGACAATCAATGTCACCGAGCAGGACCCGCACATCCCCCTTGATGTGGTTGCACAGGGGTTCCGGGCCGGCAAGGTCGATGTGGCGGTCAACAACGCTTTCGCTTTTGGCGGGAATAATTCAATTCTGGTATTCGGTAATCTGAAATGACGGGCGACGCTATCGTTGGATTGATCCTGCGTGATTGGGTCATGTTGCAAATGCCCGGTGAGTTCGAGCACGGCGGCGTGGAATTGAACCGGGGCACCTTGCCGGCGTGGGACTTGGCCGCTGGCGAGCTGGTGGCGAGCCGTGAGCTGAAAAATTTTGATCGCCAAGCCCTGTTGCTGCTGGCGGCGATGGCGTTGATCAGCGATGACAACCACGGTGACGCCTTGACGTGCTCGGCTCTTATCGGTGCAACGTCAAATGGGTCTATCGACAGCGTCATTCAGTTGATCAAGGAGTCCAACGACAACCGCTTTGCCTTTCAGGTCAATCCCGCGCAGATCCCCAATACCGTGATCAATTCGTCGTTGGGCCAATTGGCGATCAAATACGGCATCAAGGGCGCGAACGTCTCGCTGTGTGCAAAGGAGCTGAGTTTTTACAACGCCTTGGTTCAAACCTTGAGGATTGCCCGGCGCGGTGATTCGGAACGTCTCTACACCACGGCGCTTGAGACGTTCAGTGGTGAGTTTGGTAAGCGCTACGTACGTGCTATCGAACGGCCCGATGAAGAACGGCCGGACACGGCGGCGGTGTTCAGCTTTCAGGCCAGTACCGACACGCAGGCGCCGGGGCTGGTCGTACGGGCCTGTGTCACGGGGCGACTGCTCGCCGCCGACGCGGCCAGCCTGGGCGAGCTTATACGCGAGTTTCTGCTGGGGCAGGGCATTGAGTCGGGTGAGTGGCGCGTGAGCCTGGCCGCGCCGGATGCCTGGCCGGCGGCCTGCGTGCAGTTGAGCACGGCCCTGGGTATGCCGGTCGAGAGGCTCGATCGGGCCAAGGCCTTGAGTTTGTCCCTGGTCGGCGCCTATCAATTGGCGTACTTGGCCAAACACATCCCGGCGCAGGGCGGCGGTGTGATGGTCTGTGTGGATGAAGAAGGTTTTTATGGCGTTGCACTGGTTCAGCGTAACGATGTTCAAGGGGCCGCTTCAGGTGGGCCCGGAAATTCGAGTCAGGCGGGTAACTTATGATTGCGTTAGCCAGAGGGCTGCTGGTGTTGGTGTTGATCGTGTTGAGCTTTCCATTCCTGTGTCTCTACATGTTGATCAACCCCTCGAAGAATAGAAACCTGTACGTGGCCTGCCGAGCCTACTCGGTAATTAATAAAATTTTCTCGGTGCGCGTCGAGGTGCGGGGCTTTGACAGCATTCCCACGACCCGTCCGTATATCTACGTGGCCAACCACCAATGCAACTATGACGTGTTGATCGTGGCGCAGGCGCTCAATCCGGGCACCGTGATCGTCGGTAAGAAATCGCTCAAATGGCTGCCGCTGGTCGGGCAGTTGTATTGGCTGACCGGCAGCCTGTTCATTGATAGAAACAGCCCACGGGCGTCTATCCAGAGTTTGCGCAAGATTGCCAAGCGAGTGGTAGCAGACAACACGTCACTGTGGATCTTTCCCGAAGGCACACGAAGCCATGGCGGCGAGATGCTGCCCTTCAAGACCGGGGCCTTCCGGATCGCCAAGGACATGGGGGTGGGGATTGTTCCTGTCACGATCAGTCCTGCGGTCAACCATATCGCCTACAACGCCTTTCGCAGTACTGACGTGAGCATCATTGCCCACCCGCCCATCGAGGCTGATGAGGTGGCGGCGATGAGTGCAAAACAGCTGGCCAATCACGCCCGCGAGATTATCAACAACGCGATTCCTGTGGTTCAGCCATAGCAAACCGTGGTCGTATCGAACAGCAAGGAGCACACAATGGGTTTTCTCACGGGCAAGCGCGTGCTGATCGTCGGCGTCGCCAGCCGCTTGTCGATTGCTTCAGGCATCGCGCAAGCCATGCATCGCGAGGGCGCAGAGTTGGCGTTCACGTATCAGAATGAAAAGTTCAAGGGCCGCGTTGAAGCACTGGCGGCTGAATGGGGTACCGGAGCGGCCTTGTGCGTACCCTGCGATGTGGCGAGCGATGATGAAATTGCGCAGGTGTTCGAACATCTGGGGCAGCACTGGGACGCCCTGGATTGCATCGTGCATTGCGTGGGTTTCGCACCGCTTGAGCAACTCGACGGCGATTTCACCGAAGTCACCACACGCGAGGGGTTTCGCAGTGCTCACGATATCAGCGCCTACAGCCTGGTGGCGTTGGCCAAAGCCGGGCGTGCAATGATGCGCGGCCGCCAGGGTAGTGTACTGACGCTGTCTTATCTGGGGGCTGGGCGCACGATGCCAAACTACAACGTCATGGGCATGGCCAAGGCCAGCCTGGAGGCTGGCGTGCGCTACCTGGCCAGCAGCCTTGGCCCCGAAGGCACCCGCGTGAACGCCATCTCGGCAGGCCCGATCCGCACCCTGGCCGCGTCGGGCATCAAGAACTTTGGTGCCATGCTGACGACCAGCGAAGCCCATGCGCCGCTGCGGCGCAACGTCACCATCGACGAAGTCGGCAACGCGGGCGCCTTCCTGTGCTCCAACCTGGCGTCCGGTATCAGCGGTGAAATCCTCCATGTGGATGCGGGTTTCAACACGACCGCCATGGGTGTCTGAAACACGTCAGAACGTCGCCTTGACCTGCAACCCCAGCACCAGCGCATTGTCGATGTTCTCCCCCGAAAACGCCCCCGGCTCGATGCTCAAAGAACATTCCCACGCTCCTGCAGCCCGTGACGCTCCGCGCCACCTGTGCGTAGTAGCCGAAACTTGCAGCGCTCACCAGTGGGAGGGCGCTTGCCCCCGATGCCGGAGCGCGGTGCAGGGGCACCGCGCGGACAGAGAGGTTATGGCAGGGCGTAGGCGATCACGTAGTCGCCACGGTCGGTGGACTGGCGCGCACCGCCGGCGGTGACGACGATGTACTGCTTGCCGGTTTTCGGCGACACGTAGGTCATCGGGCCGCCTTGGCTGCCGACGGGCAGGCGGGCCTTCCAGATTTCATCGCCGTTGCCGCTGTTGAAGGCGCGCAGGTAGAAGTCCTGGGTGCCGGCGATAAAGATCAGGCCGCCCTGGGTCGACAGCGTGCCGCCGAGGGTCGGCAGACCGATCTTGATCGGCAGGTGCATGCGGATGCCCAGCGGGCCGGTGTCTTCAACGGTGCCCACCGGCACTTGCCACGCGACTTTCTGGGTCTTCATGTCGATGGCGGTGAGGGTGCCGAACGGCGGCGCCTGGCACGGAATGCCGGCCACCGACAGGAAGCGGTTTTTGTTCACCGCATACGGCGTGCCCTTGAGCGGTACCGCGCCCATGCCAGTGTTCAGCGCTTCGCCACCGGACGAAGTCTGGGCCTTGTTCTGCGACGGCAGCATCTGGATCCACAGGCCCAGGCGCATGTCGTTGACAAAGATAAAGCCGTGCACCGGGTCGGTGGAAATACTGCCCCAGTTCATGCCGCCCAGGGAGCCTGGGAAACTCAGGGATTTATCGGTGCCCGGCGCGGTGTACAGGCCGTCGTAGCGCATGCCCTTGAAGTCGATGCGGCACAGCAACTGGTCGTACGGCGTGGCACCCCACATGTCCGATTCGGTCAGGGTTTGCGCGCCAATCTGCGGCATGCCCACGGATTTCGGCTGGGTTGGCGAGTAGGGTTCGTTGGGGATATTGGCGGCCTTGACCGGGACTTCCTTGACGTCGGTGAGTGGCTGGCCGGTGGCGCGGTCGAGTACATAGATTTGCCCGGCCTTGGTGCCAATCACCACCGCCGGTACCGCCTTGTCGCTGCCCGGTGGGGTGAAGTCGATCAGGCTCGGCTGCATCGGCAGGTCGAAGTCCCACAGGTCATTGTGGACGGTCTGGTACACCCACTTTTCAGCCCCGGTGGAGGCATCCAGCGCCAATACCGAAGCACCGTATTTGTGGTTGAGCTGGGTGCGTTCCACGCCGTAGATGTCGGTGGACGAGCTGCCCATCGGCAGGAAGACCGTGTTCATCAACGGGTCGTAGGACATCGGCGCCCAGCTGTTCGGTGTACTGCGCACGTAGGTCTTGTCGCCGGTCGGGGCCTGTTTGTCTTCCGGGTTGCCCGGGTCGAACGCCCAGCGCATTTGCCCGCTGATCACGTCAAAGCCACGGATCACACCGCCGGGCATGTCGGTTTGGACGTTATCCGCGACGCGGCCGCCCACCACCACGGTAGTCCCGGCGATCAACGGCGCGGAAGACAGTTGGTAGTAGCTGTCCGGCACATTGCCCAGGCCGGCTTTCAGGTCCACCTGGCCGTGGGTGCCGAAGTCTTCGCAGAATTTGCCGGTGTCGGCATCCACGGCGATCAGGCGCGCATCGATGGTGTTGGTCAGCAAGCGGCGCTGGCATTGCGCACCGGCTGGAACGCTGGCGGCAATGATCGGCGAGCTGTTGGGCTGGGTCGGCTGGGCAATCGGCGCGGTGGCGTCGAAATACGCCATGCCCCGGCAACGCTGCCACACCGCCGACTTGGCGTTGACTTCGTTCTTCCACAGCTCTTTGCCGGTGTCGGCGTCGAGGGCGATCAGGTTGTTGTGCGGCGTGCAGATAAACACCTTGTTGCCGATCTGCAGGGGCGTGAGCTGGTCTTCGGCGCCATTGCCGTCGCTGAGAGCCACGTCACCGGTGTGGTAGGTCCACGCCACTTTGAGCTGGTTAATGTTGTCGCGATTGATCTGGTCCAGCGCGGCGAAGCGGCTGCCACCTTCGGTGTTGCCGTAGTGGGCCCAGTCTTTCTGAGCATCGGCCGGGGCTACCGGGGTGATACCAGGGCCTGCACCGGTTGGGGCGACACTGGGGTGGGCGACAAACATATTGCCCGCCGCAGCCGCCACGCCCACCGCCAACACGGCGGCAACGCCATAGGCACCGCGCGCAGGTCGGCCCGCCAGCAGCGGATACACCAGCGCCACCACCAGGCCGATGACCGCGAACATGAACAGCCGCGAGAACAGCGGCCAGAACACCAGGCCCACATCCGCCACCGCCCAGATGGCCGTGCCGATCAGGAACGCCGCGAACAGCCATGCACCTGCGGTGTTACGTCGGGCAATCAACAGGCCGGAAACCGCCATGGCTGCGCCGCCGATCACGAAGTACCAGGAGCCGCCTAGGCTGATCAGTTTGACGCCGCCGATGGCCAGCGCGAGGCCGAGCAGGGCGATGATCACGCCCAGACCCAGGAGTAAGAATCTAGAGACGCCAGTGGCGCGCGATGCTCGTTTCATGTCGAAAGGACTCGAGTGAGAGAGGGCAAAGACGCGATTTTAGCAAGATAAGTAACTGGTTAGTACATTAGAGTCCTGCAATAGTCTATTACAGGTGCTGCGATGATGGGCTGGGGCTAAATGTCGCGCGTGTCGGCTAAGTGTAGGCACCCCTTGGGCAACAGGTGGCAGCGCGCAAGCCCGTTGCCACATACGGGGTGGGTTTGGTTTTACGCCTCGGCTGGTTTTTTGCCGCGAGGTTTTTTCTGCGCCGTTTCCCCGTCCTCCAGCGCGTCGCCCCCCAGGCTGCGAGTCAACTCGACGGCGGCCTGCTGGAACAGCGGGTGCAATGTCTGCGCCTGCTCGGCGGTCAGGCGACTGGCCGGGCCGGACAGCACCAGGGCGCCGATCAGGTTTTCCCCTGGGCCGAAGATCGGCAGTGCCATCGAAGCGGCGTGGGGGTCGGTGGCGCCATGGGAAAACAACGGCTTGATCATCTTCGCCGCCAGCGAATACGGCGTGCGTAACGCTTCGGCACCGGCTGCACCGTCCATGGGGCGGGTGTCGCCCGGTTGCAGGTGCAAGCGCAGGTGATGCGGGGAGTTGACCCGGTAGAGGCACATTCGGTAGGCGCCGTGGCGTACATAGAATGAAGCGGTTTCGCCGGTTTCCTGGGTCAGACGGTGCAGCAGCGGGGTGATATGGCGCTCAAGGTCGAGGCCGTCCTGGTACACCGTGTTCAAGCGCATGATCTCGGTCGCCAGCTGGTAGCGGCCGTCCGCCAGGCGAGTGATCAGGCCGTGGTCTTCCAGTGACACCATCAGGCGCATGATGGTGCTCTTGATCAGCCCGGTGCGCGCGGCCAGTTCGGCCAGTTCCAGGGCTGTGTCCCCCATCTTGAAGGCGGTGAGCACGGTCAGCACCCGATCAGCCGAAGCAACTCCGGTGACGGCGGGGCGTGGGCGTGTTTTTACCATGGGGGGCTCCTTGAAGGGGGGGGCGGGTACGCTGCAAAATACTGGCATTGCCCGCAGGGGGCAATGCCAAGCGATTGACCGTACAGCGATTTCAGCGCATTAGCGGGCGATCAGTTCGCCTGTGCCGCTCAAATCCCGCATCTGCCTGCGCCCCATCAGCAGCACCATCACGGCACCGGCGGCACACAGCGCCGCCAGCGGCAACAGGGCCAGGGCGTAACTGCCGGTGGCGTGGTGAATGGTGCCGTACACATTCACCATGATGCCGCCACCAATCAGATTGGCCATCGCGCCCACGGCGGCCAGACCGGCGGCGGCAGTGGAGGACGAGAGCCAGGTCGAAACCAGCGCCCAGAACGGCCCCTTCATCGAGTACGCCCCGATCAACACCATGGACAGCATGAACACCGTCGCCACGAGCGAGGAGGTGACCAGTGCGAGCAGCAAGCCAGCGGTGATCAGCAGCAAGGTCGTCGCGGTGTGCCAGCGGCGTTCACCGCTCTTGTCGGAGCTGCGTCCCCACAGAATCATCAGCACCGATGCCAGCCCGTAGGGAATGGCATTGACGAGGCCGATTTCCAGGTTGTTCAGGCCAAACGTCTTGAGCAATTGCGGCGCCCACACGCTCATGGTGCTGCCCGCCGCCGACGCGCCGGAGTAGATCAGTGCCAGTACCCAAATGTGCTTGTGGCGCAGCAGTTTCCACAGCGAGATATGCCCGATGGCGGTCTTGCGGCTGCGCTCTTCGTCCAGGCGGCCGGTGAGCCAGCTGCGTTGCTCGTTGCTCAGCCACTTGGCCTGTTCGGGGCGGTCGGTGAGCACGAACAAGCAGGCGATGCCCAGCAGTACGGCGGGGATGCCCTCGATGATGAACAGCCAGTGCCAGCCGCGCATGCCGAACCAGCCGTCCAGGCTCAGCAACAAGCCAGACAGCGGCGAACCAATGAAGTTGGCGCCGGGAATGGCGACCATGAAGATCGCGACCATGCGCCCCCGGTATGCCGCTGGCAGCCAGTAGGTGAGGTACAGCAGCACGCCCGGGAAGAAGCCGGCCTCGGCCGCACCCAGCAAAAAGCGCATCACGTACAGCGAATTGGCACCGGTCACAAACGCAGTCCCGGCGGAAATCAGCCCCCAGGTGATCATGATCCGCGCAATCCACACCCGGGCGCCGAAACGTTGCAGTGCCAGGTTGCTGGGCACCTCCACCAGGAAATACGACACGAAGAACAGACTGCTGGCAAAGCCGAAGATCGCTGGCGTAAGGCCCAGGTCCTGGTTCATCTGCAGGGATGCCATGCCGATATTGCCGCGATCAATGATCGCCAGCAGGTAGCAAAGGATCAGGAACGGCAGTAGCCGCCACGCCACCTTGCGCATGGTTGAGCGCTCGATCGCGCTGATGTCGGTAGAACTGATAGGCATGACTCTCTCCCATTTTGTTTTTTTTGGAGAAGCGTAATGAGCCCGATCTTCCTTGGGTGAAGGCCGGGCGATGTGCGTTCAATCAGTGCGCGAACAGGTGGCGGTTGACCACCGCGCGCGGCTCCGGTGCGCTACCGTCCCAGAAGTCGATGATCTGTTGCACGGCCAGCAGGCCCACGCGATCCCGCGCCTCGGCGGTGTTGGCGCCTACGTGGGGGGTGGCGACCAGGGTCGGCAGGCCCCACAGCGCTGAGTCGGCGGGTGGTGGCTCGGGGTTGAAGGTGTCGAGGCCGGCGCCGGCAATCTGGCCGGTGCTCAGCGCTTGCACCAGCGCTTCGGTATCGATCAGCTCGCCGCGTGCGGTGTTGATCAACAGGCTGCCTGGGCGCATGCGCTTGAACTGCGCCGCGCCGAAAAGGTTGCGGTTCTGCTCGGTCAGAGGGCAATGCAGGCTGATGATATCGCAGCTCGCCAGCAAGGCATCGAAGTGCTCGGCGCGCTCGACATTCGGCAGGTCGGGCAAGTTGCTCAGGTAGGGATCAAATACCTTGATGGTCATGCGAAGCGGCGTTACTAGGTCCATCAGGATTCGCCCGATAGCGCCCAGGCCCACCAGGCCCAGGGTCTTGCCGGACAGTTCGATCCCCACGGCAGTGGCTTTGTCCCAATGACCGTCACGCATGCGCGCATCGAGCAGGGCGGTCTGGCGCGCAACGCTGAACATCAGCGCCAGCGCATGCTCGGCCACCGATTGCGCATTGGCGCCCAGGGCGATGGTGACGGGGATGCCGCGCTCAGCGGCGGCGGCGATGTCGATGGTGTCGTAGCCCACGCCGTGCTTGGCGATGATTTTCAGCGCGCTAGATGCATTGATCATGTCCCGGGTCAGTTTGCCCTGGCGCACGATGATTGCGTCCGGCTGTTCGTGGGCAATGATCGCGGTGAGTTCGTCGGCCGGGGCATACGGGGTGGTAGGGATGACGCGCACGCCATGGGCGGCGGCGTGGGCCATAGCTTCGGCGGTTAATTGCGGGCCGGTCAGCAGGAGGGTTCGGGTCATTTGGTGCACCTTGGTTTTCTTATCTGTGTGCAGTTGGCGGTTTGTGATGTCGCTCAACAGTGCTCGAAACCTAACATAATGAAATGGCGTTGCAATAAATAATTTTCGTTGGTTTGCGTAAAACGATTGAGTGCGTGCGTGAAAACCCGTGTTATTCAACAAGTAAAGGGGTTTTCTCAGCCTTAAATCGTTTTTCATGTGCCGAGGCCGCTGTGAGTGAGTCTTGTCAGTTTTAAATTGCGATGTTAATTTCGAAATACCATTTCATTTTATGAATTTTCACCCTTAATAAAAACCACAAGAGGAATGCCCCATGTCGATCGGATTCAGAGTGCTCAAGCAGCAACGTAAAGTCGCTGCCGAGTGGGTCGAGCGTTACCGGACAGTGCCCGTCGCCAATATCAGCGATTCGATGAACCGCATGACCGCCGGTGGCGCCGCCCTGCAACCGATGCACCACCGGGGCGTGTTGGTGGGGCCGGCGCTGACCGTCAAAGCGCGGCCTGGGGACAACCTGATGCTGCATTACGCCCTGGATATCGCCCAGCCCGGCGACGTGATCGTGGTCGACGCCGGCGGCGATCTGAGCAACGCACTGATCGGCGAAATGATGGTGGCGTACGCGATCAAGAAAAGCGTGGCCGGCATTGTGATCAATGGCGCCATTCGCGATGCGGCGAGTATCGGTGCCGGTGACTTCCCGGTGTTTGCCGCCGGCATCACCCATCGCGGCCCGTACAAGGACGGCCCGGGCGAGGTGAACGTACCGATTGCATTGGCGGGCATGGTGATCGAACCGGGCGATCTGGTGATCGGTGACGAAGATGGCTTGCTCTGCGTGCCCTTCGATCAGGTCGGTGAGGTGTATGATCGCGCCTACGCCAAGCATGCCGCTGAACAGAAGCAGCTTGAACAGATCGCGCTGGGCGAGAACGACCGCACCTGGGTCCTGAAATCGCTCACACAAAAGGGCTGCGAGTTTATTTGAATCCTGCTTCCTCCTCCCGCTGGCCGGCGCCCGTGCGCGCGCTGCGCCATCGAAATTTTCAGATCTACTTTGTCGGCCAGGGCCTTTCCACCCTGGGCAAGTGGGTGCAACAGGTCGCGCTGTCCTGGCTCGCCTATCACTTGACGGGCTCGGCCGTGTTGCTGGGGGCGATTGCGTTTCTGACGCTGTTGCCTCAGCTGCTGGTGGGGCCGCTGGCGGGCGCCTGGTCCGACCGCCATGACAAGCGCCGCCTGTTGATGGCGGTGCAGGCCGCCCTGGCCCTGCAATCGTTGGCCCTGGCCGTGCTGACCTGGCAGCAATGGATGGGCCGTGAAGTGATCATTGCCATGGCGCTTCTGCTGGGTTTGCTCAACGCCCTGGAAACGCCGCTGCGCCAGGCCTTGATCGCGAGCTTTGTCGACGAGCCCAAAGACCTGCCCAACGCTCTTGTGCTCAACGCGATGCTGATCAATGCCGCACGCTTTATCGGCCCGCCGTTGGCCGGCTTGCTGATCAACTGGAGCGGCGAGGCCGGTTGCTTTGTGCTCACGTCCATCGCGTTCGGTATGTTGCTGATCGGACTGGGCAGGGTGCAAAGCCGAGCGCAGGCCAGGGCCAAAGGGTCTACTGGGGAGATCTTCCGCGAAGGTCTGCGCTACCTGTGGACCACCCTGGCGATTCGACGGCTGCTGGTCAGTGTGGTGATGGTCAACCTGTTGGCGTCCTGCTACACCGTACTGCTGCCGATCCTGGCCAAGCATGCGTTCAGCGGCGATGCGCAAACCCTCGGCTGGCTGTGGGGCGCAGCCGGTGCCGGTGCGTTTGTGGCCACGATCTTCCTGGCGTTTGCCGGCAGTGCTTCGAACCTGGGCCGCATTATCGTGCTCGGCACGCTGGTCTGTGCGGTGTCGCTGTGCGCGGTGGCGGCCAACCCGCCGCTGTGGTTCACCCTGGCGGCGCTTGCCGGGCTGGGCTTCGGCATCACGGTGAGCAATGTCAGCAGCAATATGACCCTGCAAAGCGCGGCGCCGGAAGCGTTGCGCGGCCGGGTGATTGCCTTCTATATCGCCATGCGTTTCGGCTTTGAAGCCATCGGCGGATTGTTGGCCGGCCTGCTGGCGGCGGCGCTGAGCGTGCAATGGACATTGCTGCTGGCGGGGGTGTTGCTGGGGGTTTATCAGGGTGTCAGTGGGTACATCAGCCGCAGGCGTGGTTGACAGCAACCACGCCTGCGGCGAGTGTCTATTTACGAAACGCCGGCACCACCTGCTCGATAAACAGTGCCAGCGACTTCTTCTTCTCGGCATGGGGCAGGCTGTTGTCGCACCAGAAGCTGAACTCATCCACGCCCAGTTCCTGGTAGTAGCGGATGCGCGGGATGATTTCTTCGGCGGTGCCGATCATCGCGGTCCTGTGCAGGCTTTCCAGCTCGAACTCTGGGCGGGCGGCGAATTTTTCTTCCGGGCTCGGTGCCAGGAAGCCATTCACCGGCACCTCTTTATTGCCGAACCAGGCATCGAAGGTGCGATAGAACTTCGAGATCGCCTTGGCCCCGACTTTCCAGCCGTCCGGATCATCGGCGGCATGCACGTGGGTGTGGCGCAGCACCATCAGTTGCGGGCGCGGTACGCCGGGATTGTTGTCGAGGGCGGCCTGGAATTTGTTTTTCAGGTCGAGGACTTCTTCGTCGCCCTTCATCAGCGGCGTGACCATCACGTTGCAGCCGTTGGCTACTGCGAAGTTGTGCGAGTCCGGGTCGCGGGCGGCGATCCACATCGGCGGGTTGGGCTGCTGGATCGGCTTGGGCACGCTGGTGGAGGTGGGGAATTTCCAGATGTCGCCGTCGTGGGCGTAGTCGCCTTTCCACAACGCACGCACCACCGGCACCATCTCACGCAGCGCCTGGCCGCCGCTGGAGGCGGGCATGCCGCCGGCCATGCGGTCGAATTCGACCTGGTAAGCACCACGGGCCAGGCCGACTTCCATGCGCCCGTTGCTGATCACGTCGAGCAAGGCGCATTCGCCCGCCACCCGTAGCGGGTGCCAGAACGGCGCGATGATGGTCCCGGCGCCCAGGTGAATGGTGGTGGTCTTGGCCGCGAGGTAAGCCAGCAGCGGCATCGGGCTCGGCGAGATGGTGTATTCCATGGCGTGGTGTTCGCCAATCCATACGGTGCTGAAACCGCCGGCCTCGGCCATCAGGGTCAGTTCGGTCAAGTCTTCGAACAACTGGCGGTGGCTGACACTTTCGTCCCAACGCTCCATGTGTACGAACAGGGAAAACTTCATGACGCTTACCTCTAATCTGTTGTTATTTTCCGCAAATACCGGGTTTGCAGGGAGGGTCAGGCAGGCACGGGCAGGGTACCCATTTTGCCGTGGCAATACACCAGTGGACCATTGGCCTGCTCTGGCACGATCAGGTTCTTTACCGAGCCGACCATAATCGCGTGGTCGCCGCCTTCATATTCGCGCCACAGCTCACACTCGATCACTGCAGTGGCATTCGCCAGGATCGGGTTGCCCAGTGCGCTGAGCGTCCATTCGATGCCTTGGGCCTTGTCTTTGCCCTTGCGCGCGAAGGCGTAGGCTTCATTTTGCTGTCCGCCCGACAAGACGTGGATGGCAAAGTGCCTGTTCTTGATCAGAATGGGATAGGAGTCGGAGCTGTAATTGGGGCAGAACAGCACCAGGGCCGGGTCCATGGACAGCGAGCTGAACGCGCTGGCGGTGAGGCCGACGATCTGCCCGTCGTCATCGAGCGTGGTAATCACGGTGACCCCGGAAGGAAACGAACCCATCACTTGTTTGTAGATGGTGGCATCGATCATGTGACGGTCCTCTGGCGGTGAAACGGTTTTTATCGAGTTGTAGGTATGATGGTATACCGTAATACAAAGCTTGCAAGCGCTTTTTTAAATCCCTGATAAACGTCTTTTGTGGCGAAATATTCAATGAATACGGGGTGTTAGGTTGAGAAATCAAGGAATCAATACGACAAGGAACCGGATCAGTTGCAGGTAAAACCAGCGGATCAGTCTTGTGAAAATGTTGGAATACCATAATATGGTGTTCATCTGAGGGGCGGCCAGAGAGCTCCCCCGGTTTGGCGTCAAACAACTATAAGATCAGACAAACGCGAGTTCATTTCCATGCCCCAGATGTCCCGGCAAGACCCCCTGATCGAGCATCACACGGTCGATTACGTCCCCCTCGCAGAGCGCCATGGAAAGGCCCGCGACCTGTTCACCTTATGGTTCAGCACCAACATCGCGCCGCTGCCGATCGTCACCGGCGCCATGGTGGCCCAGGTGTTCCATCTCAATCTGGCGTGGGGGCTGCTGGCGATTGCCCTCGGGCATCTGCTCGGCGGCATCGTGATTGCCCTCGCATCGGCCCAGGGCCCGCGCATGGGCATCCCGCAGATGGTGCAAAGCCGTGGCCAGTTCGGCCGTTACGGCGCGCTGCTGATCGTGTTCTTCGCCGCACTGATCTACATCGGCTTTTTCATCTCCAATATCGTCCTGGCCGGCAAGTCCATCGTCGGCATTGTGCCGTCGGTGCCGGTGCCCGCGAGCATCCTGATCGGCGCCCTCAGCGCCACCGCCATTGGCGTGATCGGCTACCGCTTTATCCATACCCTCAACCGCATCGGCACCTGGGTGATGGGCAGCGCATTGCTGGCCGGTTTTATCTACATCTTCGCCCATGACCTGCCCGCGGACTTCCTTACCCGTGGCGGCTTCAACGCGGCTGGCTGGTTGGCCACCGTGTCGCTCGGCGTGATCTGGCAGATCAGCTTTTCGCCCTACACCAGCGACTACTCGCGTTATCTGCCGGCGGATATCGGCATCACCCGGCCGTTCATTGCGACCTACCTGGGCGCCACCCTTGGCACCATCCTGTCCTTCGCCTTTGGCCTGGTTGCCGCACTGGTCACGCCCGAAGGCACCGAAGCGATGGTCGCGGTCAAGCAAGCCACCGGCTGGCTGGGGCCGATCCTGATGGTGCTGTTCCTGCTCAATATCATCAGCCACAACGCCCTGAATCTGTACGGCGCGGTGCTGTCGATCATCACCTCGGTCCAGACCTTCGCCAGCCACTGGACCCCGAGCATCAAGGTGCGTGTGCTGCTGTCGGGCGTGATCCTCACCGGTTGCTGCCTAGTCGCCTTGGGCGCGTCGGCGGACTTCATCTCGCAATTTATCGGCCTGATCCTCGCGCTGTTGCTGGTGCTGGTACCGTGGGCGTCGATCAACCTGATCGACTTCTACATCATCAAGCGCGGGGTCTATGACATTGCCTCGATCTTCCAGGCGGATGGCGGGGTGTACGGGCGTTTCAACCTGCATGCGATCGTGGCGTACTTCATCGGCATCATCGTGCAACTGCCGTTTGCCAATACGTCGCTGTATGTGGGGCCGTGGGCCAACCTGGTGGAAGGCGCGGACTTGTCGTGGCTGGTGGGACTGGTGGTGACGTGCCCGTTGTATTACTGCCTGGCGACACGTCAACACACCCAAAAGGTCAGGGCGGCGCGGTTGGGCTACACCGACTGAGCCACTCCGCCGAACTCCTCCAACGCATCCCGCAACGCGCCCTCGAAGTATTCCTTCGAGGCGCGATCCCAGAGGATATGAAACGCCGGCAGCTCCACACTCCCTGTGTGGATGACAAGCGCATTGACCCGCGCCACCGACGTCTGCGCCACCATCCCCGGCTTGAAGGCCGGGAAACTCAGATCCACCCCACACAGCTTGGCCATCACCTGTGCAATCACGCCACCGCTGAGCCGCACACAGGCATGGCTGTCCTGGCGCGGCAGCAGGTAGTTGGCGCGGTGGTCCAGTTCCCAGCGCGCTTCTTCATCGGCAATGCGTTGCCCCTGATCCTGCGGGCTGCCCAGCACCAGGTATTCGTTCTGCGACAGGCGCGCCACCCAGCTGCCGTCCGCTTGCGCGCTGGCTTGGTTGGGCGTGCCCGGCAACGTAAAGCCGCGCGCGGTAAGGTACTCGGCGCTTTGTGCGCCGCGAAAGCCGACCCGGGGCAGGTCGGTCTGGTCCTGCAGCTGGCAGGGCGGCGTGAACAATTCTCGGGCTTTCAGACTGGTCATGGCTTAACCCTCCTGGCGTTGGTTAGTGGGGTCGAAGAACGGCAGTTGCACCACCTCGGCCTGGACGACGATGCCGCCCTCGACGCGAATTGGAATGCGCTGCCCCGGTGTGCTCTGGTCGATCCCCGCGTAGGCCAGGCCGATGATGCGGCCCAGGCTGGTGGAGTATTCGCAGGAGGTGACGTTGCCGCTGATGTCCGCGCCGTTGAGCACCAGGTGGCCTTCCAGCGGTTGCACACTGCCCTTGGGCAGGCTGAAACCCACCAGTTTGCGTTTCAGCGGCTGGGCTTCGAGGATGTCCACCGAGCGGCGGCCGACGAAGAACGGCTTGTTGCGGCTGACCGCCCAGCCCATGTCGATTTCTGCCGGGTGGGTCATGCCGTCGGTGTCCTGGCTGATGATCACGTGGCCTTTTTCCAGGCGCAGCAGGCGTTGGGTTTCGACGCCGAAGGGGCGAATGTCAAAGGCCTTGCCAGCCGTCATCAACGCGTCCCACAACGCCAGGCCGTGGCGTGCCGGTACGTGGATTTCATAGCCCAGTTCACCGACGAACCCGACCCGCAGCAGGCGCGCCTTGATCCCGGCCACCGTGCCCTGGCGCACGCCCAGGTAGGGGAAGCCTTCGGCACTGAGGTCGAGGTCGTTGCACACCTGCTCCAGCACCTTGCGCGAATCCGGCCCGGCGACGTTGACCGCACAGATCGCGGCGGTGACGTTGGTCACGTCCACGTCCAGGCGCCACTGTGCGTTCCACTTGAGCATCTGCTGGTAGATGCGGTCGACGCCGCTGGTGGTGGCAGTGACGTAGAAGTGGTTGTCGGCCAACCGCGCGCACACGCCATCGTCGATCACCACGCCGTGTTCGTTGGTCATCAGCGCATAACGCGAACGGCCCACTGCCTGCTTGAGGAACGCGAAGGTGTACAGGCGGTTGAGTAATTCGGCGGCGTCCGGGCCGCGCACGTCGAGGCCGCCGAGTGTGGACACATCGATCAACCCGACCTTGTTGCGCACGTGCAGCGCTTCGGCCTGCATGCACGCTTCGCGGTCGTCGGCCTTGCCGTAATAGGCCGGGCGCTGCCAGATACCGGCGGGCATCATCTTCGCCCCGGCTTGCACATGACGCGCGTGCATCGGCGTTTGGCGGTAAGGGTCGAAGGCGCGCCCGGCGACATGCGCGAGCTTCTCCGCCACGAACGGCGGGCGTGCGGTGGTGACCCCGGTTTCGCTGATATTGCGCTGGGTCGCCCAGGCCACCAGCCGTGCGGTCGGCAGCGCCGAGTGACGCCCCTGGGACGGGCCCATGCCGACCGTGGAGTAGCGTTTGACCAACTGCACATCGCGGTAGCCGATGCGGGTGGCGTTGACGATGTCGGCCACCTGCAGGTCTTCGTCGAAGTCGACGAAATCCTTGCCCTTGGGGTGCGGGAAGATCGGCCAGCTAAAGTTGACCTGGGCTTCGCTGCGCAGCGCTGCAGGCAAGCTGGCGCTGTTCAAACCGAGGGCGAGCAGGCTCTCGGCGGCAGCGTTGGTCGCATCTGCCAGCACGTTGTCCAGGTGATGCCGACCGTGTACGGAACCGGCCACGCCCAGGTTGCGCGGCAGGCCACTGAGGCTGAACTCCGCGCGCTGATCGTCATAGGCCAGCTTGCCACCGGCCTGGCACAGCAGCTGATAGACCGGCATATAACCGGCCGACATGCACAGCAGGTCGCAGTCAATCACTTGCCCACTGGCGCTGACCTGGCCCTGGCCGGTGATCTGGCGCACATCGACGCCCTTCACATGGCGCAGGCCTTTTTCATGCAGGGCCTCGAACACGGTGCTGTTGCTCAGGCACGGGATCTTGCGCTGGGCCAGGGCAGCCGGCAGGGCTTTGTCCGCCGGGGCGTGACGCAGGTCGATCACGGCGGCGACGTCCACGCCCTGGTCATGCAGGTCGAGGGCGGCGAGGTAGCCGTCATCGTTGCCGGTAAGCACCACCGCGCGCTTGCCGGGCTTGACCGCATACAGCTTCATCAGGCGTTGCGCGGCGCTGGTGAGCATCACCCCCGGCAGGTCGTTGTTGCGGAAGACCACCGGTTGGTCGAACGAACCGCTGCACACCAGGCACTGTTGCGCACGTACTTTGTACAGGCGCTTGCCCTGGATCACCGGCAGGTAGTTGTCGGTGAACCAGGCATTGCAGGTGGCGTCGGTGAGCACCTGGATATTCGCGTGTTGCTGCACCGCGCCGAGCAACTCGCGGCGCAAGGTGTCGGCGCGGGTGCCGGCAATATCGAAGCGCGCGTAGGTCAGCGACCCGCCGAGGATCGGTTGCTGCTCGATCAACAGCACCTTGGCCCCGGCATTCGCGGCGGTCAGCGCGGCCTGCAAGCCGGCGGGGCCGGCACCGATCACGGCGAGGTCGGTGAACAGGTAGGCCTTGTCGTAGTACTCGGGTTGGAAGGTCAGGTCGAGCACGCCCAGGCCGGCCTTTTTGCGGATGATCGGCTCCCAGACTTTCCACATGCCCTTGGGCTTGTAGAACGAACGGTAGTAGAAACCCACCGGCATGAACTTGGAGAACTTGCCCAGGTAGGCGTCCTTGTCGTTGTCCAGCGAGCCGTTGACGTTCTGCGCAGTCACCGCCAGGCCGGCGGACAGCGCGTGGGCGTCGGCCAATACGTTGGGTTCGCGGGGCAGTTGCACCAGGCTGTTGGCGTCCTGGCCGGCCATGGTCAATGGGCCGCGTGGGCGGTGGTATTTGAACGAACGCGACATCAGGAAGCGCCCGTTGGCGAGCAGCGCGCTGGCGATGCTGTCGCCCTGCAAACCTTGGTAGGGCAGGCCGTCGAAGCTGAAATCGAGTGGCTGGTCACGCTGGATCAGCAAGCCCATGGGGGCGGGGAGGCGGTTCATCCGGCGATCTCCTTGGCGGTAGTGAAGTCGACGCGGGTGGTGAACACTTCGCGCGGATCGAAGGTGCGCACGATCTCGTCGGTGACCGTGTGGCGCTCGGCGAGGAACCAGTAGCTGGATGGCGTGTGCATCCACCATTCGCGCACCACGCCGGCGAGGTTGTCGGTGTTGAACACGTAGTCGGCCCATTCGGCATCGCTGCACGTCACCGGGTCGGGCATCGGTTTGAATTCACCGCCGTAGGTGAACTCGCTGATATTGCGCGGCCCGTTGAGCGGGCAAATCATGATTTTCATCGTCTGCTCTCCGTCAGTGGCTGGCCGCTGTGGCACCCATTTCGTTGACTTGCTGGAAGGTCGAGAAACGTTCGAGGCCGAAGGGCTTGATCAAGTCCGGCACCTTGCCGCCGCTGGCGACCAGCTCGGCCATGGTCTTGCCGCAGATCGGCGTGGCCTTGAAACCCCAGGTGCCCCAGCCGGCGTCGAGGTAGTAATTCTTTACCGGCGACAGGCCCATGATCGGGCTGTAGTCGGGGGTCATATCGGTGATCCCGGCCCACTGGCGCATCAACTTGGCGTTGGCCAGGAACGGGAACATCTCGATGGCATGGGCCAACAGGCTTTCCTTGAGGTCCAGGGTCGAGCGCGTATTGAACAGCGGGTAAGGATCAGAGCCGCCACCGAACACCACTTCGCCACGGCTGGTTTGCTGCACGTAGCAGTGCAGGGCCGAGGAACTTACCAATGGGTCGAGGAACGGCTTGAACGGCTGGGTGACCATCGCCTGCAACGGGAAGGTCTGGATCGGCGAGCGGATACCGGCCTTGGCCATCAGCAGCGAGCTGTGCCCGGCAATCGCCTGCACCGCGCAGCCGCACTTAATGGTGCCGCGATTGGTTTTCACCGCAGTGATGGCGCCGTTTTCGATGATCAGGTCCTGTACTTCGGTGAGCTGATGGATTTCCACGCCGCGCTTGGCCGCCTGCTTGGCGTAACCCCAGGCCACGGCATCGTGACGCGCGGTGGCGCCGTCGATATGCCAGAGCCCGGCGAGCACCGGCAAGTGGCCGGGGTCGAGGTTGAGGCTGGGCACCAGCTCGCGGATCTGCTGGCGGTCGATCATCTCGGTACGCCCGCCGAAGTGCTTGTTGACCTCGGCACGCTGGCGGAACGAACGCACGGTGGCGTCGGTGTGGGCGAGGGTCAGTTGGCCGCGCTCGGAGTACATGATGTTGAAATCGAATTCGTTGGAGAGCGACTGGAACATCTTCACCGACTCGGCGTAGAAACGAACGCCTTCGCTGGTGAGGTAGTTGGAGCGGATCACCGCCGTATTGCGCGCGGTATTGCCGCCGCCCAGGTAGGCCTTTTCCAGCACGGCGATATTGGTGATGCCGTGGTACTTGGCCAAGTAGTAGGCGGTCGCCAGGCCGTGACCACCGGCACCGATGATCACCACGTCGTAACTCGACTTGAGTACCTTGGGCGGTGGCAGGTCTACCTCCACCGGGTACTCCGAACTCAGCCCGTATTTCAATAGATTGAATGGCATACGGCCTCCGATTGGCTGCGTAGGGCGTGGTGTTGCGCCAGGGCGGCGGCCACGGTGTTTTTCATCAGGAAGGCAATGGTCATCGGCCCGACACCGCCGGGCACCGGGGTGATGGCGGCGACATGGGGCAGGGCGCTGTCGAAGTCGACATCACCCACCAGGCGGCTGCGGCCGTCGTCGTCGATGCGGTTGATGCCGACATCGATCACTACGGCGCCGGGCTTCAACCAGCTCGCGTCAATCAAGCGGGCGCGGCCCACGGCGGCGATCACGATATCGGCCTGGCGACACAGGGCCTGGGCGTCGTGGCTGCGCGAATGCAGCACGGTCACCGAGCAATCGGCCTTGAGCAGCAGCGCGGCCATGGGCTTGCCGACGATGTTCGAACGGCCGATTACCACCGCGTGTTTGCCACGCAGGTCGCCGCAGGTTTGCTCCAACAGATACAAGCAACCGCTCGGGGTGCATGGCGTGAGCACTGCGCGGCCCTGGCTGAGGCCGCCGACGTTCTGGCTGTGAAACCCGTCGACGTCCTTGTCCGGCGCGATGGCCTCCAGGGCGCGCAGTTCGTCCATCTGCGCCGGCAACGGCAATTGCAGGAGGATGCCGTGGATTGCCGGGTCGGCATTCAATTGGCCGATCAGGATCAACAATTGTTCGGTGCTGGTATCGCTGGGCAGGCGATGCTCCACGGAGCGGATGCCGACCTCTTCGGCGCGCAGGATCTTGTTGCGCACATAGACCTGGCTGGCCGGGTCGCTGCCCACCAAAATCACCGCCAGCGCCGGTTGAATAGCCTGTCCATGCAGGCGCGCCACGTCCTCGCGCACTTGCAGCAGCACCCGTGCGGCGGCGGCTTTGCCGTCGATCAGTTTATGCGCGCTCACCGGAACACCACCGTTCTGTCCTGATTGAGGAAGACTCGGTGCTCCAGGTGGTACTTGACCGCCTTGGACAGGGCCACGGTTTCGGTGTCGCGGCCGATGGCGACCAGGTCGTCAGGTTTGTACACGTGGTCGACGCGCTGCACTTCCTGCTCGATGATCGGGCCCTCATCCAGGTCGCTGGTCACATAGTGCGCGGTGGCACCGATCAACTTCACGCCGCGTTGATAAGCCTGGTGATAGGGCTTGGCACCCTTGAAACCGGGCAGGAATGAATGGTGGATATTGATCGCCCGTCCCGACAGTTGCCGGCACAGGTCGTCGGAGAGGATCTGCATGTAGCGCGCCAACACCACCAGCTCGGTGCGGGTGTCGTCGACGATCTTCATCAACTCGGCTTCCTGCGCGGCCTTGTTGTCCTTGGACACCGGCAGGTAGATAAAGCGAATGCCCTCGCGCTCGGCCATCGGCCGCAGGTCCAGGTGGTTGGAGACGATGGCGGTGATGGTCATGTCCATCTCGCCCTTGTGGTAGCGGTAGAGCAGGTCGGTGAGGCAGTGGTCGAACTTGCTCACCATCAGCATCACGCGCATCGGCTCGCGGGTGTCGTACAGCTCCCACTGCATGTCGAAGGCCTGGGCGACATCGGCGAAACCGTCTCTGATCTCTTGCAGGTCCCCTGTGTGCCCATCGTTGAAGCGGAACACGGCACGCATGAAAAAGCGCCCGCTGAAGTCATCGTCGAACTGCGCCATTTCCCCGATGTAGCACGCCTTGTCCGCCAGGTAAGTGGTGACGGCAGCGACGATGCCGGACACGGCGGGGCACGTCACCTTGATGATGAAATGGTTTTTTTCGTGTTGCATGACACGTCCTCGGGATGATGGCGGCAGCTCATCGCATAGCGAAAAAATATCTGAGGACAGCAGGCTCATTCCTTGAGCGCGTTTTCTTGTGGGGAATAAAATATTCCTGAAGTGGCTTTATAGGGGAATGGTGGCGGGGCGTCTAGGGGTTTTGGGAAAGATTTTTAACTGAGGGGAAATTTTTAGCCGGCAGGACGGCATCGAATGCAGTCAAACATGTGGGAGGGGGCTTGCTCCCGATAAGGGTGGGTCAATGACAAATGCATCCACTGACACTCCCTTATCGGGAGCAAGCCCCCTCCCACAGTTGAATCTCTGTGCTTCAGGTGTATCGCGAGTTCGGATTATTCCTTGTCGTTACCGTAGTTCATGATCGACAACAACCGAATCGGCACCCGCACCAACTCCTCCGGCCCATGGGGAATCTCGCCCTCAAATGTCAGGCTGTCACCAGCTTCCATCCGATACAGCTGGTTGCCATGCCGATAAATCAACTCCCCCTCCAGCAAATGCAGAAACTCGGTCCCTGGATGGGCAAAGGTCGGGAACTCCTCACTGGCGTCATCCATGCTGACCATGTACGCCTCGAAGCTCTTCTTTGGCCCGCGCGTGTGGTTGAGCAGGTGATAGGTATGCCCTTTCTCGGTCCCCCGGCGCACGACTTCCATGCCTTGGTCGGCCTTGACCAGCAAGGCGCTGCCATCCTGCTGGTCGTATTCGCTGAACAACTTCGATAACGGCAGCCCGAGCACATCGCACAGACGGCTCAAGGTATCGAGGCTGGTGGAGACCTGGGCGTTCTCGATCTTGCTCAACATGCCCTGGCTGATATCGGCGATCTTTGCCACGTCGGACAGCTTCAAGTCCTGGGCCTGGCGCTGGCGTTTGATCTGCAGCCCCAGGTATTGCTCGAGCTTGAGGCGCGGGGCGGTTTCGGTGGACATGATCATCGGCTCCTGCACGGTTTCCGTTCAGTAATATTATTTTCGCACTGGGAAAGTGCAAGGTTTGGCGCTTGGAAGGTCACCCCGCTGTACATATTCCTGCGGGGAAAAGAATTTTCCCATATATACAGCACAAAAGCGCGGCTCCACCCACTTCGATGTGTCGATCACGAATCTGGCAAGGGTATTGCATTCCTGTAGGGAAACTAACTTTCTTTTTAGGAATAAAAAGACAGCCTAGGCCCACCCACACGGTTTTGCCTTTCGCGAGGAGTGACACGCAATGTTGCCAGCAGAAACCCAGCGCATCATCGACAAGCACGGGATCAAGTACGTGCTTGCGCAGTTTGTGGATATACACGGTGCGGCCAAGACCAAGTCGGTGCCCATCTGCGGGCTCAAGACGGTGGCCGAAGAGGGCGCGGGGTTTGCCGGGTTTGCCATCAGCGGCATGGGCATGGAGCCCCACGGTCCGGACTTTATGGCGCGCGGCGATCTGTCGACCTTGATCCCGGTACCCTGGCAGCCAGGTTATGGGCGCGTGGTGTGCGTCGGGCATGTCGACGGCAAGCCTCATCCCTACGACAGCCGCTACGTGTTGCAGCAACAAGTGCAGCGCCTGCAGGACAAGGGCTGGACGCTGAACACTGGCCTGGAGCCCGAGTTCAACCTGATGCGCCGCGACGAGCAGGGCAAGTTGCAACTAGTGGACCCCAGCGACAACCTCGACAAGCCTTGCTACGACTACAAGGGCCTGTCGCGTTCGCGGGTGTTCCTCGAATGCCTGACCGAAGCCTTGCAGGCGGTGGATTTCGAGGTCTACCAAATCGACCACGAGGACGCCAACGGCCAGTTCGAGATCAATTACACCTACAGCGACGCCCTGACCTCCGCCGACCGTTTCACCTTCTTCCGCATGGCCGCCGGCGAGATCGCCAATGACCTGGGCATGATCTGTTCCTTCATGCCCAAGCCCGACCCGAAACGCGCCGGCAACGGCATGCATTTTCACCTGTCGATCAGCAGCGCCGAAAACAAAAACCTGTTTCATGACGCCAGCGACCCGAGCGGCATGGGCCTGTCGAAACTCGCCTATCACTTCGCCGCCGGCTTGCTCGCCCATGGTCCGGCGCTGTGTGCGTTCGCGGCGCCCACGGTCAACTCGTACAAGCGCCTGGTGGTCGGCAACTCGTTGTCCGGCGCCACCTGGGCCCCGGCCTTTATTGCGTTTGGCGCCAACAACCGCTCGGCCATGGTGCGCGTGCCGTATGGCCGCCTGGAGTTCCGCCTGCCGGATGCCGGCTGCAATCCTTACCTGGTCAGCGCTGCGATCATCGCCGCGGGCCTGGACGGTATCGACCGCCAGCTGGAAATCGACCACGTCTGCAACGAAAACCTCTACAGCCTGAGCCTCGAACAGATCGCCGAGCGCGGCATCAAGACCCTGCCGCAATCCCTCAAGGAAGCCTGCGACGCGCTGGAAGCCGATGCGCTGTTCGCCGAAGTGCTCGGCGCGCAGATCGTGGGTGAGTTCATCAAGCTCAAGCGCATGGAGTGGGTGGAGTACAGCCGCCATGTGAGTGATTGGGAGGTCGCGCGCTATACCGAATTTTTCTGAGGCAAGGGGCGGCAGCTGTGAGTTGCAAGCTTCAAGCTGCAAGTCAAAGCGATTGTAGGAAACGCTCCAAGTCATCTGTCTACCCGGCTTGCTTGCAGCTTGAAACTTGCAGCTTGCCACTGCGAACAAAGTGAGGACTGTTCTTATGTGTGGAATCGTAGGCCTGTACCTGAAGAATCCGCAGCTGGAACCCCAGCTCGGCAAGCTGTTTGAACCCATGCTGCAAGCCATGACCGACCGTGGCCCGGACAGCGCCGGTTTCGCCATCTACGGTGATGAAGTCGCCGATGGCTGGGTCAAGCTGACCCTGCAAGCCACCACCGAAGCCTTCGATTGGAAAGGCTTGATGGGCGAGCTGGAAGGGCGCCTCGGCTGTTCCCTGGACTGGTTCCAGAACGCCAGCGCCGCCGTATTGAAGATCCACGCCGACGAAGCTCCGGTGCGCCTGGCCCTGGCCGAACTGGCGCCGAGCGTGCGCATCATGAGCGCCGGGCAGAGCATCGAGATCCTCAAGGGCATGGGCCTGCCCCAGGAAATTTCCCAGCGCTTCGGCCTGGCAAACATGCAGGGCAGCCACATCATCGGCCACACCCGCATGGCCACGGAAAGCGCGGTGACCATGGAAGGCAGCCACCCGTTCTCCACCGGCGCCGACCTGTGCCTGGTGCACAACGGCTCGCTGTCCAACCACTTCCGCCTGCGCCAGGAACTCAAGCGCGAAGGCATCCACTTCGAAACCGACAACGACACCGAAGTCGCCGCCGGCTACCTGACCTGGCGCCTGCAACAGGGCGACTCGCTCAAAGAGGCGCTGGACCATTCCCTGGAAGACCTCGACGGTTTCTTCACCTTCGCCATCGGCACGCGCAACGGCTTTGCGGTGATCCGCGATCCGATTGCGTGCAAGCCGGCGATCCTCGCCGAGACCGACGACTACGTCGCCATGGCCTCTGAGTACCAGGCGCTGTCGAGCCTGCCGGGCATCGAGAACGCGCGGATCTGGGAGCCGGCACCGGCCACGTTGTACATCTGGGAACGCCAGTCAGCTTAAGGAGCGCACACATGAAAACCATCGATCTTTCCACTGCCACCGTGCGTGACCTCAACCAGGCGCTGCACGCGCCGGTGCTCGACAATGAATGGCGCGTGACCCATTCCAACGGCAAGCACAACCTCGCGGTGGGCGTGAACCAGGCCGTGTCCATCGATATCGAGGGCCACGCCGGCTACTACTGCGCAGGCATGAACCAGCAGGCCTCGATCACCGTGCACGGCAATGTCGGCGTGGGCTGCGCCGAGAACATGATGTCCGGCTCGGTGCGCGTCAAAGGCAGCGCGTCCCAGGCTGCCGGGGCGACGGCCCATGGCGGTCTGCTGGTGATCGAGGGCGACGCGGGCGCGCGTTGCGGGATTTCCATGAAGGGCATCGACATCGTCGTCGGCGGCAGCATCGGCCATATGAGCTGCTTCATGGGCCAGGCCGGGCGCCTGGTGGTGTGCGGCGACGCCGGCGATGCGCTGGGCGATTCGCTCTACGAAACTCACATCTACGTCAAAGGCACGGTGGAGTCCCTGGGCTCGGACTGTGTCGAAAAAGAGATGCGCAGCGAGCACCTGCAAGAGTTGCAGGAGCTGCTCGACCGCGCCGGTTTCGCCCACCAGGCGGCGGATTTCAAGCGCTACGGCTCGGCCCGTCAACTCTACAACTTCAAAGTCGATAACGCCTCCGCGTACTGATCAGGAGCTCCACCATGACTGAACAAACCCCGCCGGTCCTGCGCGAGTCGGCCACCTTCGACCGCCTGACCATCCAGGAAATCCAGCGTGCCGCCGAAACCGGCATCTACGACATTCGCGGCGGCGGCACCAAGCGCAAGCTGCCGCACTTCGATGACTTGCTGCTGCTCGGCGCCAGCGTGTCGCGCTACCCGCTGGAAGGCTATCGCGAGAAGTGCGGCACCGATGTGATCCTCGGCAATCGCTTTGCCAAGAAGCCGATCCACTTGAAGATCCCGGTGACCATCGCCGGTATGAGTTTCGGTGCGCTGTCGGCGAATGCCAAGGAGGCCCTGGGCCGTGGCGCGACCATTGCCGGTACCAGCACCACCACCGGTGACGGCGGCATGACCCCGGAAGAGCGCGGCCAGTCCCAGCACCTGGTGTATCAGTACCTGCCATCACGCTACGGCATGAACCCGGATGATCTGCGCAAGGCCGACGCCATCGAGATCGTCCTTGGCCAGGGTGCCAAGCCCGGCGGCGGCGGCATGTTGCTCGGCATGAAGGTCACCGAGCGTGTGGCCGGCATGCGCACCTTGCCTATCGGCGTGGACCAGCGCAGCGCCTGCCGCCACCCGGACTGGACCGGCCCCGACGACCTGGCGATCAAGATTGCCGAGCTGCGCGAAATCACCGATTGGGAAAAACCGATCTACGTGAAAATCGGCGCCAGCCGGCCGTATTACGACGTGAAGCTGGCGGTCAAGGCCGGTGCCGATGTGATCGTGCTCGACGGCATGCAAGGCGGCACCGCCGCGACCCAGGAAGTGTTTATCGAGCACGTGGGCATCCCGATTTTGTCGGCCATCCCGCAAGCGGTACAGGCTTTGCAAGAGATGGGCATGCACCGCAAGGTCCAGTTGATTGTGTCGGGCGGGATTCGCAACGGCGCCGATGTGGCCAAGGCCATGGCGATGGGCGCGGATGCGGTCGCCATCGGCACGGCGGCGCTGATTGCCCTGGGCGACAACCACCCACGGCTGGACGCGGAACTGAAAAAGATCGGCTCGGCCGCCGGCTTCTACGACGACTGGCAGAACGGCCGCGATCCGGCCGGCATCACCACCCAGGACCCGGAGCTGTCCAAGCGCCTCGACCCGGTGGAAGGCGGGCGGCGGTTGGCCAACTACCTGCGGGTGATGGTGCTGGAGGCGCAGACCATGGCCCGTGCGTGCGGCAAATCGCACCTGCACAACCTCGACCCCGAGGACCTGGTGGCGCTGACGGTGGAATCGGCCGCCATGGCCCGGGTGCCGCTGGCGGGGACCAGTTGGGTGCCGGGTTCGGGTAGCGGTTACTGAGGCGGGAGAAGAACCTGTGGCGAGGGAGCTTGCTCCCGTTCGACAGCGCAGCTGGAGCCGGCTTTTTAGGGCTGCTTCGCACCCCAGCGGGAGCAAGCTCCCTCGCCACAATAGATAGGCAAATCAAGGAGCCCGCCTAGAGGCTCTCCAAACAACAACTGCTCGCTGCCCGACACTTCCCATTTCTTTTGCAGGAGCTTTGAACATGGTCAATCGTCTTCTCGGCAAATCCTTCTTCGGTTTATTCGCGGCCGGTGCCTTTGCACCCTTGGCGTACGCCGCTGATGCACCCACCTTGAACACCGGCAGCACCGCCTGGATGGTCACCGCCGCCGTGCTGGTGCTGTTCATGTGCTTGCCGGGGCTTGCGTTGTTCTATGGCGGCCTGGTCCGTGCGAAAAACATGCTCTCGCTGTTCACCCAGTGCTTCGGCATCGCCGGGTTGGTGGGCGTGCTGTGGGTGATCTACGGCTACAGCATGGTGGTCGACACGTCCGGCATGGTCGAAGGGCAGGTGACCTTCAACAGTTTTGTCGGCGGCCTGAGCCGCGCCTTCCTGGCGGGCATGACCCCGGAGAGCCTGGTGGGGGATATTCCGGAAGGGGTGTTCGTGACCTTTCAGATGACCTTCGCCATCATCACCCCGGCCCTGATTGCCGGCGCCTTTGCCGAACGCATGAAATTCTCGGCGGCGCTGCTGTTCATGGCCCTCTGGTTCACCCTGGTGTATGCCCCGGTGGCGCATATGGTCTGGGGCGGTTCGGGGGCCTTGATGCATAACTGGGGCGTACTCGATTTTGCCGGCGGCACCGCCGTGCACATCAATGCCGGTGTGGCTGCGCTGGCCGCGTGCCTGATCCTCGGCAAGCGCAAGGGCTACCAGAACACGCCGATGCCTGCGCATAACTTGAGCCTGACCATGGCCGGCGCGGCGATGCTCTGGGTTGGCTGGTTCGGCTTCAATATCGGCTCCGGTGGCGGCCTCAGCGGCACCTCGGGCATCGTCATGCTCAACACGCAGTTGGGCGCCTGCGCCGGGATTCTGGGCTGGATGTTCACCGAGTGGTTCAAGGTCGGCAAGCCAAGCGCCCTCGGCCTGGCCAGCGGTGCGTTGGCCGGACTGGTGGGGATTACGCCGGCGTGTGCTTATGTGGGTGTCGGTGGTGCGTTGGCTATCGGTCTGTTGTGCGGGGTGTTCTGCTACTTGAGCGTGACGGTGTTGAAGCGCCGCTTCGGTTACGACGATAGCCTCGATGTGTTTGGTCTGCATGGCATCGGCGGCATGATCGGCGCGGTGTTGACCGGTGTGTTCTGCGTACCGTCCATGGGTGGCCTGGTGGAAGGTGTGACCATGGGCGGGCAGGTGGTCGCCCAGCTTAAGGGGGTGCTGTTGACCACGGTGTATTGCTTTGTGATCAGTTGGATCATCCTCAAGGTGGTCAATGCCCTGGTTGGCTTGCGTGCCCATGAGTCGGTGGAGGAGATGGGGCTGGACCTGGCCGAGCATAATGAGCGGGCCTACAACCACTGATCATTTTCCCTGAGTAAACGCAGCTCAAAATGTGGGAGGGGGCTTGCTTCCGTGATGGCTCAGGAGCCGACGACTATCTAACTGATGCCCCACTACCTAAATGTGGGAGGGGGCTTGCTCCCGATGGCGGCCTGACAGCCGACCAGGATGTTGGATCAGTTCGAGTACATATCCGTTGCTGCGGTCACGGCCGCTATGGGTTCCGCCCTTACGGCGGGTCACTTTTGGAAAAGAGCCCCAAAAGTAACCAAAAGGGCTCTTGCCCCACCACTCGGCACCTCGCCTAGGCTCGGTGTGCCCGTAATCCGACAGTGATGTGGGGGGCCGCCGCCACGCGCCATCCATGGCGCGGGGCGGCTAAACCGGCATCCCTGCCGGTTTACCCCCCAAATCACTATCGGATTACGGCCAGCGTGGTTAACGGGGCGCCTGAGATCAAGATCAAGATCCAGATCAAGATCTACAGCAAGAGCAAGAGCGGCTCGCTTCGCATCGTGGTTACCATCTCTGCGCCGACAGCGGTCTGTCAGTCAGCTTGGTTGTAGCTGAGCTACGGCCATCGGGGGCAAGTCCCCTCCCTCATTTGCCTTGCTGCGTTGCAGCTGGCTCGCCACCAGGGTGTTTTTCAGCAAGTAGGCTATCGTCATCGGGCCCACACCGCCGGGCACCGGCGTGATCGCGCTGGCCACGGTGCGTGCGCTGGCGTAATCCACATCCCCCACCAACCGCGTGCCGGTCTCGGTAGTGATGCGGTTGATCCCCACATCGATCACCACTGCGCCGGGCTTGAGCCAACTGGCATCGATCAACTGCGGCCGGCCTACGGCGGCGACGACGATGTCGGCCAAACGGCACAACGCTGGGGCATCGACGCTGCGCGAGTGCACCACGCTGACCGAGCAGTTGGCTTGCAGCAGTAAGGTCGCCATGGGTTTGCCGACAATGTTCGAACGGCCAATCACCACTGCGTGCAAGCCGCTTAAGTCGCCGCAGGTTTCGTGCAGCAGGCGCATGCAGCCGCTGGGGGTGCAGGGCGTGAGCACTTCGATGCCTTGCACCAGGCCGCCGACGTTTTCGCGGTGGAAGCCATCGACATCCTTGATCGGGTCGATCGCGTGGATCACTGCCGCTTCGTCGATATGCGCCGGCAGTGGCAACTGCACCAGGATGCCGTTGACCGTCGCATCGGCATTCAACTGGGCAAGCAGGTCGAGCACCTGCGCCTGGCTGGCATCCTCCGGCAGCCGGTATTCCAGGGAGCGAATCCCGACTTCCTTGGCCCGCAGCAGCTTATTACGCACGTAGACGTGGCTGGCTGGGTCATCGCCCACCAGCAATACCGCCAGGGCCGGGTAGATTTGCTGCGAGGCTAGCAGCAGGACCTCTTCGCGAACCTCGTCGAGTACCTGGGCAGAGATGGCCTTGCCGTCGATATCGCGGGCAGGCGTGGGGAGAGAGCTGGTCAAAAGCGTCACCGTTGTCTGGGGAAATTAAGGCGCTGAGGGATAAGAATCCCTCAGCCATAGGCAGGCCAGAAGGCTCAGGCTACCAGTTGATGGCAGGCATATACCACCAGCACACCGGCGACCAGCGTGGCATAGGGCAGCCAGCCGGCGCGGCGTTGGCCGTCATCGGCCTGGATATACAGGTCAGTGAGCATGGCGGCGGGGAAGCGGCCCTTGTCCTGCACATAGTGGCGGTAGCAGAACACCGGCAGGATCAGCAGCGCCAGCAGCAACCCGGTGACCAGCGTGCCCGCGCCCCAGATGTCCGCGCCCAGGCCCATGCAGGCCAGGTTGACGAAGCTCAGCACGCCGCCGGCCGCCAGCAGCACGGTCGGGGCTTTGTACGGGCGCACCCAGTCGGGGCGGTCCAGGCGGTGGATCCAGCCGGCATTGAGGTTGAGGAAGTTGAAGATGATGTAGCTGACATTTGAAGCCGCAAGCACAAACACATAGTCCGACATCAGCAACAGCAGCAGGTTGAACGACAGGTCGGTCCACATCGCCGCCGTCGGCGCGCCATGTTCGTTGGTGCGCCCCAGGTACTTGGGCAGCCAGCCATCCACCGAGGCCTGATACAGGGTGCGCGACGAACCGGACATCGAGGTCATGATCGCCAGCAACGTCGCCAGCACCAGCATGATCAGCACGATATTGGCCACCACCTTGCCGCCGCCGATGCTGTCGGCCAACACCTGGCCAACGCCCATGCCGCTGTAGATCGCGGGCGAGAGCAGGCCGCTGTACACCGCGGGCGTGACGACTGCGCCGCTGGCATCGAGCACCGCTGGCGTCACCAGTTGGCCCAGCCCGAGGCTGCCTTGAAACGCCAGCGGCACCAAGGTGAACACCAGGATGCACAGCAGGCCGGCGTAGAAGATCGCCTTGAAGGTGTCGCGCTTGGGGTCCTTGAACTCACGGGTGTAGCACACCGCCGTTTCAAAGCCGTAGGTGGACCACGCCGCCATGAACAGTCCGCCGGCCATCAGCGACCAGCCGGAAATATCCCACGGGCCATCGATGACTTGCCCGGCCGCGTCATGGGCCAGGGGATACAGCGGCAGGAAGTTGGCCTGGGTCGCATCCCCAGTGAACAACGGCACCACGCCCACCAGCAGCAGCGGAATCAACGAGGTGACGCCGAGCACCAGGGTCAGGCGCGCCGACCGCAGGATGCCGCCGTGCTGCACGGCAAACACCGTGAGCAAAATCAACAAACCAATGGCGAACGTCGCGTTGATGCGCAACGACAGCCCGCTCTTGACCCAGCCCAGGTCCAGCAAGGTCAGTTGCCAGGTGTTGATCAACGCGTCGGCGGGAAACAGTGCCGTGAGGATATACCCCGCCGCCAGCCCCGAACCGATGGACAGCACCGGCGACCAGGCCAGCCAGTTGCACCACACTGACACCGGTGCGATCAGCTTGCTGTAGCGCACCCAGGCCACCGCGCCGTACACCGAAGCGCCGCCGGATTTGTGCGGGAACAGCCCGGCGATCTCGGCGTAGGTGAAGGCCTGGATAAACCCGAACAGGATCGACACGATCCACACGATCCACGCCGGTTTGCCCACCGTGGCGGCAATCGCACCAATGGAGAACAGCACCAGCGCGGGCACGCCACTGGCGACCCAGAATGCTCCGCGCCAATCGATCTTGCGGTGCAGGCTGCCCACCGAGCCGGCAGCCTGCGGTACAGCCTCGAACGTCGTCGCTTCCATCTTCGTATTCCCATGTCTGAATAGCGGTTAGGTTGGGGCAGTCAAAATGGGGTGGCACACACGTTTCGGGACGATCAGCTACGCACCCGGCTTTTGTCCGGGTCGTAGAAAATCGCTGCGCTGACCGTGGCGCTGATGCGCTTCTGCAGGCCATCGACTTTGCCGATCTCAAGTTCAGTGCCGGGCTCGGCGCAGCTCACGTCGACCCGGCACAGCGCGATATTGCTGGCCAGCAGCGGTGAGCGGCAGGCACTGGTGATCACCCCGACCTGGGCCCGGCCCTGGTACACCGGGTCGCCGTGGTGGGCGGCCTCGTTGCCGCTCAGGTGCAGGCCGACCAGCTTGTGGCTGGGGTGGGCGCTGCGCCGCAGCAGGGCGTCGCGACCGATAAAGTCATCGGTCTTGCTCTTGAGCGGCACGCTGAAACCGATACCGGCCTCGAATGGATCGGTCTGGTCGCTGAACTCGTAGCCGGCGAAAATCAGCCCGGCTTCGATGCGCAGCAGGTCCAGGGCTTCCAGGCCCAGGGGCACCAGGCCCAAGGGTTGGCCGAGTTGCCAGATGCGGTCCCAGACCCGTTCGGCGTCTTCGGGCTGGCACCACACCTCAAAGCCCAGTTCGCCGGTGTAGCCGGTGCGCGAAATCATCAACGGGCAGCCGTCGAAGCCGTCCAGCCGGCCGACCAGGAAGCGAAACCAGCCGAGGGTTTCCACACTCGGTTGCGTGGGCGGGGTCCAGACCATCTGCTTGAGCAACTCGCGACTGCGCGGCCCTTGCACCGCCAGGTTGTGAATCTGTTCGCTGGCGGACTTGACCCACACCTTCATGCCCAGTTTCTGTGCCTGTTCGCGCAACCACACGCCGGCGTAGTCTTCGCCGCAGATCCAGCGGAAGTTGTCCGGGCCCAGGCGCAGCAAGGTGCCGTCGTCGAGCATGCCGCCGTGGGCGTGGCACATCGCCGAATAGACCACCTGGCCCACCGCCAGGCGCCGTACATCACGGGTCAGGCAGTACTGCAACAGGGCTTCGGCGTCGGGGCCGATGATTTCGAATTTGCGCAGGGCGGTCAGGTCCATCACCGCCACCCGTTCGCGGCAACCGAGGTATTCCTCGGTGGCGCCGTAACCGTCGTAGCGCAGCGGCAGCCACCAGTTGCGGTAGTCGGTGAAGCTGCCGGTGAGGGCGCGGGTACGTGAGTGAAACGCGGACTCACGGGTGAGGATCGGGTCGGCATCCGCCGTGGTTCGAGTGCTCATGGCGATGGAAAAACGCTCCTTTTCGCTGTAGATGCGGACATGGATGTCGGTCGGGTTCCAGCCATTGGCCGGGTCAATGTCATCCGGGCACGAGGTACTGCCGCACAGCAGGTCGGTCATGGCCCGCAGCAGCACATAATCGCCGGGCCGAGACCAGGGTTCATCGAGGGTCATCTGCTGGTGCGCATCGATACCGGTGTTGAAGAAAAAATTGATCGCCGGCCAGCCGTTGCGCGCCTGCACGCCATGGGGCGCAAGGACGCGGCTGAGGTTGTCGCTGCAGTTGTCGTGCCCGAAATAGCCATGGGTTTCGTAGTAGCGCGCCGCGCAGGCCAGGGCGAATGAATCGTGGCGCCCGACCGTGTCTTGCACCACCTCCAGCATCGGTTGCATCTGGCGGTCGAAAAACTTCGAGAACAGCCCCGGTGCCGGGTAGGCGCTGCCGTTCAGCGTGCGCGTGACGGTCTGGTCCAGGTCCAGCTCGACGCCGCGATCCAGGGCCCGCCGGTCGAGGGCGACGAAGTCCGAACACTGGCGGCCTGCGACGTCCAGCACCTGGATGTACTGCCCTTTGGCGACGGTGTAGCTGTGGGCCGTGCCCGCGCGCAGGGTGAATTCGTCGAGTACATCGCCCAACGGCTCGGGCAGGGCCGGTACCAGCAACGGCGAGGGGTTGGCCCGCGTCACCAGCAGGCGCAGCTCGCTGGGCCGGTATTGCCGGTCGACGGCGGTGGCCTCGGCGGGTGCGGCGACGATTACCAGCAGCGCGTCCTCGGCGACAAACTGCCGGCTGTGGCCGGGCGGGCTGTCGGCGTCCCACAGCGAGGCAGCCAGCGGCAATGCCTGTGTGTCGATGCCGCGCCGCTGCAGTGCCTGGCCGATACGCCCAGGCACGCTGCAAACCGTTGACCCGCTCAGCCCCCAGCTCGCCAACGCGCTGCGACCGCCGGCGTCGAGGGCCAGCAGTGCGCAGGTTTGCCGGCCTTCGACGTCGATCACTTGCAGGCCGTCGCCGGGCTGCAAGTCGACCAGGGTCACACCGCCGGCGGCCACGCGGTAGCGTTCCAGGTTCGGCGCGCGGGCAAACAGCCCGGGCTCTCGGGGATGGGAAACACGCGGTGCATTCATCATCAGCCGACCGACTTGATGGGTGTCGTGGGCTCACCCAGGTACGCCGCCATCGAGTCATCCAGGGCCTGCAACCACGGCGTGTGGTGCGGCGGCGACTGGGTGCCGGTCATCAGCGAGCGATAGGACTTGTCGCGATAGCCCATGATGTTTTCCGCCTTGTCGTGCTTCCAGTGCAGAAAGGTTTCGTTGACGGCGGCGATGTCGAAATTCGGGTAGTCGGTGGCGTCCACCAGTTGCTGGATATAGGCGCCCTGGTACTCGAACATCTGCTGGTTGGTTTCCAGGGTCTGTTCCCGTGCGTGCCACGCTTGGCTGTCGGCGACCATCTCGGCGTGGCCGGGCAGCTGAATGCGCCCGAGGATCACATCGCGGGCATACCAGGCCTGGGCGTCGAACATGTTGAAGGAGTACCACTGGTCCTGCATGCCGAGGTAGATCAGGCGCGGGTTGGGTTCCCAGAACACGCCCTTGTAGAGGTTCATCGGCCACAGGCGGTTGTCGGTCTTGAGGCTCAGTTCATCGGGCAGGAACGGGAAGTGGTGCTTGTAGCCGGTGCACAGGATCACCGCGTCGATGTGCTTGCTGCTGCCATCGATAAAGTACGCGCGGTTGTTTTCCAGGCGCTGGAGCAGCGGTTTTTCTTCCCAGTTATCCGGCCAGGCATAGCCCATGGGCGCGCTGCGGTAGCAACTGGTGATGCTGCGCGCGCCGTATTTGTAGCATTGCGAGCCGATGTCCTCGGCCGAATAGCTGCTGCCGACGATCAGCAGGTCCTTGTCCTTGAACTCCAGCGCCTCGCGAAAATCGTGGGCATGCAGGATACGCCCGGCGAACTGTTCGAAGCCTTCGAAGTACGGCACCTTGGGCGTAGAGAAGTGGCCGCAGGCGTTGATCACGTAGTCGAATTCTTCGCAGGTCAAGGTGTCGCTGGTGTAGTCGTGGGCGTAGAGGGTGAAGCGCTGGCTCTGTTCGTCGAAGGTGACTTGGCGCACCACATTGTTGAAGCGGATGTAGTCGCGCACGCCGGCCTTTTCCACGCGGCCCTTGATGTAGTCCCACAGCACTTCACGCGGCGGGTAGGAGGCGATGGGTCGGCCGAAATGCTCTTCGAAGGTGTAGTCGGCGAACTCCAGGCATTCCTTGGGGCCGTTGGACCACAGGTAGCGGTACATGCTGCCGTGCACCGGCTCGCCGTTCTCGTCGAGGCCGGTGCGCCAGGTGTAGTTCCACATGCCGCCCCAGTCCTGCTGTTTTTCGAAACACACCAGCTCAGGGATGGCGGCGCCTTTGTCGCGGGCCGACTGGAACGCGCGAAGTTGCGCCAGGCCGCATGGGCCGGCACCGATGATTGCAACACGTAGGGTCATGAGCGTGCCTCCTGAAGGTTTCAGCGAAAGATCACTGTCTTGTCCTGGTTGATGAACACCCGGTGTTCCAGGTGGTATTTCAGGGCTTTGGAAAGGGCCACGGTTTCGGTGTCACGGCCGATGGCGACCAACGAGTCGGGCAAGTGGGTATGGTCGACGCGCTGGATTTCCTGCTCGATGATCGGGCCCTCGTCGAGGTCGCTGGTGACGTAGTGGGCGGTGGCGCCGATCAGCTTGACGCCGCGGTCATAGGCCTGGTGATAGGGTTTGGCGCCCTTGAAGCCGGGCAGGAACGAGTGATGGATATTGATGGCGCGCCCCGACAGTTGCTGGCACAGACCGTCCGACAAAATTTGCATGTAGCGCGCCAGCACCACCAAGTCGGTCTGGGTGTCTTCGACGATGCGCATCAGCTCGGCTTCCTGGCTGGCCTTGGTGTCCTTGGTGATCGGCAGGTAGATGAAGCGGATGCCTTCGCGCTCGGCCATCGCCCGCAGGTCCAGGTGGTTGGAGACCACGGCGGTGATGTGCATGTCCATCTCGCCCTTGCGGTGGCGGTAGAGCAGGTCGGTAAGGCAGTGGTCGAACTTGCTGACCATCAGCAGCACGCGGGTCGGTTGGCGCGAGCTGAACAATTGCCAGTGCATGTCGAAGCCACCGGCGAGGTCGCCGAGGCCCTTGCGCAGGGCGCCGATGTCGCCGCTCACGCCGGTGTTGAAACGGAACACCGCACGCATGAAAAACTGCCCGGTGAACTCATCGTCGAACTGCGCCAGCTCGCTGATGTAGCACAGTTGTTGGGCCAGGCACGCGCTGATCGCGGCGACAATCCCGGACGCCGCCGGGCAGGTGATCTTGAGGATGTAATGTTCGCTGGAGGCGTCCATCGAAGGCTCCTGAATTGCGTGAAGGAAGGCTCAGCCCTTGGCCGTGCGCTTGGTTTTTTGCGGGTCGTCGAAGGGCAGGGCGTGGGTGCTGGCGCTGGCCTCAAGGCTGCCGCGCACCTGCAAGGCGATGCCGGGTTCGGAGCAGGCGACGCTCATGCGCGCGATGGCCATCGAGCGTTTGCTCAGGCGTGAATACATGCCGCAGGTGATCACGCCGACTTGTTGGTTGCCTTGCCACACAGTGTCGCCGGCCTCGGCGGCGCGGACGCCCTCAAGCAGCACGCCGGTGATCTTGAAGCGCTCCTGGCCGCGCAGGCGCAGGTGTTCTTCGGCGCCACGGAAGGCGTTCTTGCCAGGGGAAACGGTGAAATCCAGGCCCATTTCCCAGAGGGTGTCGCCGGCCTTCTGGTCGGCGAAGGGGTACATCTGCGAGTTGTCGTAGGGGAAAAACATCAGCGAGCTTTCCACCCGCAACCAGTCCAGGGCGGTGAAGGCGCAGGGGATGATCCCCAGGCTCGCGCCTTGTTCGAGGATGCTGTCCCACAGGAACGGCGCATCGGCGGCCTTGCAGAAAATCTCGTAGCCACGTTCTCCGGTGTAGCCGGTGCGCGAGATCATCACCGGGCGGTCGAACAGGCGGGTTTGCAGGTGGTGGAAGTACGCCAGTTGGCGGATGCCGGGCACGTGTTCGGCGAGGAAATCCACCGCCAGCGGGCCTTGCAGCGACAGGTCGTGCAGGTCGTCATCGAACAGCACCGCCACTTGCCGGCCCTGGGCCGAGCGCACGAGCATTTCATGCCCGGTGCCGGCGCCATGCACCACCATGAACGCGTTGGGGCCGGTGCGGTAGACGATGCAGTCATCGACGAATTTGCCATCCTCATCGAGCATCGAGGCATACACCGATTTGCCGGGGTAGAGCTTGGCGATGTCGCGGGTGGTGGCCCACTGCAACAGGCTCTCGGCGTGGGGGCCCACGTAGTGGACTTTTTTCAGGCCGGACACGTCCATCAGGCCGGCGCAGGTGCGGATCGCCTGGTGGTGGTCGGCGAGGTCACTGCTGTAGGTCCAGGCAGTGCCCATGCCGTTCCAGTCTTCGAGGTTCGAGCCGAGGGCGCGGTGCCGGTCGGCCAATGCAGAAATACGCCATGAGTGGGTCATGTGAGGTTCCTTGTCGTAGAAGAAGGGGCGTCAGGCCTGTGGGTCGAACTGGCTCAGCCACTCGACCAGCGTGTGGCGGTAGCGGGTCATGCCCTTGTAGTCGGCGATGGGGTCGGGCAGGTCGCGCAGCACACGGTGCAGGCGACAGCCCCAGCCGGGTTGCGTGACCAGTTCGTCCAGGCTGATCAGGTAAGTGCGGATGCTGAACATCACCGCGTGGCTGCGCGGCAGGCGCGCCATCACTTGCAGCTCGACCCGCAGGTGCACTTGTCGGCCGACGTTCTGCGCGGTGATCTGGCCGCGATCGGCGCCCCATTCATGGAAGGTTTCCGGCGACGAATCCAGGCGCGGGTTGATGGTCAGGGTCCAGTTCAGGCGCCGCACGGGCTGGCCGACCTGCAGGTTGAGCAGGTACTTCAGCGCCCGCTCGAACACGCCCATCTGATGGGCCATGGGCACCGGTGCGTGCCACTGCTTGAAACTCATGCCGGCGTCGAACGCCAGCGACCAGTCGGCCGGGCTGGTGACCAGGCCGGCGTCCATGTACAGGTCGCCGTCGCGCTGGTCGAGCAGGGCGAAATCCCCCTGCACCTGGCGGCCGATGTACTCCAGCGGCGCGCAGGGCAGGCTGCTGGCATCGCCGAAGATGAAGGACTGGTCGATGTCCAGCAGGTGGTTGCGCCACTGCCAGCGCTCGCCGTTTTGCGTCAGGCTGAACGACTGCGGGTAGTCGGCGGCCAGGTGTTCCATGATCATCTGCAGCGCATCCCAGGCTGCCACTTGCATGTGCGGCATCACCAGGTAGCGGCGCGGGTCCTTGTCCAGCACCAGGGCGCGCTCGGCCATTTCCGAGCGGTAGTGCTCGTCGATGTCGAAGGCGTGTTCATAGATCGAGCCGGGGTCGCGGGAGATGGCCGGTTCGATGTTCACCGAGTACAGGTAGCTGTCCTCGATAAAGGGAAAGGGAAAACGCCGGATCGCTGCGGGGCTGTTGCGAAAACTGAAATCGTCGCGATAGCTCAGCACGGGGCTCGTTTGCAGGGGCATGGCACTCACTCCTATAGGTCCAGCGAAACGCAGGGGCCGCTGCCGCGCGAGACGCAGGGCATCAGAAAGTCGGCCTGCTCGGCCGGGCTGAGGAAGCTGTCGCGGTGTTCGATGGCGCCGCCCTGATGGCGCGTGATGCACTGGCCGCAGACCCCGCCACGGCATAGGTTGGGCACCTGTAATCCTGCGTGTTCCAGGGCTTCGAGCAGGCTTTGTTCGGCCTCGACCCGCAGGCGCCGGCCACTGCGCAGCAGGTGCAGGTCGAATGGCTGGCCGGGTTGTGCGCCCTTGAAGGCTTCCGAATGCACACGCCTGCTCGGCCAGCCGAGGCGTGAAGCGTGTTGCTCAACCGCCTCGAGCAAGGGCTGCGGACCGCAGGTGTAGACGTGGCTGCCCAGCGGCCGGTTGGCGAGGATCTGGTTCAGGTCCGGGCGGCGGTCGTAGGTGTGCAGGCGCGGGCCGAGGCGCTGTTGCAGCTCGTCGAGATAGGCGTCGCTGAGGCCCCGGCGGAACAGGTAATGCAGTTCGAAGTCGGCCTGCTGCTGTTCCATCGCGGCGATATAGGCCATGAACGGCGTGATCCCGATCCCGGCGGCGATGAGGATATGCAGGCGCGCGGTGCCATGGGGCGCGAACAGATTGGCCGGCGGGGAAATCTGCAAGGTGTCGCCGACCTGCACCTGCCTGTGCAGGTACTGCGAGCCACCGCGCGAGGCGTCTTGCAGGCGTACGGCAATGCGATAGTGCTGGGGGTACGCCGGGTCGCTGGTGAGTGAATAGGCGTTGCGCACCGTGCCTTCGGCCAGCGGCAGGTGCACCTGCACATGGCTGCCGGGCGAGAAGCCGGGCAGGCTGCCCGTGGCGGGCGTCAGGGTGAATTCGCGCACCACCGGCGTGAGCATGCGTGCCGCACTGACGTGGACGTTGAGGGCCGCGCTCATGGCTGGAACCCCGCGTAGGGTTGGTCGGGGTTGATGCATACGCCGAGATACGCCCCCAGGCGCCGGGAAAAATGCGTGCGGACCTCCAGCCCGACGTGGCAGCCGATGCAGTTCAACAGCGGCTCCGGCCCCGCCGCCTGGGTCAGGCCGCAGTGCGCGCAATACACCTGGCGCAGGCCCGGCGTGGTGCAGGTCATGTCGATCTCGTCGTCTTCCAGACCGGCGGCGCGGGCCTCGCCGTGCACACGCCAGATAAAGGCTTCGTCGCCCAGCAGGTAGAGCCGGCAGCCCACGGTGGCGCTGGCCAGCGCCTGTTGCAGGCGCCGCGTAAAGTCGGGGTGTTCGCCGTTCAACAGCACGGGCATGTGCAGTTCGCTGATGAACGCTGCGCTGGCGGCGGCTGATTGCATTACCACGATGGGGCGGCTGCGGGTAGGCGTCATGCGGGCTCTCCACGGTGTGTTTTGTTTCCTGTTGGGAGAGATACTTTCCTATGGGGAAAATCTTCTCAATCTGGAAAAAGGGCTATGCCTTTGGAGATAAGCCTTGCATGCCGGCCATTCGGGGCATGGAAGTTGCTGGGCCTTTGGACCACGCAGAGCAACCGGACGGGGAGTTATCAAAGAGTGCTGACACGACCAAAAGGCTGGCCGCTCTGGTTGGGGCCTGTACGCCCCGAACAGGCGCGCAGCGTGCGCAGGTTGTTGGCCGGGTTGCCCCTGCACGCTGACGGTGCCTTGTCGGGTTTCCTGGACCGTTTCGACGCACTGCTGCCGCCTGCCAGGCTTAACCTGATCCTCGGCGGTGAAGACCTGGGCCCGACGCGGCGAGGGTGGCTCGACGGCTGCCAGGAGGTCGCGCGTTGCCCCTGGCGCGACGCCAGCGTGACGGACGCTCCCCAAGCCTGCGGACCTTGCCGGCAACGGGGCGTGCACCGTCTGGTGTGCGCCTTGCCCGAGGGTGAGAAGGGCGCATTGCTGCTCGACACCCCCCGGCGGGCCGGTGCCAGTTGGCGCCAGTTGCTCGAAGAGGCGGCGCAGGCGGTGGGCGTGAGCGTGCGCCTGCGCAGCCACCACCGTGAGCAGCAGCGCAAACAGGCGACCTCCCGCCACGGCGCCCTGGCCCGTGAGCTGCACGATTCGGTGGCGCAGCAGTTAGGCTACCTGTCGTTCCAGGCCCATGGCTTGCAGTCGCAACTGGGCGAGCCGGCGCTGCAGGACCTGTGCAGCGGCCTGAGCCAACTGCAACGCCAGGTGCGCGAGCTGATCACCAGTGCGCGCCTGACCATGGACGGGCGCTCGCTGCGCCAGGCCCTGGCCGATTCGGTCGCGGAGTTCTCGCGGCGCTGCATCATTGTCTTCGAACTCGACAACCGCCTGGCCGACGACGCCCTGAGCCCGGAAACCGAATTGCAGATCCTGCAGATCATTCGCGAGGCCCTGGCCAATGCGGTGCGGCATTCCCACGCGCGCCACGTGCGCATCGAACTGCGCCAGACCCAGGATGGCGACGCCTCGGTGTCGGTGGAAGACGATGGCATCGGCTTGATCCCGGCCTGCGACGAGCACAACCATTTCGGCCTGGCGATTATCCGCGAGCGCGCCGCCAGCATCGGCGCACGGTTGAGCATTGAAGCGATCCGCCCGCACGGGGTGCGTGTGCACCTTGGCCTGCGCCGCCACCACGATCTGCCACAGGGGAGTCTCGATGGACTGCACGACCTTATTACTGATCGATGATCACCCGTTGTTTCGCAAGGGCCTGGCGCAGTTGTTCGATGCCAGCGGCGACTTCGAAGTGGTGGGGCAGGCGGCCAGCGGCCGCGAGGGCATCAACCTGGCCGTGAGCCTGACGCCGCAACAGGTGCTGCTGGATTTGCACATGCCCGGACTCAGCGGATTACAAGTGCTGGATGAACTGCGCCAGTTGCGCCTGGATTGCCAGGTGGTGGTGCTCACCGCCTCCATGGACCGCGCCGAGTTGCTCACGGCCTTGCGCCTGGGCGCCAGCGGTTATGTACTCAAGGAAACCGAGCCGGACGCGTTGCTGGCGTATATGCGCAACTGTCACAAGGGCGCGATCGTGCTGGACTCGAGCCTGATTGCCTTGCTCGCCGACCAGGCCGAGCCGTCGCCGTCGTGCGACCCCATCGACAGCGGCAACCTCACCGAGCGCGAAGGCCAGACCCTGGCGCTGATCGCCGCCGGCATGAGCAATAAGCAAATCGGCCGGGAACTGGGGATCAGCGACGGCACGGTGAAAATCTACGTGCGCAGCCTGTTGCAGAAGCTCGGCCTGCATTCGCGCCTGGAACTGGCGGCCTGGGTGCACAGCGGCGCCTTGATGAAACACGAGGAGCGCCACTAGATGAGGGACAGCCCCGAAGCGTTTGCGCCGCCGCCAATGGACTTGATGGATTGCTTTCCCGCCGCCTTATTGCAACTGCGCGACAACGGCCAGATCGCCCACTTCAACCTGGCCTGGGCCGAGTTGATGGGCCCGCCGGGCGCGGAGCGCAACCTGATGGACTACGTGCACCAGGAAGACCGCCCGCTATGGCGCCAGGCCCTGAATGAACTGCGCCGTCGCCCCGACACCTCATTCAACCAGCGCCTGCGCTTTGTGCACCCCAGCGGCGAGTTACGCTGGTTCGAGATCAGCCTCAAGCGCGGCCCCCAAGGCTTCTACCTGGTGGCCGGCGATGTCACCGCCCACAAGCGCCGCGAAATCGCCTGGCAGGCCAGCCAGCGCAGCAGCATGAGCTTGCTCGACAGCATGCCGGGCCTGATCTATCGCGGCCGCAACAATCGCGACTGGACCATGGAATTCGTCAGCGCCGGTTGCCTGCAACTCACCGGCTACCCCGCCGAACGCCTGGTGGACAACCATGAGTTCACCTACAACAGCCTGATCCTGGCGCAGGACGCTGACTACGTATGGCGCGAGGTGCAATATGCGTTGTCACGGCAGGAGCCGTTCGAGCTCAATTACCGGATTCGCTGCGCCGACCGGTCGATCAAGCATGTGTGGGAGAAGGGCGTGGGGATTTATGCGGATACCCGTGAAGTGTTGGGGATCGAGGGGGCGATTTTCGAGCGCAAGCTTTAACGGGTAAACGCAGCTCAAATGTGGGAGGTGGCGGTGCGACGATTCAACTTGCCCCCGATGAGCATGGGTATCTACACAACGTTGTATTAGCCAACGCTAACCACGATGCGAAGCGAGCCGCCCTTGATCTTGCTTTAGATCTTGATCTTGATCTCAGGCGGCCCCCCAAATCACTGTCGGATTACGGGCACACCGAGCCTGGGCGAGGTGCCGAGTGGTGGGGCGAAGCGTTTTGCTTACTTTTGCGCTGTTCAAAAGTGAGCCGCCGTCAGGGCGGAACCCATAGCGGCCGTTACCGCAGCAACGGATATGTACTCATTCCAACCCCAGCAAATGGTCGGCCCAGAGGCCGCCATCGGGGGCAAGCCCCCTCCCACAGTTTGATCTCCATACATCCGTGAGGTATCAGCCTGCTTTTGCTCTTGCCTTTGATCGTGATCTCAGGCGCCCCGTTAACCACGCTGGCCGGAGTGAGGGCATGCCAAGCCTAGGCGAGGCACCGAGTGGTGGGGCGTGACTCAATGCGCGCCAGCGGCCTTGTTCAGATCGCTTTCAGCCCACTCGGTATACACACACGCATCCGCCGTCGCCCAGCGCACACGCACCGGGTCGCCGGCCTTGAGCGGCATGCCGGCAGCGGACAGTGCCTTGACTGTCATCGACGTGCCACCCAGGGTTTTCACTGTGCAGGTCTGGCTTTCGCCGAGGAACAGCACCTCACCCACAATCGCCGACACTTCATTCCAGCCCGCCGCCAACGGTTGTTCAGCGGCCTGTTCGACACTCAGCGCCAGGGCTTTTTCCGGGCGTACCATCAGCAGCACATCCTGCTCGGTGTGCAGCCCGCTGGTCAGGCGGATCGACAGCGCCTGGCCTTCGAACGTCGCCACGGCGTTGCCCTGGGCCTTGAGCTTGAGGAAGTTGGAATTGCCGAGGAACGATGCCACGAACGCGTTCGGCGGGTTCTGGTAGAGGTCGAAGCCGCTGCCCAGGCCGACGATCTTGCCGTGGCTGAAAATCGCGATGCGCTGGGACAGGCGCATGGCTTCTTCCTGGTCGTGGGTCACGTAGACGATGGTGATGCCCAGGCGCCGGTGCAGTTGACGCAGTTCGTCTTGCAGGTCTTCGCGCAGCTTCTTGTCGAGGGCGCCGAGGGGTTCGTCCATCAGCAGGATGCGTGGCTCGTACACCAGCGCGCGGGCGATGGCGACCCGTTGCTGTTGGCCGCCGGACAATTGCGAAGGGCGGCGATGGGCGAACGGCTCCAGTTGCACCAGCTTGAGCATGGCGTCGACGCGCTTTTCGCGTTCGGCGCTGGCCAGTTTGCGAATCGCCAGGGGGAAGGCGATGTTGTCGCGCACCGACAAATGCGGGAACAGTGAGTAACGCTGGAACACCATGCCGATATCGCGCTTGTGCGGCGGCACGTTGACCAGTGATTGGCCGCTGACCAGGATCTCGCCGCTGCTCGGCGTTTCGAAACCGGCAAGCATCGACAGCGTGGTGCTTTTACCCGAGCCGCTGGAGCCGAGGAAGGTGAGGAATTCGCCGTCCTTGATGTCCAGCGAGATGTTGTCCACGGCAGCGAATTCGCCGTAGTGCTTGTTCAGGTTGCGCAGGCTGACCAGGGGTTGGCCATGGCTCTGCGCGACATCGTTGATCACTGCACTCATGTTCTTCTCCTCGGCGCTCAAGCGCGGGTTTCGGTACGCCGGCGAACGGCGGCGGCAATCACCATGACCAGCACCGAGAGGCCGATCAGCAGCGTCGACGCGACGGCGATCACAGGCGTCAGGTCCTGGCGCAGGGTGGTCCACATTTTTACGGGAAGGGTTTGCAGGGTCGGGCTGGCCATCATCACGCTGAGCACCACTTCGTCCCACGAGACCAGGAAGGCGAACAACGCACCGGCCACCATCCCCGGGCGAATCGCCGGAAAGGTCACCTTGAACACCGCCTGCAACCGCGAGGCGCCGCAGATTACCGCCGCGTCTTCGATCGACTGGTCGAACAGCTTCAGCGAGTTGATGATCGAGATGATGGTGAACGGCAGCGCCACGATCACATGGCTGACCACAAAGGCGAACATCGTGCCGGTGTAGCCCAGCTTGAGGAACAGCGCATATACCGCCACGGCGATGATCACCAGCGGCACGATCATCGGCAGGGTGAACAGGCCGTAGAGCAATTCGCGGCCGGGGAAGCGCCCGCGCACCAGGGCAAAGGCGGTAGGCAGGCCCAGGGCGACGGCGAACACGGTGGTCAGCACGGCCACCTTGAGGCTGGCCATGGCCGCGTTCATCCAGTCAGCGTTGGAGAAGAACTGGCCGTACCATTTCAGCGTCCAGCCCGGCGGCGGGAACACCAGCCATTGCGACGAGCCGAACGACAGCAGCACGATGAACACGATCGGCAGCAGCAGGAACAGGCCAATCAACCCGGTGGTGGTGTAGAGGCCCAAGCGCATCCTGCGGCTCATGGCATTGGGGGTCAGGAGCATGACGGCTTACCTCGCGTTGCTGGCGCCAACCGGGGATTCCGGCTGAAGCTTCAGGTAGAAGTAGAACAGCACCAGCGTGATGAAGATCAGCAACGCGGCGCCGGCACTGGCCAGGCCCCAATTAAGGAACGATTGCACCTGCTGGATGATGAACTCGGGCAGCATCATGTTCTGCGCACCGCCGAGCAGCGCCGGGGTGACGTAGTAACCGAGGGACATCACGAACACCATCAGGCCGCCGGAGAACAACCCCGGCCGGCACAGCGGCAGGAAGACGCGGAAGAAGTTGGTCCACGGGCTCGCGCCGCAGATCGAGCCGGCCTGCAGGATCATCGGGTCGATGGCCTGCATGGTCGCCTGCAATGGCAGCACGATGAACGGGATCATGATGTAGCTCATGCCGATCACCACGCCGGTGAGGTTATGCACCATCTCCAGGGGCACATCGATGATGCCCAGGGCCATCAGCGCCTTGTTGATCACCCCGGAGGCTTGCAGCAACACCAGCCAGGAATAGGTGCGGGCGAGCAGGCTGGTCCACATCGACAGCAGCACGATGTTGAGGATCCAGCGTCCCCAACCGCGCGGCACCAGGGTGATCGCCCAGGCCAGCGGAAAGCCCAGCAGCAGGCTGAACAGGGTCACCAGGCCCGCTACCGAAAAGGTGTTGAGCAGCACCCGTGCATAGGCCGAGTTGGCGAACAGCTGTTCATAGTTGCCCAGGCCCGGCACCGGCTCCAGCACGCCGCGCAGCAACAGGCCGATCAGCGGCGCCAGGAAGAACAGGCCGAGGAACAGCAGGGCCGGGATCAGGTTGCTCGAGCCCCGCCAGCGCTGCGCCAGGGACGGCGCCCCGGCCTTGGGCGAAACCGCGCCGGCAGCGCCGAGGGCGCTCCCGGTCGGTGTGGTTGCCGTCATTTTCATTTGACTAGCCATTCATTCCACCGTGTCGCAATGGCCGGGCCGTTCTTGGCCCAGTAGGCGAAATCGAGGGTGACCTGGTCCTTGACGTAGGCGGTCGGCAGGTTCGGCGCGAGTACCGAATCCAGGCGTTGCACGCTGTCGATGTTCACCGGTGCATAGGCGGTCAGGTTGGAGAAATCCGCCTGGCCCTTGGCGCTGCTGGCGTTGGCGAGGAACTTCATGGCAGCGGCTTTGTTTTTGCTGCCTTTAGGCACGACGAGGATGTCGGCCATGACTAGGTTCTGCTTCCAGCTCACGCCCACGGGCGCGCCGTCTTCCTGCAGGGCGTGGATGCGACCGTTCCAGAACTGGCCCATGCTGACTTCGCCGGACGCCAGCAACTGTTGCGACTGCGCACCGCCGCCCCACCAGACGATGTCTTTCTTGATGGTGTCGAGCTTCTTGAAGGCGCGGTCCAGGTCCAGGGGGTAGAGCTTGTCGGCGGGGACGCCGTCGGCCAGCAGCGCCAGTTCGAGCACGCCGGGGCTTGGCCATTTGTAGAGGGCGCGTTTGCCGGGGTAGGTCTTGGTGTCGAACAGCGCGGTCCAGTCTTGGGGCTTGCCGGCGCCGAGCTTGCTTTCGTTGTAACCGAGCACGAAAGAGAAGAAGAACGAACCGACGCCATGGTCGGAGACGAAGCGCGGGTCGATCTTGTCGCGCTGGATCACCGAGAAGTCCAACGGTTCGAGCAGGCCTTCGGCGGCGGCGCGCAAGGCGAAGTCGGCCTCGACATCCACCACGTCCCACTGCACGTTGCCGCTTTCGACCATGGCCTTGAGTTTGCCGTAGTCGGTGGGCCCATCCTGGACCACGGTAATGCCGCTGGCCTTGCTGAACGGGTCGGCCCAGGCCTGCTTCTGCGCATCCTGGGTGCTACCGCCCCAGCTCACGAAATTGACGCTTTCGGCCGCCATGGCCGCGTGAGTGGCCGTGGCCAATAAACCCGCGAACAGCACCGCGGTTGCACGTTTGTTCAACACCATTTTCACGCCCTCATTTGTTTTGTTATTGAGCGGGCTTGGTAATGCCCGCCTATCGGGAGCAGTAGGTCCATCGGGGGCCTCTAATCGAGACCCCAAAAGGCGACCGTGCCAAGGGCTGTTATTGGTGCTCTCCCTGGCGGGCGCACTTGGCGAAAGCGTTCGGTCTATGGAATATCATATTATGGTATTCCAAACTTTGTGCAAGCATTTTGCCTTACCGGTTATCCGTCATTCGGTGAAGGGAATGCTCTCGACCACCTCCAGGTCGTAGCCGGTGAGCCCGGCGTATTTGAGGGGCGGGCCGAGGTGACGCAGCTTGCCGACGCCGAGGTCCTGCAAGATCTGCGCCCCGGTGCCCACTTCGGAATAGATGCGCGACTGCGAACGGTTGAACTGGCGCGGTGCCTGGGTCAGTTGCGGCACGCGTTCCAGCAGCGCCTGGGACGATTCATGGTTGGCCAGCACTACCACCACGCCGCTGCCTTCAGCCGCGACACGTTGCAAGGCCGCCCACAGCGTCCAATTGGACGGGCCGCTGTAGTCGGCACCGACCAGGTCGCGCAGCGGGTCGATCACATGTACGCGCACCAGCGCCGGGGTATCGCGGTGCAACTGGCCCATCACCATGGCCATGTGCACGCCGCCGTCGATGCGGTCTTCAAAGGTGATCAGGCGGAATGTGCCGTGCACCGTGGGCAGGTCGCGTTCACCGATGCGCACCACGGTGCGTTCGGTGCTGAGGCGGTAGTGGATCAGGTCGGCGATGGTGCCGATCTTGATGCCGTGCTTGCGCGCGAAGATTTCCAGGTCGGGGCGGCGCGCCATGGTGCCGTCGTCGTTCATCACTTCGACAATCACCGAGGCCGGCGTATGCCCGGCCAGGCGCGCCAGGTCGCAACCGGCTTCGGTGTGACCGGCGCGGGTCAATACACCACCGTCCTTGGCGCGCAACGGGAAGATATGCCCCGGCTGCACGATGTCGGCCGGTCCGGCATTGCTGTCGACGGCAGCGGCCACGGTACGCGCGCGGTCGGCGGCGGAAATGCCGGTGGTCACGCCGCTGGCGGCCTCGATGGACACGGTAAATGCGGTGCTGAACACACTGCCATTGCTCGGCACCATCTGTTCCAGGCCCAGGCGCTGGCAGTGTTCGTCGGTGAGGGTCAGGCAGATCAGGCCACGGGCTTCGCGGGCCATGAAACTGATAGTCTCGGCGGTGCAGCAGGCGGCGGGCAGTAGCAGGTCGCCTTCGTTTTCCCGGTCTTCGTCGTCCACCAGTAGCACCATCTTGCCCTGGCGATAGTCTTCGATGATGTCTGCGATGCTGTTGAAGGCCATGTAAAATGCTCGACTTGTTGGTTGTATGTATTATGGTATACCACAAATTCTAAACAAGAGGATGTCCCGATGAAGGCCTACTGGATTGCCCATGTGGATGTGTCCGATGTAGAGCAATACACGCAGTACACCCAGCGCGCGCCGGCGGCGTTTGCAAAGTTTGGCGGACGGTTCCTGGCCAGGGGCGGGCGCAGCGAAGCGATGGAAGGCGGGCCGGCACGGCAGCGTAATGTGGTGATTGAGTTTGAGAGCTATGAGCAGGCGGTGGCGTGTTATGAGTCCAGGGAGTATCAGGAGGCGAAGGGACACCGCGAGGGGGCAGGGCAGGCGCAGATCATCATCGTGGAAGGGCTGGCGCGCTGATTTTTTCAGGTATAAACCGATTCAAATGTGGGAGGGGGCTTGCTCCCGATGGCGGTAGTTCAGTCACTTCATGTATTGACTGACCTACTGCTATCGGGAGCAAGCCCCCTCCCACATGTGGACCCGGTTTAGCTGAAGATCAGCGGATGAAGTGGATCTTGCCGCTGTCGTCATTACCGATATAGATGCCATACACCCCAGCCTGGCGTTCCTCGATATACCGTTCGAGGATCTGCCGGATCGCCGGGTAGTAGATGCTGTCCCAGGGAATCTCCTCGGGCGCGAAGAATTTGTAGTCGAGGGTCTCCGGGCCGAACTGGCCGGTGATCTCCAGCGCGATGGCGCGGAAGATGATGTAGACCTCGCTGATCCTGGGCACGCTGAAGATGGAGTAGGGCGAGACGATCTCGGCGCGTACGCCACTCTCTTCCCACACCTCTCGCAGCGCGGCCTGTTCGGTGGTTTCGCCACCTTCCATGAAACCGGCAGGCAATGTCCAGGTGCCGGGGCGCGGCGGAATCGCGCGCTGGCACAGCAGGTACTTACCGTCCTGCTCGATGATGCAGCCGGCGATGATCTTGGGGTTGATGTAGTGGATATAGCCGCAGCCCCGGCACATCAGGCGCTCATGGGTATCGCCCGGTGGCAGCTGGTGACCGAGGTCACTGCCGCCGCATGTCGGGCAAAAGCTGGGGCTGGACACGGTCAGTGACCTATGCGCGGTTCTTTCAGTGCGATGGGCAGGGTGATTTCCGGAATCTTGCCGGTTTCTTCCTGTTTGCGCTTGAGGTAGTCCAGGGCCACGGCGGCGGCGGCGCGCACGTGATCGACGCAGGCCTGGTGGGCCGCCAGCGGGTCGCCGCTCTTGATCGCCTGGACCATGCGTTCCATTTCCTGATTGCTGGTGCCGCGACGGTTTTCCTGGGACACCGAGGTGGCGCGCAGGTAGCTGATGCGCGCCTGCAACTGGCGCAACTGGGTGGCCGCCACATGGTTGCCCGAACCTTCGAGCAGCACGTCGTAGAAGCCCTGGACCGAGTCGATCACCTGCTGCAGCTCACCGTCCTTGAGGGCCTTGCGGTTTTCTTCCAGGGCTTTTTCCAAGGCCTTGATGTCCTTGGCCTTGGCGCGCAGGGTGAACAATTGCACGATCAAGCCTTCGAGCACGCAACGCAGTTCATAGATGTCGACGGCGTCCGCCAGGGTGATGATCGCCACTTGCGGGCCCTTGGCATCGGCGAATTCCACCAGGCCTTCGGACTCCAGGTGACGCAAGGCTTCGCGTACCGAGGTGCGGCTGACGCCGAGGCGGTCGCACAGGTCGCGCTCCACCAGGCGGTCACCGGGCAGCAGTTGGAAGTTCATGATGGCGCTGCGCAGTTTTTCCAGCACGATTTCGCGCAGGGTGACCGGGTTGTGATTGACCTTGAAGCTGTCGTCGAGGGGCGCGCGTTTCATGGGGTCTGCTCTGAATTTAGCGGTTAACTGGAGGCCTCGGCCGGCCGGGGCCGATTGAGGGCCGAAAATCGTGCCCAAGTTTATCATGCTGAGTTCCTTAAGCGACAAACCCTCACGGCCCCCGCGCGCCTCAGGCCAGGGCCGGCAGCGGGCCCAGCTTGCCCTTGTGGTAGATCATCGGCGTGACCGGTTCCTTGGGCAGGATCAGGTTCTTCACCGCGCCGACGATGATCGCGTGATCGCCGCCGTCGTATTCGCGCCACAGTTCGCACTCGATGATCGCCGTGGCCTTGGCCAGCAGCGGGTTGCCCAGCTCGCTCAGGTGCCACTCGATGCCCTTGGCCTTTTCCTTGCCTTTGCTGGCGAAAGCATAGGCCTCGGCGGTCTGGTCGGCGGACAGCAAGTGGATCGCGAAGCGCTTGCTGTCGCGCAGGATCGGGTAGGTGTCCGACGCATAGTTGGGGCAGAACAGCACCAGTGCCGGGTCGATCGACAGCGCGCTGAACGCACTGGCGGTAATGCCGACGATGCCGCCGTCGGGGTCGAGGGTGGTGACCACCGTGACGCCCGAAGGGAACGAGCTCATGACGTCTTTGTAAATGCCGGGTTCGATCATGGTCGGGGTCTCTTAACGCATCACGAAAGGATCAGGCATGGGCGCCTGGGAGAGGTTGATCCACACCGTCTTCAGCTCGGTGTAGGCGAGTACCGAATCGATGCCGCTTTCACGTCCGTAGCCGCTGTTCTTGAAGCCACCGATAGGCGCCATTGCCGACACGGTGCGGTAGGTGTTGACCCAGATGATCCCCGAGCGCACGTCCCGCGCCAGGCGGTGGGCGCGGCCGAGGTCGCGGGTCCAGATGCCGGCGGCGAGGCCGAATTGCGAGTCGTTGGCGATGGCCAGCGCTTCGGCTTCATCCTTGAAACGGATGACCGAGGCCACCGGGCCGAACACTTCTTCCTGCATGATCTTCATCGAGTTGCTGTCGCACTCGAACAGCGTCGGCTCATAGAACCAGCCTTCACCGAGGTTCTGCGGGCGTTTGCCACCGGTGCGCAAGCGCGCGCCTTCGGCGATGGCATCCGCGACCAGGCCTTCGACCACGGCCAGTTGCTGCGCGGTGGCCATGGGGCCCATTTCGCTGGCGTCGTCTTGGGGGTTACCGATGCGGATGCGCTGGGCGCGAGCCACCAGGCGCTCGACGAATTCGTCGTAGATCTCGTCCTGCACCAGCAGGCGCGAACCGGACACGCAGCTCTGCCCGGACGCCGCGTAGATACCGGCAATCGCGCCGTTGATGGCGCTGTCGAGGTCGGCGTCGGCAAAGATGATATTCGGCGACTTGCCGCCCAGCTCCAGGGACAGCTTGGCGAAGTTCTCCGCGCTGCTGCGCACCACATGGCGGGCCGTGGCCGCGCCGCCGGTGAAGGCGATCTTGCGCACCAGTGGGTGGCGGGTGAGGGCGGCGCCGGTGCTGGGGCCAAAGCCTGTGACCACATTGACCACGCCTGGCGGGATCCCGGCTTCGAGGGCCAGGCGCGCGAGTTCGAGGATGGTTGCCGAGGCGTGTTCCGAGGGTTTGATCACGATGGTATTGCCCGCCGCCAGGGCCGGCGCGAGCTTGATCGCGGTCAGGTACAGCGGGCTGTTCCACGGAATGATCGCGGCGACCACGCCCATGGCTTCGTGCACGGTGTAGGCGAACAGATCCGGCTTATCCAGCGGCAGGGTGCCACCCTCGAGCTTGTCGGCCAGGCCGGCGGTGTAGTGGAAGAACTCCGGCAGGTAGCTGACCTGGCCACGGGTTTCGCGGATCAACTTGCCGTTGTCGCGGCTTTCCAGCTGGGCCAGTTGCTCTTTGTTCTCGGCGATCAGGTCGCCCAGGCGGCGCAGCAATTTGCCCCGTGCGGTGGCGGTGAGGCCACGCCAGGCCGGGCTGTCGAAGGCGCTTTGGGCGGCCTGCACGGCGCGCTCCACGTCGGCTTCGTCGGCGTCGGGCAGTTGCGCCCAGGGTTCGGCGAGGGCCGGGTTGAGGCTGTCGAAAGTCTTGCCGGACAGGGCATCGACCCATTCACCGCCGATGCACATCTGGAAGCGTGCGAGTGTCATGCAACGATCCCCTTGATTGGATTGTTTTGGGCGTACACCGTGTCGAGGAAACCCAGCAGCAGCTGGTTGACCAGGCGTGGCGATTCTACCGGCATCATATGCCGTTGCTCGGCCAGCACCGCAACGGTGGCGCCGGGAATACGATCGGCCAGTTGCCGGGCCATTTCCGGGGTTGAACCGGGATCGAGTTCGCCGGTGGCGACCAGGGTCGGTACGCGCAAACCCTTGAGGTCGTCGGCGCGGTACATGTCCTGGGTCGCAAACAGTTCGTAGGTGGTCAGGTAGCCCTGGGGGTCGTTGCCCGCCAGGGTTTCACGCAGGGCGGCGATCTGCGCCGGGTTGGCCGCCTGATATTCACGGCTGAACCAGCGCGACAGCGCGGCTTCGGCATTCGCATCCGGGCCGTGTTCGGCGGCCTGGGCGGTGCGTGCAATCACGCCGGCACGCTGTTCGGGGCTGCGGTTGAACACACTGTTGAGCACCACCAGGCCTTGCAGGCGTTCGGGGTAATGCAGGGCAAACGCCCGCGCGACCAGGCCGCCCATGGAAAAACCGATCACCGTGGCCTGGGGCAGTTGCAGGTGGTCGAGCAGTTCCAGCAACTGGTCGGCATACCCCAGCAGCGGCGTGCCGGCGGCCGGGCGCGGGCTGGCGCCATGGCCGAGCATGTCATAGCTGATCACGCGGTAGTTCGAGGCAAGGCCAACGACTTGCCCGCCCCACATTTCTTTATTCAGGCCCACGCCGTGGATCAAAACCACAGGCTGGCCTTGGCCGGTCGCCAGATAACTGGTGCCAGCCGGGGTGCGTTCAGCGGTGAGCCGAATCATGGAGCGCTCCTGCATGTTTTTTGTTGTGGTGGCCGGCCGTGCTTACTGGGCTTTTTCCGCCGCCAGTTCTTCCAGGTCGATGTAACGGTTACCGATCCGTGGATGCAGGCGGCCACCGTCGGCGCACCCCAGGACCACCACGATTTCGTCGGCACGCGGCGAATCTTCGATGTGCATTTCCAGGGTGATGTAGTGCGAACGCAGGCCTTCGTCGTCCTTGTGCATCATCGGGATCTGGATCGAGGTGCCCGGCCCGCCGCGCTTGTTGGTGAAGCTCAGGTAGCTCTTGGCCTTGACCGCTTCACGGTAGTGATTGCCGAAGCGCAGGGTGTGGATGATCGCGCTGGCGTGTTCGATCTCGCCGTCGGCACCGACCACGGCAGCCTTGCCATAGGCCTCGATGTTTTCGGCGCCGCCAATGATGCCCACCAGGCGCTCGACCATCAGCGCGCCGAGGTCGGAGCAATTGGCCCGGATTTCCGGCTTGAGGTCTTCGACGAAACCGCGACCCAGCCATGGGTTTTTCAGGACCACGGCGAGGCCGACCATTTTCACCGGGGTGTCTGCGGCCTTGCCGCCTTCGATGAAGGTTTCTTCTACATAGCTGACGATCTTGCGGATTTCGAAACTCATGGACGGCTCCATCGGATGCGTGGGATTTCCGTATGATGGTATACCATAATACGAGAAGCGCAAGAGGCTGGAGTGCGTCGTCATGGAGGGGGCTGGGAAATCCCTCGGCCTGCTGGCCCCGGTGGCGTCAACGGCCGCCGGGTACCGGGGGTGGCGGTCTGGCTAGTGCGCGTTGAGGAATGCTGCGACGCTCGCCATGCATGCCTCACGCTCTTCGACGTGGGGCATATGGCTGGACTGCTCGAAAATCTGCCACTGCACCTCCTCAATCCCGTCGGCAAACGGCTGCACCGTCGCTGGCGTGGCCTCGTCGAAACGCCCGGAAATCAGCAGGGTGGGTACCTGGATGTGCGACAGACGGTCGATGATGGTCCAGTTGCGCATGCTGCCGACCACATGGAATTCGGTCGGGCCGTTCATGGCATGGTAGACAGTCGGGTCGGCGTCGATCGCGGCAAAGGTGCGTGCCACCTCGGCGGGCATTGGCTGGATACGACACACGTGGCGCGCGTAAAACACGTCGGAGGCGGCGCGGTATTCAGGGGTATCGGTGGTGCCGGCGTCTTCGTGCCGCTGCAAGGTGGCTTGCACGTCGGCGGGCAGTGCCTGGCGCAGTTCGTTGGCCGCTTCGCACCACAGTTCCATGGACGCCGGCGAGTTGGCGATGATCAGGGCCTTGAGGCCGACCGGTTGGCGAACCGCATGTTCGGCACCAAGAATGCCGCCCCAGGATTGCCCAAGCAATGCGTAATCATGCAGGCCCAGGTGGGCGATCAGGTTGTCCAGTTCGGCCAGGAACAGGTCCACGCACCAGAAATCCTTGGGTGCCTGGGGCAGGTGGGTCGAGCGGCCATTGCCGAGTTGGTCGTAGTGCACCACGGCGCGGCCGGTGGCGGCCAGGTCTTTGAAACTGTCGACGTAGTCATGGGTGCAGCCGGGGCCGCCGTGGGCAACGATCAAGGGCAGGCGCCCTGAATTCAAGTCGCCAGTGACCCGGAACCAGGTTCGGTAATCACCGAAATCGGCATAACCTTCGCGTACCAGCATGTTGTGTACCTCATTGGGGAACGATGGGGTACAGGCTATTCAAAGCAGGCGCTCAGGTGCACTGGCAAAAATGCTAGGTTCTCAGACTTCCACCAGGCGGTAATGCAAGCCACGTACGACGGCTTCCACGCGGTTGCGCGCGCCCAGTTTGCGCGCGGCGGCGATCAGGTGCAGGTTGACGGTGGCCTCGGAGCGGTGGAGCGTGGCGGCGATGCCCTTGGCCGTCAGCCCCTTGGCCGAATGCTGCAGGCACTCACGTTCTCGACGGGTGAGACGAATGTACGTGCAGTCGCGTTCCGCCGGCGCGAGCAGGTCGGTGACCTGGGCCTGGAGCGCATGGGCCAACACCAGCATTTCACCGAGGTTCTGCCGCGTGTGATGCTCGGCGTCCGCCGGTGTGCCGTCGATGATGGCGGTCAGCGTGGCAAAGCCGCCATCGGGCAAGTGCAATGGCACGGTCAGGCCGGTGCTCAGGCCGCAGTCGCGGATGTAGTGGGCTACCGGGCGGTGGGCTTCGGTCAGCGCGCCGTTCCAGCCGGTGTCGGCGCTGAACGACCAGGCAAATGGTGTGGTGCGCCGCGCAGCGCACTGTTGCACCGGGTCGATCTGGTAATAGCCGCGTTCGCACCACTGCGCGTACATATCTCCCGGGGCATTCAGGGTCTTGAACACCGAGGGGGTAATCAGCGCGCCCTCGTGGCTGACGGGGACCGGCGCATAGTCATAGATCAGTGTCTTGAACCCGAGGCGGTTGGTGGCCTGCTGAACATGGGCCAGACAGGCATCAACGCTGTTCAAGTGGGCGAGCTGATCGCTGAATGTCATCAGGTCGGTGTGCATGGTGGCTCCGGGTGTTGGGATGCACGGTTTTTCAAGCAAACAGTCTGCCAAGGCCGAAAACCTAGTAGTTTTCAGGATAACGCCCGGACGGGCGTCGCCCTAGAGTGAGGCTTCTGTTCAATCCCTGCGGAGCGCATCCATGTCCGACATTCCCACACCCGCCGACAGCGCGCAGCTCGCGCGTTTCGGATATACCCAGCAACTCAAGCGCCAGCTCAGCCTGGGCGACCTGCTGATCTACGGTATGGTCTTCATGGTGCCGCTGGCGCCGTTCTCGATCTTTGGCGGCGTGTTCGACGCCAGCCATGGCATGGTGCCGCTGACTTACTTGATCGGCTTTGTCGCCATGCTCTTCACCGCGATCAGCTACCAGCAGATGTCCCAGGCGTTTCCGGTGGCGGGCTCGGTGTATGCCTATGTCGGTCGCGGCTTGAACAGCCAGTTGGGCTTCCTCGCGGGGTGGGCGATCCTGCTGGATTATCTGCTGGTGCCGACCTTGCTCTACGTCATCGGTGCGAATGCCATGGCCAACGTTTTTCCGGGGATATCCCAGCCGGTGTGGATCGTGTTTTTCGTGCTGGTCAACACGCTGGTGAACCTGCGCGGCATCCAGACCACCGCCCGCGCCAATCGCCTGTTCCTGTACGGGCAATTGGTGGTGCTGGTGGTGTTTGTGGTGCTGGCGAGTATCGCCATCAGCAATGGCGTCAATGGCGCGAGTTGGACGATGAAGCCGCTGTACAACCCGGCCGAGTTTTCCCTGCCGCTGATCTTCAGCGCGCTGTCGGTGGCGGTGTTGTCGTTCCTGGGCTTTGATGCGATTTCCACCTTGTCCGAAGAAACCCGTGGCGGTAGCCGTGCCGTGGGCCGCGCGACGTTGTGGGCCCTGACCCTGGTGGCGGCGCTGTTCATGGTGCAGACCTGGCTGGCGGCGTTGCTTCAACCCAACCTGGTCCAGTACCCGAGCCCCGAAGCATCCAACAACGCCTTCTATGAGATCGGCCGACTGGTGGCTGGCCCCTGGCTGCAAATCGTGATTGCCCTGGCAGTCGCCATCGGCGCGGCGATCGCCAACTCACTGGTGGCCCAGGCCGCGACGTCACGGCTGCTGTTCGCCATGGCTCGGGACCGTCAGTTGCCGCAGTTTCTCAGCCAGATCGACGCGAAGACCGGCGTACCGCAACGCGCCACGCTGTTGGTGGCAGGCTTGAGCCTGGTGCTGGGGCTGTTGTTTGTCGGGCAGATCGACCTGTTGGCGTCGATGTGCAACTTTGGTGCGCTGACCGCCTTCCTGCTGCTTCATGTGGCTGTGGCCTGGCATTACCGGGGGGCCGGCCGCCGCGTAGTGCACGGGTTGGTACCGCTGATCGGCTTCGTGATCATCAGTTATGTGCTGGTCAATTCGGATATCTACGCCAAGGTCGGCGGCAGTTGCTGGATCGTGCTGGGGATTGCGGTGCTGGTTTTCTTCAAGGCAACCGGGCGGTCGACCGAGCTCAAGGTGGCGGCGTAGGGTTAAACCAACGAGGCGGTGCGTGGATCACCGCCTCGAATGCGTCAGGCTAGAACTTGAACCGGCCCACCAGCCCCTTGAGCTGACCGGAAATATCCGTCAACCGACCTGATCCGGTCTGTGCCGAGTGGGCAAAGCCTTCGACCAGCTGCGCATCGGCATGGATCTGCGCGATGTGGCGGTTGATCTCCTCGGCCACCTGGTGCTGTTCTTCGGCGGCCGTGGCGATCTGGGTGTTCTGGTCGCGGATCGAGTCCACCGAGCCCTGGATCTTGTCGAAGCTGTCGCGGGCCTGCTGGATGCGTTCCACGCTGGTGTGGGACACCAGCAGGCTGCCTTGCATCTGCAGGGTGACTTCCTGGGTGCGACGGGCGAGGTTGCCCAGCAGGCTGTCGATTTCACCGGTTGAATCGGCGGTGCGGCGGGCGAGGGCGCGGACTTCGTCGGCGACCACGGCAAAACCTCGGCCCTGATCACCGGCGCGTGCGGCTTCAATCGCCGCGTTGAGCGCCAGCAGGTTGGTCTGTTCGGCGATCGACCGGATGGTGTCGAGGATGGTGTTGATGTTCTGGCTGTCCTGCTCCAGCAACTGCATGGTCTGGGTCGACTTTTGCAGGTCTTCGCTGAGCTTGAGCACGCTGCCGGTGGCTTCGCCGATATGTTGCTGGCCATTGTGCACGTCGCGGTAGCCTTCGTCGGCACTCGCGGCGGCGGCGCTGCAGGAGCGCGCGACTTCGTTGGCGGTGGCGACCATTTCATTGAACGCGGTGCTCACCAGCTCCACGGCTTCCCGTTGGCGGCCGGCGGCCTGGTTCATGTTATTGGCGACTTCGCTGGTGTCGGCGGCGGCGGTCTGCAGGTCGGAAGAGGCGTTGCCGATGCGCTGCACCAGTTGCGCGATCATGCTCAGGAACTGGTTGAACCAGCCGGCCAGGCTGGCGGTTTCGTCCTTGCCTTGCACCTTGAGTTGGCGCGTCAGGTCGCCTTCGCCTTCGGCGATTTCTTGCAGGCCGTCGGCCACGCCGCGAATCGGGCGTACGATCATGCTGGCAAAGCTGGCGCCGACAATCGCGAACACCACGGCCAGGGCAGCGGCAATCGCGGCGATCAACCACGTGAGGCTGGTGGCGCCGGCCATTACTTCATCGCGTTTGATCAGGCCGATAAAGCGCCAGCCCAAATCCTTGGAACTGACCACATTGGCCATGTAGGCCACGCCGTCGATGTCGATCTGGGTCACGCCGTCGCCGCCCTTGGCCAGTTCGGCGTAGTTGGGGCCCAGGTCGGCCAGAGGCTTGAAGTTGTGCTTGGCGTCGCTGGGGTCCACCAGCACGTTGCCGTTGGCTTCCACCAGCATCAGGTAGCCGCTGTCGCCCAGCTTGATGTTGCGCACCAGCTCGGTGAGCTGCTTGAGCGACACGTCCAGGCCGACCACGCCAAGGATGTTGCCGGTGGCGTCGGCGACGGTGTGCACGGTGCCGATCAGCACCACGTCGTCCGGTGCCCAGTAATAGGCACCGGTGCGCACGGTGGCGCCTGGCGCGGCGATGGCGGCTTTGTACCAGGGGCGTACGCGCGGGTCGTAGTTGTTCAGTTTGGTGTCATCAGGCCAGCTGGCATAACCGCCGTCGGCGAGGCCCAAAGACAAGTAGGCGGTGCTCGGGTGGCTCTTGGCGAACTGGTCGAAAATCGCCAGCAGGTCTTTGTTGGTCTGGGTCAGGGGGACCTGCGCGGCGTCGGCGCCGGCGTAGCTCTTGAGGTCCTTGGCCGCGACAACGCGCGGGTCCTTGGCCACGAAGTCGACGTTCTGGCTGATGCCATCGAAAAACTGCTTCATGCCGTTGTCGATCTGACGGATCTCGCGACCGCTGCTGTCGAGGAAATTGGCCAGGGCCCCCTCGCGCAGATTCAGCACTACCAACACGGCCACCAGGATGACCGGAAGGCACGCGATAGCCGCGAACGCCCAGGTCAGCTTCTGCTTGATATTCATGACTTCACCTGCGGGTATTTATAGTTTTGGCAAGGGGAAACGCTAGTGCTGAATGCCGCATGTGTTGTTATGAAGGGATATGGCCCATGCGTACCCTTGGTTTATCGACCGAAAGGGCACGCACTTTAGGGCGCGGGGCATGATCAGCCGATGTGGTGGTCGGCCAGGGCGTCGCGGCGCATCGATTGCAGGTTCTTTTCGATGGTTTCGCAGATGGCTTCCATCTGGATCTGGTGTTCGCTGGAGCGGAACGGGCTTTGCAGGTCGGTGCCGATGCGTTCGATGGCCAGCAGCATAAAGCCCACCACGGTGGACGCCAGCGGGGTGAACCAGCCCAGGGATTCCACCAGGCCCACGGGCACGATCAGGCAGAACAGAGAGATAAACAGGCGGGGGAAATACACGTAAGGGTAGGGCAGTGGCGTGTTGGCGATACGTTCCATGCCGCCCTGGGCATTGGACAGGTCCACCAGGGTCGACTCCAACCGTGCCAGGCGAATGCTGTCCAGGTGCCCGGCCTTGTATTCACGGGCCAGCAACGCCGCAGAGCCGGTGAGGATGTCATTGGCAAAGTTGTTGGTGGCGCCGTTGCGGGCGAATTCCTCGGTGGGAATAAAGGCGCGTACTTCATCAGGGCACGGTTCGCCCCTGAGGTGGGCGGCCAGGCAATTCACGTAGGCCACGTGGCGGCGTAGCAGGGTGGACTTGACCGGGTTCACGTCGCCGTCGGGATCGTCCAGCAAGGTCAATACTTGCCGGGCAAAACTGCGCGAGTTGTTGACCATCGCGCCCCACAGCGTACGCGCCTCCCACCAGCGGTTATAGGCGCTGCTGTTGCGAAAGCTGATGAGCACGATCAGTGCCGAGCCCAACAGGGTGAGGGGCATCAGCGGCAAGTTGATCTTGGCGGTGAGAAACAGCATGAAGTCCACGGTGACGGCAACGTCCCACAGCAACAGCCAGAATAGCGACCAGCCCACATAGCCCATGGTCTTGATGATCAGGCGGTACTTTTTGATGATGGCGGCTTTCAAACGACAACCTCGCGGCGAGCAGTAGGCAACAGTGCCTTAGCTCGGACGTCGGCTGGCGGGGAAGGTTCGCTGCGGCGCCTGAAACGGTTAAGCCGCCTGAGTTTTCTGGAACAATTTTGGTAGCGACGGTGTCCTCAGAGCTAATCACGCTAGATTGCGCCCAAGGCAAAACGCCATTATCGGTACTGCAATTGAGATCAGTGGATCCAAGTTGTTTGATCAGGGCTCTTTCTCATGTGCAGTGGTTCGTTGAAGTTGGCGATGGAACAGTCGGCGCGGGCGTTTGAGCGCCATGTGGAGTTTGAAGCGAGTATTCGTACCCATTATTCGATTTTGCTGGAGTCCTATTCAAAAAGACCGTTTTTCTACAAGACCGCACTGAAGTTCAGTCGCTTGATGGTGTCCTTTACGTTATTGAGCACGTATTTCTCCAAGCCAGTTCCCTTACTGTCCGAGGTGAAAGAGTTTTGTGTGGCGCGCGGGTTCTGTTCGCGAAACAGCCTGGAGTCGATCTTCCTGCTGTTCAGGGCGCTGGGGTTCATGACGGTGTCGAGGCATCCGGACGACAGCCGCCTGCGGCTGTTCAGCCCATCGTCCCAAGCCTGCGCGGAGATCAGGCCGATGCTCACGTCCATGGTCGAGGCGCTGGGCGTGATGTGCCCCGAACCCGCGGTTTGCGGTTCAATGGTCGGGTTGGATGATCGCGCCTATCTGGCCCGGTATTTCAAAGGGTTTTCGGTGCTTCTCTGCCGTAACCTGAGCATTGACCTGTTGATGCCCGATTGTTATTGGCTGGTAAAACGCGATGCCGGGCATATGTTGATGCTGGCGATCTATAACGATGCGTGTGCGCGGGATAACCAGGGCGCAAGTTTCAGGTCATCGTCCTACCTTTCCATCGCTGAGCAACTTTCGGTGTCCAAGACCCACGTCATTCGTCTGGTGCAAGAGGGGGCCGAGCGGGGCTATTTCAAGATTCATTCCAAGACGCAGCTTGAGGTCCTGCCATCTTTTGTCGTGCTGGTAAGACGGTTCATGGCCTATTCGTTTGCGATCTGCCTGCACAGTCTTCAACTGAGTCATGCCGATGACACACCGGCCACGCATGCACAGGGAGTGACGGGATGCCGGCAAATGTGAAACTCAGGCCACGGATGCAGAGGCTGTTGTCGCCCGCCATCGCCCAGGCCGAACTGATCGGGATTTTCGCCTGGCTGGCGGTGTTGCTGGTGGATCGTGGGGGGATGCTCGGCTGGCCGGTGGTGCTGGTTACGCTGGGGCTGTGCGTGGTGTATGGGGTTCACCGGGTGGTGACGCATTATGTGCTGTGGCGGGCGCTGGGCGGGTTCTACATGGTGCTGCTGTCCGCAGGTTTTGCCTATGTGGTGCACACCCGCCCCGCGTTGCAGGTGTTCGCCTTGCCGCTGGCCGTGACTTTGGTGATGAGCAGCGCAATCCTGTTTATCGTGGTCCAGGATTTTCTGGTTTGCGCCGCCCTGGTCTGGTTACTGACGTGGCCCAACATTCAGCTGAGCCTTTATGACGGCGTCGACACCTATGTGTTTATCTTCTGTGCCGCGTCGGTATCGATCGGCTTTATCTTGAATGTCTACTACCTGAAAAACCTGCGTTCCGTGTTACTGGTCGAGAGTGAGTTTCGGGAATTGGCCGAGACGGATTACTTGACCTCCATCCTGAACCGGCGCGCCTTTATGGAGAGCTTCTCCAAACTGATTGCGGCCGGTGATACCGGCTACTTCATGATGTTGGATATCGACAGTTTCAAGTTGAAGAATGACCAGTTCGGCCATGATGTCGGCGACCGGATTCTCTGCGCCATGGCCGCATGCCTGAAATCCACCCCCGGCAGCCACAGTTTCGGCAGGATTGGCGGCGAGGAATTCGGCGTGCTGCTGGTGGGCGATGACCCTGATGTCGCCAGCGATTTTGCGCTGCGGCTGTTGCATGGGATTCGCTACAGTGTCGCACCGCCCCATCACTACACCTGCAGTGCTGGCATGACGCGTTTTACGGCCGGGGACGATATGTCGGCGGTCCTCAAGCGTGCCGACCGCAATCTCTACGCCGCCAAGGGCAACGGTAAAGACCGTGTGTATCTGGATGGCGCCCCGGTCTGCCATGGAGTGCCTTAGCTCGGACGCCGGCTTGTGAGGAAGGTTCGCCCTGAACCAGAAACGTTTAAGTGGCGTGCGCTTCGGTTGAGGTGGAAGGAGGGCACCATGCTATGCTCTGGAAGCTAATTGAGGGATTTCAGATGACTAAAACAGCCGATATCAGTATTGCCAGCCACGTGCGCCGCCTGGCCAGGGCTCATCATGTTACAGCTGAGTGTGATGGCATAAGCCGAATGGCTGCTGCGATTACTAGCCTGGCTGGCGATGTGGTCGAGTTGGATGGTGTGGAGCAGTTGTTGGTCAATCTCAAGAGGAAGGGTGTTCTGAGCAAATCGGAAACCCTGGCGCTTCAGGGCAGCTACCTCCAAGAGAAGCGGCGCTCCAAGAAGAAGTTAAGCGCATGAATTTTGATCCCTTCGGCGATTTTGAGACCGCTGGGTACCTTCAAAATGCTCTACAGCTTAAAGATCCCATCGAAATAAAAGAGTCAGAGCATCTATCGTTCGAACTGAGCATGGAAGACGCGCTTCGATACTTGGCCCAAAAAAAAAGTATCGATTACTCGTCCGTACTCAAAGTGCACGAGCTCCTGTTCTCTGATTTTTATCACTGGGCGGGTAAGGATCGAACTGAGCTTGTTCCACATCTTGCCGTTTTCAAAGGTTCTCAAGACGATCCACACCATACCCCGTTTGAGCATCCGGCATCGATCAAACTCTCCGTCGACTATGCATTTGAGCTGGCGTCGAACAAGAAGCGCTTCAGGGAGCGCCCTGGTGACGTCATGGGCCAGTTGGCATTCGCGCATCCTTTTCTCGATGGCAATGGGCGCACGATTCTGCTGGTTTTCATGGAACTTTGTTATCGAGCCAAGTTCGCCATTGAATGGTCAAAAACCAACAAGGATGATTACCTCCGGGCACTCAGTGCGGAAATCAAAGAGCCGTTTAAAGGGCATCTGAATGATTACCTGCAACCCTTCGTGGTCGATATTGCACATCGTGACGAATGGCCAGGAATGATAGGTGGTCTAAAAGGTTTGGATGGGCTTGATAAGGAAAGGATTACCTACGAAAGCCTTGATAATCCTGAGGTTCAAAAGATTTACACAACCTACAGAGCGCAATCGCTCGCTGCGCCTTCATCCAAAAAATAGGACCACGATGTCCAGAGTTGGCGTGATTTCCGACACCCACGGCCTGCTGCGCCCTGAGGCTGTCGCAGCCTTGCAGGGATGCGAGCAGATCATCCATGCCGGTGATATCGGCAGCCCTGAAATTCTTCAGCAATTGGCACAGATCGCGCCCCTGCACGTGGTGCGTGGCAACAATGACCAGGACGCGCCGTGGGCAGAGCAGGTGCCCGATCATCTGATGCTGGAGGTGGACGGATGGCGGACGTTGGTGGTGCATGATATCGCCGACGTACCCGCCTTACTCGACACGTCTACTCGGCTGGTGATCACCGGCCATTCGCACAAGCCCTTGATCGAATGGCGGGGCGCAACACTCTACGTAAACCCCGGCAGTGCAGGGCGGCGGCGCTTCAAGTTGCCGGTGATGTTGGCGGTGCTGGAAGTGCGGGAAATGACGATCGAGTCGCGGCTGATTGCGCTGCTGGACTGATCCGGCTTTTATCGTTGCGCCAGGATGCTCTGCAACAACCCCGGAAAGCGTTCCTCAAGCACCTCGCCGCGCAATGAATTCATATGGGTAGTGCCCACGCTGCGGGTGTGTACCAGGCCGGCATCGCGCAGTACCCGGAAGTGGTGGGACATGCTGGACTTGGGGCGCCCGCCGTCCAGTTCGCCGCAGGTGGCTTCGGGCACACCGGCCAGGCAACGCACGATTTCCAGGCGCACCGGGTCACTCAGGGCGTACAACAGACGCTCGAGGGTCAGGTCTTCAGGGGGAGGGTGTTTAAAGGCTCGCATAAAACGAATCATAACAGGGGGCTATCATCGAATACCATAGTTCGATTACCATCGAACTATCGAATCATCCACTCGCTCCCGGAGTTCTCAATGTCCGCTTTGTTCGAACCGTTCACACTCAAAGACGTCACCCTGCGCAATCGCATCGCCATCCCGCCAATGTGCCAATACATGGCCGATGACGGCATCGTCAACGACTGGCACCTCGTGCACCTGGCCAGCATGGCGCGTGGCGGCGCCGGTTTGCTGGTGGTCGAGGCCACCGCCGTCGCGCCTGAGGGGCGTATCACCCCAGGTTGCGCCGGTATCTGGAGCGACGCCCACGCCGCAGCGTTCGTGCCCATGGTCAAGGCCATCAAGGCTGCCGGCTCGGTGCCAGGCATCCAGATCGGCCACGCCGGTCGCAAAGCCAGCGCCAACCGCCCGTGGGAAGGGGACGACCATATGCCTTCCTCCGATGCGCGCAGCTGGGAAACCATCGCGCCGTCGGCCATCGCCTTCGGTGCCAACCTGCCGCAAGTGCCACGTGCCATGACCCTGGACGACATCGCGCGGGTCAAGCAGGACTTCGTCGACGCCGCCCGCCGTGCCCGTGACGCCGGTTTCGAGTGGATCGAACTGCACTTCGCCCATGGCTACCTGGGCCAGAGCTTCTTCTCCGAGCATTCCAACCAGCGTACCGACGCCTACGGTGGCAGCTTCGACAACCGCAGCCGTTTCCTCCTGGAAACCCTGGCCGCCGTGCGCGACGTCTGGCCGGAGAACCTGCCGCTGACCGCGCGTTTTGGCGTGATCGAATACGACGGCCGTGACGAGCAGACCCTTACCGAATCCATCGAACTGGCCCGCAACTTCAAGGCTGGCGGCCTGGACCTGCTGAGCGTCAGCGTCGGCTTCACCATCCCCGACACCAATATCCCATGGGGCCCGGCGTTCATGGGCCCGATCGCCGAGCGCGTGCGCCGCGAAGCGGGCATCCCGGTGACTTCGGCCTGGGGCTTTGGCACGCCGCAACTGGCAGAAGGCGCATTGCAGTCTGGGCACCTGGACTTGGTCTCGGTCGGTCGTGCGCACCTGGCTGACCCGCATTGGGCGTACTTTGCGGCCAAGGAACTGGGCGTGGAGAAATCCTCCTGGACCTTGCCGGCGCCTTACGCCCATTGGCTGGAGCGCTATCGCTGATCGGATCCATTTCTAACGTTGTATAAAAATCCAAATGTGGGAGGGGCGGTGCGACGATTCGACTTGCCCCCTCCCTTATTGGATTTGCGTCAAATTTAAGCTGTTACCTGAAAAATAGTGAATGAGAATAGATGTCAAACGCGAATGGATTGATATACCATTCCCGCGATTTTTTGGCAGGCTTGCCGCCCCTTCTGGCTCATTCACTAGGTTCAACATCCATGCGTCGTACCCTGATTTCCCTCTGTGTGCTTCAGGCGTTTTCGCCTTTTACCTGGGCAGAGGTCGTCCCTGCCGATAAGGCCAGTCTTGAGTTGCAAGCCACCAATGTCACGGGCGAGGCGGACTACGAGACGGCTCAAGGCCCGGTCAAGGGATACCACGCCACACGTTCGGCGAGTGCGACGCGCACCGACACCTCGATTCATGAAACCCCGCAGTCCATCAGCGTCGTGTCCAAGGATGTAGTCGAAGACATCGGCGCCACCCGTTTGCAGGATGCACTGGACTACGCCGGCGGCGTGGGCCGCGCCAACAACTTCGGCGGCCAGGGGCTCACCACCTTCACCGTGCGCGGCTTTACCACCGGCGAGTTCTACCGCAACGGTTTCCCGATCAACCGCGGCTATCCGAACATGCCGGACGCCAACACCATCGAACGCCTCGAAGTGCTGCGCGGCCCGGCGACCATGCTGTATGGCCGTGGCGATCCCGGCGGTACCTTCAATGTGGTCTCCAAGCAACCGCTGGCCGAACCGACAGTGACCCTCGGCAGCCAACTGGATGACCAGGGCATGCAGCGCGCCACCCTCGACGCCTCCGGCCCGCTGGACGAACAAGGTCGCCTGGCCTATCGGCTGAACGTGGTGGGCGAGGGCGGTGACACGTTCCGTGATCACGTCGAAACCGAACGCTATGGCGTGACCCCGGTGATCACCTGGCAGGCCAGCGATGACACCAAGGTGATCTTCGAAGGCGACTTCATGCGCAACAACCATCCGCTGGACCGTGGCCTGACACGCTACACCAATCAAAAAGGCACCGCCTCGCGCGACACCTTCTGGGGTGAAAAGGACGTCGGCAAACTGCACAACGACAACAGCATGGCCCAGCTGCGTTTCGAGCACCTGCTCAACGACAGCTGGACCCTGGGCGGTGGTTTCCAGTGGCTGGACGGCACCTTGCAAGGCAATGCCATCGAAGCCAACAGCCTGGGCGCCGACGGTCGCACCCTGAGCCGTAACTTCAACTACCGCAAACTGGAGTGGACCGATAAAGACACCCAGCTCAATCTCACCGGGCATTTCTCCGCCGGCGGTTTTGATCACACCTTGCTCACCGGCATCGAGTTCGAAGACTACGACTACAAGTCGATTATCCAGCGTTCCAGCGGCGTGGCGGGTAGCTATCCCATCGACATCTTCAACCCGGTTTATGGCCAGGCGCGCCCGAACCTCACACGCACGCCGACTCACGACAAGGAAAACCTCAAGACCTACGCCGCGTTTGTGCAGGACCAGGTTGCCCTCACCGAGCGTTTGAAAGTCCTTGCTGGCGCACGCTTCGAGCGCTTTGAGCACGACTACCACACCTACGTGCCGGGCGGTAAAAGCTGGGAAGCCAGCGACAACGCGGTCACCCCACGCGTCGGCGTGATCTACGACCTCACCGATACCGTCGCGGTCTACGCCGACGCCGCGCGTTCGTTCAAGCCCAACACCGGTGCAAGCCGCCAGGGCGGTGGGTTTGAGCCGGAGAAGGGCAAGTCCTACGAGATGGGCATCAAGTGGGAAGCCCTGGACCGTCAACTCAGCGTCGACGCCGCGATCTACCAGATCGAGAAGAAAAACGTCCTCACCACCGACCCGCTGGACAACACCTTCAGCGTCGCCGCCGGCCAGGTGCGCAGCCGTGGTTTCGACCTCAACGTCGCTGGCAATATCACCCCCGAATGGCGGGTGATCGGTGGCTATGCCTACGTGGACGCCGAAGTGACCAAGGACAACACCCTGCGCACCGGCACGCGCTTGCTGAACATCCCGCGCAACAGCTTCAGCCTGCTCAACGTCTACGAATTCCAGGACGGCGCCCTCAAAGGCCTGGGCCTGGGCGCGGGTGGCAAGTATGTGGATGAGCGGGCCGGCCAGACCTCCAACACCGCCTTCTCGATGGACGCCTACACCGTGGTCGACCTGCTCAGCTACTACAAGGTCAACGACAAGGTGCGGCTGAACCTGGACGTGAAGAACCTGTTCAACCGCGACTATGAAGAAGGTGCATTCGGTAACGTATACGCCTACCCAGGCGAACCGCGCACAGTGCAGGTCGGCATCGCCTACACCCTATAACGGCCTATACAAAACCCAATGTGGGAGGGGGCAAGCCCCCGATAGCGGTAGACCAGTCAATGTTGCTGTGACTGATTCACCGCTATCGGGGGCAAGCCCCCTCCCACATTTGATTGCGTTTACCTTACAACGGCGTGAGCACATTCATCACCGTATCCAACGCCACCCGCGTGTCATCCAGCTGCACCAGCGAAGCATGCCGCGCGCCGAGGGCGTCGCGGTTCTGGATCGCGGTGAGGATCGCCTTGTGCCGGGGCAGGCTCAGGCCCTGGATGTCCGGGCGGCGGTTGGTGATGTTGATCGACTCGCGCAACGGCAACGACAGCATGTTGCACATATAAGCGAGCAAGTCGTTGCGGGTGGCGTCGGCAATGGCGCGGTGGAAGTCCAGGTCAGCCTGCAACAGCTGTTCGTGGGTCTGCGCGGTTTCCATGCCCTGGTAGGCTTTTTCGATGGTGGCGATGTCTTCATCGGTGGCGGTGGTCGCCGCCATGGCGGCGATCTCCGGTTCGAGGATGCGCCGCACACCGGCCAAGGTATTGAAGAATTCACTGTGGGGCGTGGACTGCATCAGCCAGGACAACACGTCCGGGTCGAGCAGGTGCCATTTCAAGCGCGGCCGCACCACTGCGCCCACCCGTGGCTTGGAATACACCAGGCCCTTGGCGCTGAGCACGCGAGTCGCCTCGCGCAACACCGAACGGCTGACCTTGTACTCCTCGCAGAGCGTGGCCTCCATGGGCAGCCGTTCTTCGGGCTTGAAGCGACCGGAAACGATGTGCATGCCCAAGTCCTGAACGATCTGGGCATGCATGCTCTTGCGCGGCTTGGACGGCTGGTGATCCATAACGACAGGGATGCTCTGACTTAAATTCGCGGCATCATAGCATCCCAATTAGTGGGAATGCCGGGGGACTTCAGCCCCACGGCAACCCACCAGGAAGTCAAAGTCGCAACCCTGGTCAGCCTGCAGCACATGGTCGATGTACAGCTGGCGGTAACCGCCGACGATCAGGTTCTGCGGTGGTTTGAGGTCGGCCATGCGCGCCGCCAGCTCTGCGTCGGGGATGTCCAGGTGCAGGCGACCGTTGGCGCAGTCGAGTTCGATCCAGTCACCGTCCTTCACCGTGGCCAACGGCCCACCGGCAGCGGCTTCCGGCGCCACGTGCAAGACCACGGTGCCGTAGGCGGTGCCGCTCATGCGCGCATCGGAGATCCGCACCATGTCGGTCACGCCCTGGGCCAGCAGCTTGGCCGGCAAGCCCATGTTGCCGACTTCGGCCATGCCCGGGTAACCCTTGGGCCCGCAGTTTTTCATGACCAGGATCGAGTTGGCGTCCACGTCCAGCTCCGGGTCATTGATGCGTGCCTTGTACATGTCGAAGTTCTCGAACACCACCGCACGGCCGCGATGCTGCATCAGCTCGGCGCTGGCCGCCGACGGCTTGAGCACCGCACCCAGTGGCGCCAGGTTGCCGCGCAGTACGCAGATGCCACCGTCGGCGCGGATCGGGTTGTCGAGGGTGCGGATCACTTCGTCCTGGCCGTAGATCGGCGAGTCCTTGGTGTTTTCGCCCAGGGTCTTGCCGTTGACGGTCAGGGCGTTCGGGTGCGGGATCAGGTTGGCTTCACCGAGGCGACGCAGCACGGCGGGCAGGCCGCCGGCGTAGTAGAACTCTTCCATCAGGAAGCGCCCCGACGGTTGCAGGTCGACGATGGTCGGCATGCCGCGACCGATGCGGGTCCAGTCGTCCAGGTCGAGCTCGACGCCGATGCGCCCGGCGATGGCTTTCAAGTGGATCACGGCGTTGGTCGAACCACCGATGGCGGCGTTCACGCGGATGGCGTTTTCAAACGCCTCCTTGGTGAGGATCTTCGACAGCTTCAAGTCTTCGCGCACCATCTCTACCGCACGCATGCCGGACATATGGGCCAGCACATAACGCCGCGCATCCACCGCCGGGATCGCCGCGTTGTGGGGCAGGGAAGTGCCCAGTGCTTCGGCCATGCAGGCCATGGTCGACGCGGTGCCCATGGTGTTGCAGGTGCCCGCCGAACGCGACATGCCGCCCTCGGCCGCGAGGAAATCATCCAGGGTAATGGTGCCGGCCTTGACCTGTTCACTGAGCTGCCACACCACGGTGCCCGAGCCGATGTCCTGGCCCTTGTGCTTGCCGTTGAGCATCGGCCCGCCCGTGACCACGATGGCCGGCACGTCGCAACTGGCGGCGCCCATCAGCAGGGCCGGGGTGGTCTTGTCGCAGCCGGTCAGTAGCACCACACCGTCAATCGGGTTGCCGCGAATGGCTTCCTCCACGTCCATGCTCGCCAGGTTGCGGGTGAGCATGGCGGTGGGGCGCAGGTTGGATTCGCCGTTGGAGAACACCGGGAACTCCACCGGGAAGCCGCCGGCCTCGATCACGCCACGTTTGACGTGCTCGGCGATCTGGCGGAAATGCGCGTTGCACGGTGTCAGTTCCGACCAGGTATTGCAGATACCGATGATCGGCTTGCCATGGAACTGATGGTCGGCAATGCCCTGGTTCTTCATCCAGCTGCGGTACATAAAGCCGTTTTTGTCGGCGGTACCAAACCACTGGGCGGAGCGTAGGCCGGGCTTTTTATCAGACATGATCGATTCTCTTATTGTATGACTATATGTTCTATGCGTGCTTAAACATAAGCGCAAAATCGATGCTTTGGAAGAGTTGTTTTGTAAATAGTCCTACTATATAGTCTGGCTTAACTGAGGTATGACCCTGGCGGATTTTCGCGAGAGGCGTCCCCCGAGCTTCTATAAAAACAACAATCGGAGATCGACCCCCATGAGCCAGGAACTGCGGCTTATTCGGCGCATTACGCTGAAACTGATTCCCTTCCTGATCCTGCTGTACCTGATCGCCTACGTGGACCGCTCCGCCGTGGGCTTTGCCAAGCTGCACATGGGCGCCGACGTCGGTATCGGCGATGCGGCCTATGGCCTGGGCGCGGGGTTGTTCTTTATTGGCTACTTCCTCTTCGAGATCCCCAGCAACCTGATGCTCGACCGCTTCGGCGCACGGCGCTGGTTCGCGCGCATCATGATCACCTGGGGCACAATCACCATCGGCATGGCCTTCGTGCAAGGGCCGCACAGCTTCTATGTGATGCGCTTCCTGCTCGGCGCGGCCGAAGCCGGATTCTTTCCCGGCGTCCTGTACTACATCACCCAATGGTTCCCGGTGCGCCATCGCGGCAAGATCCTTGGGCTGTTCATCCTCTCCCAACCGATTGCGATGATGATCACCGGCCCCGTGTCCGGCGGCCTGTTGGGCATGGACGGCATCCTCGGCCTGCATGGCTGGCAGTGGCTGTTCATCGTGATCGGCAGCCCGGCGATCCTGCTGACCTGGCCGGTGCTGCGCTACCTGCCGGATGGCCCCAAGCAGGTCAAATGGATGAGCGACGACGAAAAGGCCTGGCTCACCGGTGAGCTGGAAAAAGACCTGCAAGCCTACGGCCAGACCCGCCACGGCAACCCGCTGCATGCCCTCAAAGACACACGCGTGCTGCTGCTGGCGCTGTTCTACCTGCCGGTGACCCTGAGCATCTACGGCCTGGGCCTGTGGTTGCCGACCCTGATCAAGCAGTTCGGCGGCACCGACCTGGTCACCGGCTTTATCTCCGCCGTGCCGTACATCTTCGGCATCATCGGCCTGCTGATCATCCCGCGCAGTTCCGACCGCCTGAATGATCGCTACGGTCACTTGGCCGTGCTTTATGTACTGGGCGCCATCGGCCTGTTCTTCAGTGCCTGGCTGAGTGTGCCGGTGCTGCAAATGGCCGCGCTGTGCCTGGCGGCGTTTGCGCTGTTTTCCTGCACCGCCGTGTTCTGGACCTTGCCGGGGCGCTTCTTTGCCGGCGCCAGTGCGGCGGCGGGCATTGCCTTGATCAACTCGGTGGGCAACCTCGGCGGCTATATCGGTCCGTTCGTGATCGGTGCGCTCAAGGAATACACCGGCAACCTCGCCTCGGGCTTGTACTTCCTGTCCGGGGTCATGGTATTCGGGCTGGTCTTGACCGGCGTGGTCTACCGCGTGCTGGAGCGCAAGCACGTACTGCCCGCCGATCAATTCGCCGCCAGCGCCCGTGGCGCCACACGTACTTAATCTGGGAGAAGTTTCATGCGTTTAGTTCAGTTCGAGTCAAGCAACGGTGAGCGCCGGGTCGGCGTTGTAGAGGGCGATACAGTGCGCGAAGTGCGCAGCGCGCGCAGCGTGCGCGAACTGGCGCTGGCCGCCATCGAGGCGGGCGTCAAGTTGCAGCAGCAGGTCGAGAGCCTGGGCCTGGGCGACAGCCATGACTACGCCGCACTGCTGGCCGACCTGAAGATTTTGCCGCCGTTGGACCACCCGGACCCGGCCCATATGCTCATCAGCGGCACCGGCCTGACCCACTTGGGCAGCGCCTCGGCGCGGGACAAAATGCACCAGCAGGCCGGCGACGAGAGCGCCTTGACCGACACCATGCGCATCTTCAAATGGGGCGTGGAAGGCGGCAAGCCCGCGGCTGGCCAGGCCGGCGTGCAACCGGAATGGTTCTACAAGGGCGACGGCAGCATCGTCATACGCCCGGGTGAAGCCTTCCCGGTGCCACCGTTTGCCGAAGACGCCGGTGAAGAGCCGGAAATCGGCGGCCTGTATGTGATCGGCCCGGACAGTAAGCCTTATCGCCTGGGTTTTGCGGTGGGCAACGAATTCTCCGACCACGTCATGGAGCGCAAGAACTACCTGTACCTGGCCCATTCCAAGCTGCGCAGTTGCAGCTACGGCCCCGAGCTGCGCGTGGGCGAATTACCTCAGCACCTGGCCGGCACCAGCCGTATCCTGCGTAACGGCGAGGAAATCTGGCGGAACGAATTCCTCAGTGGCGAGGCCAATATGTGCCACAGCTTGGAAAACCTCGAGTACCACCACTTCAAATACCGCCAGTTCCTCAAGCCGGGCGATGTGCACATTCACTTCTTCGGCACCGCCACGCTGTCATTCGCCGATGGTATACGTACCCAACCGGGCGATGTGTTCGAGATCAGCCAGGCCGAGTTCGGCGCGCCGTTGGTCAATGGCGTCGGCAACAGCGATGCGGCATTTGAACCCGGCCAAGTCACCCCCCTTTAAGGAGATCAACATGACCCAGTTCCTCGGCCACAACTATATCGGCGGCCAGCGCAGCGCCAACGGCAGCGTTAAGCTGCACAGCGTCGATGCCAGCACCGGTGAAACCTTGCCGCAGGATTTCTACCAGGCCACGCCGGAAGAGGTGGATGCCGCCGCCAAGGCCGCCGCCGCTGCGTATCCGGCTTACCGTGCGTTGAGTGCCGCGCGCCGTGCGCAGTTCCTGGACGCGATAGCCGACGAGCTGGATGCCCTGAGCGATAACTTCATCGAGTTGGTCTGCCGCGAAACCGCGCTGCCCGCCGCGCGCATCAAGGGCGAGCGTGGGCGTACCAGCGGCCAGATGCGCCTGTTCGCCACGGTGCTGCGTCGCGGCGATTTCTATGGTGCGCGTATCGACAAGGCACTGCCGGATCGCCAGCCACTGCCACGCCCGGACCTGCGCCAATACCGCATCGGCCTGGGCCCGGTCGCCGTGTTTGGCGCGAGCAACTTCCCCCTGGCGTTTTCCACGGCCGGTGGTGATACCGCAGCGGCGCTGGCGGCCGGTTGCCCGGTGGTGTTCAAGGCCCACAGCGGGCATATGGCCACGGCTGAACAGGTGGCCAGTGCAATCATTCGCGCGGCTGAAGCGACCGAGATGCCGGCGGGTGTGTTCAATATGATCTTTGGTGGCGGCGTCGGCGAGGCGCTGGTCAAGCACCCGGCGATCCAGGCGGTCGGCTTTACCGGCTCGCTCAAGGGCGGTCGCGCCTTGTGCGATATGGCCGCGGCGCGCCCGCAGCCGATTCCGGTGTTTGCCGAGATGTCGAGCATCAACCCGGTGATCGTCCTACCCCAGGCCCTGCAGGCGCGGGCGGACGCTGTCGCTCGGGATCTGACCGCGTCGGTGGTGCAAGGCTGCGGCCAGTTCTGCACCAACCCTGGCCTGGTAATCGGTATCGCTTCGCCGCAGTTCACCGCGTTTACCCAACAGGTCGCCCAACTGATCGGTGAGCAACCGGCGCAAACCATGCTCAATGCCGGCACCCTGAGCAGCTACGGCAAAGGTCTGGAAAAACTCCTGGCGCACCCTGGCATTCAGCATTTGGCCGGTAGCACCCAGGCGGGCAATCAGGCGCAACCGCAGCTGTTCAAGGCGGATGTACGCTTGCTGATCGATGGCGATGAAGTGCTGCAGGAAGAAGTCTTCGGCCCTACCACGGTGTTTGTCGAAGTTGCTGATCAAGCCCAACTCAGCGCCGCCTTGCACGGCCTGCACGGCCAGCTCACGGCGACGATCATTGGCGAACCGGCAGACTTTCAACAGTTCGCCGAACTCACGCCGCTGCTGGAACAGAAAGTCGGGCGCATCCTGCTCAACGGCTACCCGACCGGCGTCGAAGTCTGCGATTCGATGGTGCATGGCGGCCCATACCCGGCGACGTCGGATGCCCGTGGCACCTCGGTCGGCACCTTGGCCATCGACCGTTTCCTGCGTCCGGTGTGCTTCCAGAACTACCCTGACAGCCTGCTGCCCGACGCGTTGAAAAACGCCAACCCGTTGCGCATCCAGCGCCTGGTGGATGGCACGCCATCGCGCGATTCGCTGTAAACACTCATCAGGAGGCGTCATGTCGTGTACCGCTGTCACTGAGCACCGTGCGCAACTGGGGGAAGGCCCGTTCTGGGACGTGCCGACCCAGGCGCTGTACTGGGTCAATATCGCCGGCAAACAGGCCCTGCGCCTGATGGGCGGGCAGTTGCAGATCTGGCAGTTGCCCGAGCACGTCTCGGCGTTTATCCCGTGTGAAAGTGGTGATGCGCTGGTGACCTTGAGCAGCGGTGTCTACCGCCTGGACCTGGCCACCGAAGCCCTGACCCTGCTCTGCGTGGCCGACCCGCAACCGGGCAACCGTGGCAATGAAGCGCGCTGCGATGCCCAGGGCCGCCTGTGGCTGGGCACCATGCAGAACAACATCGGCGAACACTGCGAAGACCTGCCGATCACGCGGCGCTCCGGCGGCCTGTTTCGTATCGATGCGGATGCACAGGTCACGCCGTTGCTCCACGGCCTGGGCATTCCCAACACCTTGCTGTGGAGCGAGGACGGCAGGCAGGTGCATTTCGGTGACAGCCTGGACGCTACGCTCTACCAGCATACGATCCAAGCCGACGGCCAACTTGAGCCGGCAACGCTGTGGTTCGGACCGCACGCACGCGGCGGGCCGGATGGCTCAGCCATGGACAGTCAAGGCTACATCTGGAACGCCCGTTGGGACGGCAATTGCCTGCTGCGCCTGACGCCCGAGGGGGAGGTGGACCGCATTATCGAGTTGCCCGTGAGTCGCCCCACCAGTTGCGTATTCGGTGGCCCCAACCTCACCACCTTGTATATCACCAGCGCCGCCAGCCCATTGGATCACCCTCTGGACGGCGCGGTGCTGGCCATCGAAGTCGATGTCCCCGGCATGCCTTGCCATCGCTTTGCCGGTTAATGCCTAAAAACAACAACAAGGAGTCACCCGTATGAATCGTCGTCGTGGTATCCGTTCCCTGTGCTGCGCCGCTGTGGCGGTCTCGGCCATGAGCTTGAGCGGGCTGTTGCTGGCCGCTGAAGAAGTGAAGATCGGTTTCCTGGTCAAGCAGGCCGAGGAGCCGTGGTTCCAGACCGAATGGGCCTTTGCCGAGAAAGCCGGCAAGGAGCATGGCTTTACCGTGATCAAGATCGCCGTGCCCGATGGCGAGAAAACCCTCTCGGCCATCGACAGCCTGGCCGCCAACGGCGCCAAGGGCTTTGTGATCTGCCCGCCGGACGTGTCCCTGGGCCCGGCCATCGTCGCGAAGGCCAAGGCCAACGGCTTGAAAGTGATTGCCGTGGATGACCGCTTTGTCGACGCCAAAGGCAACTTCATGGAGGACGTGCCGTACCTGGGCATGGCCGCGTTTGAAGTGGGCCAGAAACAGGGCGCGGCCATGGCTGCCGAAGCAAAAAAACGCGGTTGGGACTGGAAGGACACCTACGCGGTGATCAACACCTTCAATGAACTCGACACCGGTAAGAAACGCACCGACGGCTCGATCAAATCCCTGGAAGAAGCCGGCATTCCCAAGGACCACATTCTGACGGCTGCGCTGAAAACCCTCGACGTTCCCGGCAGCATGGACGCCACCAACTCGGCCCTGGTCAAGCTGCCCAGCGGCGCGAAAAACCTGATCATCGGCGGCATGAATGACAACACCGTGCTCGGCGGCGTGCGCGCCACCGAAAGCGCCGGTTTCGCCGCCGCCAATGTGATCGGCATCGGCATCAATGGCACCGACGCTATCGGCGAATTGAAGAAAGCCAACAGCGGCTTCTTCGGCTCGATGCTGCCGAGCCCGCACATCGAGGGCTACAACACCGCGCTGATGATGTACGAGTGGGTCACCAAGGGCACTGAGCCGCCTAAATACACGGCCATGGACGAAGTGACCCTGATCACCCGCGCCAACTTCCAGGAAGAACTGACCAAGATCGGGCTGTGGAAATGACTGCGGCGGCCCTGCGTTTTGACGCTATCGGCAAAACTTTCCCTGGGGTCAAGGCGCTGGACGGCATCAGCTTCACCGCCTTGCCGGGGCAGGTGCACGCCTTGATGGGCGAGAACGGTGCGGGCAAGTCGACGCTGCTGAAGATCCTCGGCGGCGCCTATATCCCCAGCAGCGGCAGCGTGCATATTGGCGCGCAGACCATGGCGTTCAAGTGCGCCGCCGACAGCATCGCCAGCGGCGTCGCGGTGATCCACCAGGAGCTGCATCTGGTGCCGGAAATGACCGTCGCCGAAAACCTGTTCCTCGGGCATTTGCCATCGCGCTTTGGCGTGGTCAACCGGGGCCTGCTGCGCAAGCAGGCCCTGGCCTGTCTCAAGGGCCTGGCGGATGAAATCGACCCCGAGGAAAAACTCGGGCGCCTGTCCCTGGGTCAGCGCCAACTGGTGGAAATCGCCAAGGCGCTGTCCCGTGGCGCTCATGTGATTGCCTTCGACGAACCGACCAGCAGCCTCTCGGCGCGGGAGATCGACCGCTTGATGGCGATCATCACGCGCCTGCGCGACGAGGGCAAAGTGGTGCTCTACGTGTCGCACCGCATGGAAGAGGTGTTCCGCATCTGCAACGCGGTCACGGTGTTCAAGGACGGCCGCTATGTGCGGACCTTCGACGACATGAGTGCGTTGACCCACGACCAGTTGGTGACCTGCATGGTCGGTCGCGACATCCAGGACATCTACGACTACCGCCCGCGCGAGCACGGCGAGGTGGCGCTCAAGGTCGATGGTTTGTTGGGGCCGGGTTTGCGTGAGCCGGTCAGTTTTGACGTGCGCAAGGGCGAAATCCTCGGCCTGTTCGGCTTGGTGGGGGCAGGGCGCACGGAGCTGTTCCGTTTGCTCAGTGGTTTAGAGCGCGCCAGTGCCGGCAGCCTTGAGTTATGCGGGAAGGCCCTGCAACTGCGTTCACCCCGCGACGCCATCGCCGCCGGTGTACTGCTGTGCCCGGAAGACCGCAAGAAGGAAGGCATCATTCCGCTCTCAAGCGTCGCCGAGAACATCAATATCAGCGCGCGTGGCGCCCACTCGGCGTTCGGCTGGTTGCTGCGCGATGGCTGGGAGAAGGGCAACGCCGACCAGCAGATCAAGGCGATGAAAGTCAAAACCCCGACCGCCGCGCAAAAGATCATGTACCTGTCCGGCGGCAACCAGCAGAAAGCCATTCTTGGCCGCTGGCTGTCGATGCCCATGAAGGTCCTGCTGCTGGATGAGCCGACGCGTGGTATCGACATCGGCGCCAAGGCCGAGATCTACCAGATTATCCATAACCTCGCGGCCCAGGGCATTGCGGTGATCGTGGTGTCCAGCGACCTCATGGAAGTGATGGGCATCTCCGACCGCATCCTGGTGCTGTGCGAAGGCGCGATGCGCGGCGAACAAACCCGTGAACACGCGACTGAATCCAACCTGCTGCAACTGGCCCTGCCGCGCGGCCTGGCGAACTGAGAGAAGACCATGACGACTCAAAACAACGCGCTGCCGACGGCACGCAAACCCCTCGATATGCGCGCACTGCTCGACAACTGGGCGATGTTGCTGGCGGCGGTGGGCATCTTTGTCCTGTGCGCCTTGCTTATTGATAACTTCCTCTCGCCGTTGAACATGCGTGGCCTAGGCCTGGCGATTTCCACGGTGGGCATCGCCGCGTGCACCATGCTGTTCTGCCTGGCGTCGGGGCACTTCGACTTGTCGGTGGGCTCGGTGATCGCCTGCGCCGGCGTGGTGGCGGCGATTGTGATGCGCGATACCGACAGCGTCATGCTGGGCATCGGCGCGGCGCTGCTGATGGGCCTGGTGGTCGGGCTGATCAACGGCATCGTGATCGCCAAGCTGCGGGTCAATGCGTTAATCACCACCTTGGCGACCATGCAGATCGTGCGCGGCCTGGCGTATATCTTTGCCGACGGCAAGGCGGTGGGGGTGTCCCAGGACCAGTTCTTTATCTTTGGCAATGGCCAGTTGTTCGGCGTGCCGGTGCCGATCCTGATCACCATCGTGTGTTTCCTGTTTTTCGGCTGGCTGCTCAACTACACCACCTACGGGCGCAACACCATGGCCATTGGCGGCAACCCGGAAGCGGCGTTGCTGGCGGGGGTGAACGTCGACCGCACCAAGATCCTGATCTTCGCCGTGCATGGCCTGATCGGTGCATTGGCGGGTGTGATCCTCGCCTCGCGCATGACCTCGGGCCAGCCGATGATCGGCCAGGGCTTCGAGCTGACGGTGATTTCTGCCTGCGTGCTGGGCGGGGTGTCGCTGAGCGGCGGGGTGGGGATGATTCGCCACGTGATCGCCGGGGTGTTGATCCTGGCGATCATCGAGAACGCGATGAACCTGAAGAACATCGACACCTTCTACCAGTACGTGATCCGCGGTTCGATCCTGCTGCTGGCGGTGGTCATCGACCGCATGAAACAACGCTAAGGGTCATTGCACCGATACCTTGGCGCAGCTGTCGAGCCCTGGCGAGGCTGCGTAACGGTGTGTCAGACATACCGCGTACGCAGCCTCGCCAGGGCTCGACAGCTGCTACGCGTGGGGTGCGTTAATCGGCGGTGAATTTGAAGACGGTGTTCTGGCTGTAGGTCTGCCCCGGATTCAAACGGGTCGAGGCAAACGTCGGTTGGTTAGGCGCATCCGGGAAATGCTGGGTCTCCAGGGTGAAACCGCTCCTTGGCGTAGCAGCTGTCGAGCCCTGGCGAGGCTGCGTAGCGGTGTGTCAGACATACCGCGTACGCAGCCTCGCCAGGGCTCGACAGCTGCGAGTGGGGTGCGTTAATCGGCGGTGAATTTGAAGACGGTGTTCTGGGTATAGGTCTGTCCTGGGTTCAGGCGAGTTGAGGCGAAGTTTGGTTGGTTAGGCGCATCCGGATAGTGCTGGGTCTCCAAGGTGAAACCACTCCAGTGCAGGTAAGTCTTGCCACCTTTGCCCTTCACCGAGCCATCAAGGAAGTTGCTGGTATAGAACTGCACGCCCGGTTCGCTGGTGTAGAGCTGCAAGCGTCGGCCTGATGCCGGGTCATGCACCTCGGCGGCGAGTTGCTTGACGTCGCCTTTGGTATCCAGCGCCCAGTTGAAGTCAAACCCACCCTGTTTGGGCTCGGCAAACTTGAGCTGCGGATGATCCTCCTTGATGTGCTGCCCGATCGGGGTGGGCTTGAGGAAGTCCATCGGCGTGCCCTTGACCGGTGCGAGTTCGCCGGTCGGAATCAGGGTGGCATTCACCGGGGTGTAATGGCTGGCGTGCAAGGTAGCGACTTGCTTGAGGATGTCGCCGTTACCCGCACCGGCCAGGTTGAAGTAACTGTGGTTGGTGAGGTTGAGCACCGTCGGTTTGTCGGTGGTGGCTTTGTAATCGATGTGCAGTTCGTTCTTGTCGTTGAGGCGGTAGGTGACTTCGGTTTTCAAGTTGCCGGGAAAACCCATCTCACCGTCCTTGGACAGGTAGCTCAGCTTCACACCGACCGAGTCCTTGTCCTTGACCGGCTCGGCCTTCCACACCTGCTTGTCGAAGCCCTGGGCGCCGCCATGCAAGGAGTTTGGGCCATCGTTGAGCGGCACCTGGAAGCGCTTGCCGTCGAGTTCAAAGGCGCCGCCAGCCAGGCGATTGCCGAAGCGACCGATGGTTGCGCCGAAAAACGCCGTACCGGCTTGATAGCCTTGCACGTCGTCAAAGCCCAGTACCACATCGTCGACCTTGCCGTTTTTATCCGGCACTTTCAGCGACTGCAGCACGCCGCCGTAGGTGATCACCGTGGCTTGCATGCCGTGGCTGTTGCGCAAGATGTACTGTTCGACGGCGGTGCCGTCGTTGGTTTTACCGAAAGGTTTTTGCTCACTGCTCAGGCCGGCTGCCTGGGCGCCGCCGCTGGCGATCAGCATGGACAGCGCCAGTCCGGACAGCAGGTATCGAGGGTGCTTCATGGTCGAACTTCCTTTTGTTGTTTTGAGTGGAATAGTTCTACTAATAGCGATATTTTGTCGTTGTGACAGCGAATTTATAGCCTTTTACCCCGGTTTCGTAAAATAAAATAAGACTAATTGATCGAGGCATCCTTTTATGAGTAGTGAACACGCCGTTTATCCCGACCTTAAGGGCAAGACCGTATTGATTTCCGGGGGCGCCTCGGGGATCGGCGAATTCATGGTGCGGGCCTTCGCTGTGCAGGGTGCCAAGGTCGGCTTTGTGGATCGCGCGCAAAGCCAGGGCGAACGCCTGGCGGCGCTGTTGAGTTCCCAGGGGCACACCGTGGAGTTCGTGTGTTGCGACATCACCGATGAAATCGCCTACAAGGCGGCGATAGGGCGCTTCGAGCATTCCCTGGGGCCGATCACCGTGCTGGTGAACAACGCTGCCAATGACGTGCGTCACACCCTGGAAGAGGTCGATTCGGAAATGTTCGACCGGCTGATCTCGGTCAACCTCAAACACGCCTTCTTCGCCGCCAAGGCCGTGGTGCCGATGATGAAACGCGCCGGCAGCGGCTCGATCATCAACCTCGGCTCCGTCGGCTGGATGATGGCCTCCGCCGGCTACCCGGTGTACGCCGCCAGCAAGGCCGCCGCCCACGGCATGACCCGCGCGTTGGCACGCGAGCTGGGCCCGAACCGTATCCGTGTGAACACGCTGGTGCCGGGTTGGGTGATGACCGACAAACAGCTGGCCATGTGGGTGGATGACGCCGCCAGGGAACTGATCAGCCGCAGCCAGTGCCTGCCCGGCAGCGTCCTGCCGGAACACATCGCCAATATGGCGCTGTTTCTTGCTTCCGATGCGTCGGCGATGTGTTCGGCGCAGAACTTTATTGTGGATGGCGGCTGGGTCTGAGCCTGACTCAATCCTTCATGCAACCCAGGCCAATGTGGGAGGGGGCTTGCTCCCGATAGCGGTGGTTCAGGCAGTACTTCTATAACTGACCCACCCTTATCGGGAGCAAGCCCCCTCCCACATTTGAACGGTGTCGCTTATTCGATGGGGTAACGCTTGAACGCCGGATGCTGCTCCAGTCGCTCGGCATGCCGTTGCAGGTTGTGAAACGCATCCGCCTTGACCACCGACGCCACGGTGAACTGGCTGAACGACCACGCCACCGCCGCCGTAATCGACGCCTGGGTCAGTGCTTCGCTGTCGTCCAGTTGCTTGTCCAGCAACGCATAGGCGGCGAGCAATTGGCCGGTCACGCGCTCAAGCCACGGTGCATGCAGTTTCTCGGCCGGGCGCAGGTTGTGTTCATAGACGATCTGCACGCTCTTCTCACAGGCTGCCAGCGCCAGTCCCAGAACGTGCAAGTCCTTGGCGAGTGCCGCCGGTTGCTGGGGCAGCAGCTTCCTGTCAGCCGGGGCCAGGGCTTCGAGGTAATCCAGGATCAGGCTGGAGTCCATCAATACCGTGCCATCGTCCAGCACCAGGGTAGGGGCCTTGACCACCGGGTTGATCTGCGCAAATTCGTTGAAGGTGCGGAACACGGACAAGGGCTCGTGCACGAAATCCACCCCGTACAGGTCCAGGGAAATTGCCACGCGGCGTACGTAGGGCGAGTCCAGCATGCCGACCAGTTTCATGAAGCCTCCATTGCTATCAGGGTGATGAGCTCAAGAGATTAAGGGCACTCGGTCGCCCGGCGCAATTGTTGATGCGCCTGCATCCCCTGTTCAATCGGTCGGCGAGGAACCCTTCATGCCGGGCTGCTGAAGCCTTGGCGGCTGGCCCCCGGCGGTTGCCCGGTGATGCGTTTGAAGGCGCGGCTGAAGGCCGCCTGGGAGGTATAGCCGAGGCGGTACGCGACTTCTTCGATGGGCAGCCGCTCCAGGGTCAGCCACTGGCTGGCGAGGCGCATGCGCAGTTCGGTCACGTAACGCAGCGGTGGTACTCCCAGGGTGGCCTGGAAACGATCCGCGAACACCGAGCGTGAGGTATGACAGTGCGCCGCCAGTTCGGCCACGCTCCAGTCGCGCCCCGGTTGCTGGTGCAGGGCGAGCAGGGCGCCGGCCAGGCGGGTGTCGCGCAAGGCGGCCGCGAGGCCCGACGCATTGGCGCAGGCGCATTCGACCCAGCCGCGCACGATCATCGCCGCCACTACATCGGCCAGGCGCGCGAGGATCCCGGCATAACCGACGCGGGCGCTGGAGACTTCGCGTTCCATCACCGCCAGGATCGGCATCAAGCCGGGGTAACGCTGGCCCCCGGCGTCGATCAGCATCAAGGCCGGCATCAGGTTGCCGAGGCCCTGGATGCTGTCGAGCTCGAACTCCATGCAGGCGCTGAACAGCAGGGTGCTGGGGGCCTCATCGGGCGAGGCATTTACGCCGCACACGGTATCGCCCAGCGGTGCGGCATCGAAGCTGGCGATGTCCTGCACAGGGTCATCCGGCTTGGACAACAGCGCATGGGCGCCACCGTGGGCGATAAACACCGCATTACCGGCCGACAACTCAAAGAGGCTGCCGTCGTGCAGGCGCAGGGTCGCGCAGCCGGCGGCCAGGAAATGGAAATACGCGTGGCCGGGCTTGGCCGCAAAGCTGATACCGAACACCGGCCCGGCCTGGATGCGCCGGTACTGCACGCCGCGCAGGCGCATGCTGCGCAGCAGCTCATTGATCAGCTCGGAGGACAGGGTGAATGCATTGTCGGCTGGCATATTCGGGGTTTCGGTCAAAAACTCAAGGGTTTGAATCATAGATCATCCTGAGGGTGGAACCTAGACTGGCCGTCACGCTAATGCCTGAGGATCTCTTGTGATGAATGATTGTGTGTCCCATTCCCCTGTCGATGGCAGGGCAGAACCGACCACGCCGGCCTGGATGGCGGTGTTTTCCCTGGCGATGGGCGTGTTCGGCCTGCTCACGGCGGAGTACCTGCCGGCCAGCCTGCTGACGCCGATGGCCCTGGACCTGGGCGTGTCGGAAGCGTTGGCCGGTCAAGCGGTCACGGTCACGGCAGTGGTGGCGTTGTTCGCCGGTTTGCTGGTGCCTGGCCTGACGCGCGGCATCGACCGACGCCTGGTGCTGTTGGGGTTCTCCACGCTGATGATTGCGTCCAACCTGCTGGTGGCGTTCTCGTCCAGCCTCCTGGTGCTGTTGTTGATGCGCATCCTGCTGGGCATTGCCCTCGGCGGTTTCTGGAGCATGGCGGCGGCCGTTGCGATGCGCCTGGTACCGGCGGCATTGCTGCCGCGTGCCCTGTCGATCATCTTCAGCGGCATTGCGGTGGGTACCGTGGTCGCGGTGCCATTGGGCAGCTTTCTGGGGGATCTGTACGGCTGGCGCAGTGCATTTGTGGCGGCGGCTGCCGTCGGCGGGGTGACCCTGGCGTTCCAGCTGTTCACGCTGCCGCGCCTGGCACCCAGCGGCACCGCGCGCCTGCGCACCGTGCTTGATGTACTGCTGCGCCCCGGCATCGCCATCGGCATGTTCGGCTGCGTGCTGGTGCACACCGCGCACTTCGCGCTGTTTACCTACATTCGCCCGTTTCTGGAAAGCACCACCGGGGTCGGCACCCAAGGGCTGGCGTTGATGCTGCTGGGGTTTGGCGCGGCGAATTTTGTCGGCACGTTGCTGGCCGGATGGTTGCTGGTGCGCAACCCCCGGGGAACCCTGGTGTTGATGCCGGTCCTGGTGGGCGTCGCTGCGTTGGCCCTGGTGCTGCTGCCCGCGTCACTGCCGGGTCAGGCATTGCTCCTGGCGCTGTGGGGCATGGCCTTCGGCGGCGTGCCGGTGGCGTGGTCGAACTGGGTGGCGCGTGCGGTGCCGGATCAGGCGGAAAGTGCCGGTGGCATGGTGGTCGCTTCGGTGCAATCGGCCATCGCGGCGGGTGCTGCGGGCGGGGGCGCGATGTTCAGTGCCACCGGCATCGACGGGGTGTTTCTGGGCGCGGGTTGCTTGATGCTGCTGGCGGCACTGTTGATCGCGCTACGTGTGCAGGTGCCCCGGCATAGCGAGGCGGGGAGTGTGACGCACCACCCGTCTTTGGTTTAGTCTCAAGCGCTTCGCTGATCGCAAACGCTTCTGGAGCCGTAAGCATGACCGAGTATGTACCCCCGAAAGTCTGGACCTGGGACGCCGAAAGCGGCGGCACCTTCGCCAGCATCAACCGGCCCATCGCCGGCGCCACCCATGACAAGGCGCTGCCGGTCGGCAAGCATCCGCTGCAGCTGTACTCTCTGGCCACGCCCAACGGGCAGAAGGTCACCATCCTCCTTGAAGAACTGCTGGCCCTGGGGCACAGCGGCGCGGAATACGACGCCTGGCTGATCAAAATCGGCGACGGCGACCAGTTCGGCAGCGGCTTTGTCGGGGTCAACCCGAACTCCAAGATCCCGGCCTTGATGGACCACAGCGGCGCCCAGCCGATTCGTGTGTTCGAGTCGGGTGCGATCCTGCAGTACCTGGCCGAGAAGTTCGGCGCCTTCTTCCCCACCGAGCCTGCGGCCCGCGCGGAGTGCCTGTCGTGGTTGTTCTGGCAAATGGGCAGCGCGCCGTACCTGGGTGGTGGCTTCGGTCATTTCTATGCCTATGCGCCGAGTAAGATGGAATACCCGATCAACCGTTTTGCCATGGAAACCAAGCGCCAGTTGGATGTGCTGGACCAGCGCCTGGCCGTGAGCGAATACATCGCCGGGGATGAATACACCATCGCCGATATTGCCATCTGGCCGTGGTACGGCGGGCTGGTCAAAGGCCGCCTGTATGGGGCAGCGGAGTTTCTGTCGGTGCACGAGTACACACACGTACAGCGCTGGGCCGACGCGATTGATGCGCGGCCGGCGGTGCAGCGTGGGCGGCGGGTGAATGGGGTGTCGGGCGAGGAACCGTTGCCCGAGCGGCATGACGCAAGTGACCTGGACTGATTGAGATCCAAGTGTGGGAGGGGGCTTGCCCCCGATAGCGGTGGATCAGTCACGGATGTATCAACTGACCCACTGCCATCGGGGGCAAGCCCCCTCCCACATTTTGATCGCCTTATCTTCGATTTACTTGTAGCGCTGTTCGAACACCGCCACCTGTTCGGGCTTAATGAGCTCGAACGGCACCCACACCTCCGACTCGATCGGCTCGCCCTTGATCATCTTGATCGCCGACTGCACTGCCTGAGTGGCCTGGGCCTTGGGGTCCTGGAACACCGAGGCGGTGAGCATGCCTCGCTTGATCGCCGCCAAACCGTCGGGCAAGCCGTCGATGCCGATAATCGCGATCTCACCCTTGGCCTTGCCTGACTGTTGCAAGGCCATGGCCGCGCCAATCGCCATTTCATCGTTATTGGCGACGATGGCATCGAACTGCGTGCCCGCCAGCAGCCAGTTGCTGGTCAGGTCCATGCCCTTGCTGCGTTGCCACTCGGCGCTTTGCTGCTCGACCACCTTGATGCCGGGAAAGTCCTTGAGCACCTGCTTGACGCCTTCGGTGCGGTCATGGGTGGCGTTCTGCGCGAGGTCGCCCATGATGATCGCCACATTGCCTTTGCCGCCGAGTTTTTCCGCGAGGTAGCGCATCTGCAATTGCCCGGCCTCGATATCGTTGGAGGCCACGGTGACCACGCCCTTGGGCAAGGTGCGCTCATCCGGGTGGCGGTTGACGTACACCAGCGGCGTCTTGGCTGCCACGGCGGCGCGGGTCATGTTGGCGGTGGCGGCGGTGTCCACCGGCAGCACGATCACGGCGTCGACTTTCTGGTTGAGAAAGCCTTCGACCTGGTTGAGCTGGCGCACCACGTCGCCCTGGGCGTCTTCGAACTGGATCTGCACGTCCTGTTGTTTAGCGGCATTTTCCAGGCCGGTGCGCACGTAGGTCATGAAGTTATCGTCGACCCGCGCGATGCTCACGCCGATGCGATACGCGGCGAAGGTCCATTGGCTGAACAGCAGTAAAAACGCAGCAACAAGCAATGAATAGCGATGCATGAGGGTGTTCCTTTTATTGTTATAGGGTGAACGCTTGACGGAAACGCTCCAGGGCCAACTCGCTGTCGCCGCTGGCCCAGCCTTCGAGGCCGACCACGCCGTTATATCCCATGGCGTGCAGGGCCCTGGCAATGGCCGGGTAGTGGATTTCGCCGGTGCCGGGCTCTTTGCGCCCGGGCACGTCGGCCACCTGGATCTCACCGATGGCACTGCCTGCGCGCTGGATCAGTTCGATCAGGTTTCCTTCGCCGATCTGCGCGTGGTACAGGTCCAGGTTCATCTTCAGGTGCGGGCTGCCCACGGCTTCGATCAGCGCCAGGGTGTCGTCGGCGCGGGCGAACGGGGTGCCTGGGTGGTCGACCTCGGTGTTGAGGTTTTCCAGCAGGAACACGCGGCCGGCGTCTTCGCCCAGGCGCGCGATTTTTTCCAGCGCCTTGCACGCGCTCAGCCACATGCGCCCGGTGGTCTGGCTCACGGGCTGCACCGGCAGGCCGCCGTCACCCAGGCCGGTGCCGTGCAGGTTGAGGCTGGGGCAGTTCAGGCGCTCGGCGACGCCGATGGATTCGCGCGCACTGTCGAGCAGTTGGCGGATACCGTCGGGGTCGGTGAGGGTGCCGCTGATGTAGCCGGTCATCGAGGTGAAATCGGCGCCGGTGGCAGCCAGGGCGCTGATGTCCTTGTTGGTCCAGTTCCAGATCTCGGCGCTGAAACCCAGTGCATGAATGCGCTTGACGCGCTCGATGAAGGGCAGGTCGAGAAACACCATCTCGGCACTGATCGCCAGTTTGAACGGGCTCATCAACGGGCTCCCTGCACGGCCACGGCCTTGCCGGTTTCGAACGACTCGATACAGGCGCGGGCAATCGCCAGGGCGGCGCGCGCGTCTTCACCACTGGCCATGGGCTTGGCGCCGGTGCGCAGGCAGTCGACAAAGTGGTTGAGTTCGGCGATGTAGGCGTCGCGCAGCAGGTCGGTGTCCATCCGTTGGGTGTCGGCCTGGATGCCCTGGGCCAGGTAGCGCACCAGGTCGGAGTCGTTGAGGCTGCCCATGCTCAGCATGCCGGCGCTGCCGAATACTTCGCCGCGCACATCGTAGCCGTACACTGCCTGGAAGTTGGCCTCGGCGGTGGCGATGGCGCCGTTGTCGAAGCGGATCGCGACCACGGCGGTGTCGAGGAAACCTTTGCTTTTGTACTCCGGCGCGATCAGTGCGTCGGCCATCACATACACCTGCACCGCTTCGGCGCCGGGGTTGAGGTAGCGCAGGGTGTCGAAGTCGTGGATCAGGGTTTCCAGGAAGATCACCCATTGCGGCGAATTGGCCGGGTTGTTGAGTGCCGGGTCGCGGGTCAGCGAACGCAACAACTGCGGCGTGCCAATGCGGCCGGCCGCCACATCGAGGTGGGCGGTGCGGAAGCTCTTGGCGAAACGCCGATTGAAACCGACCTGCAGCGGCACGCGCGCATCGGCCGCGGCGGCAATGGCGCGGTCGGCTTCGTCGAGGGTGATGGCCATGGGTTTTTCGCAGAAGATCCCCTTGCCGGCGCGGGCGGCGCTGATCACCAGTTCGGCGTGGCTGCGGGCAGGGGCGGCGATGAGGACGCCGTCGATATCCGGGTCGTCGAGCAGTTGTTGCGGGTCGGTGTAGACCTTGGCTACCCCCAGTTCGGCTGCCAGGCGTGCGGCTTGGCCGGGAGTGGGGTCGGCGATGGCGGCGAGGGTCGCGCCGGGGATGTGTCGCGCGGCGGTCAGGCCGTGGAAACTGCCCATGCGACCAGCCCCGATCAAGCCCAGGCGGATGTTCTGTGTACTCATGAAGTGACCCCTTTTTATTGTTGGCCGCAGGACAGCCCTGACTGGCAAAGGGGAAGGAGCAAAGGTTATGCCAATTTATAAGTAGCTGATAAGTAAGAATTTATAAAAAACGATAAACAGAATGTGTTCATTCTGATGACATGCCTATACTGACATGTCAAAAATATGAACATGGATACCTCCCGATGAGTATGGCGTTCAGCGTACAAGACCTCGACTACCTGACGGCCCTGGGGCCTGCGGCGCTGAACGACGGCCCCGTTGCCGCGCTGGAACACGCGTGGCGGGCGTGCCTGACCGGGCAGGTGCAGCGCCCGGCGGAGGTGCGGCAGGTGATCTGGGATTCCTGGCGGCGCAGCGTCGATGCCGGTATCGACCCGGATGACAGCCAGTACCGCTTTGTCGCGCCTCACGACCTTGATGCCACCCTGGGCATTCACCGCGTGCTGATCGCCGCCGCCGCGCAAGTCATGCACGGCTTGTTGGCCTACAATCCTCGCGGCCATATCAACCTCACCGACGCCGACGGCACCACCCTGTATTTCTGCGGGCTGGACATCACCCCCGTCGGCAGTCGCCTGCTCGAATCGGTCCAGGGCACCAACTGCACCGGCCTGGCCCTGGCCGAGGACCGCCTGGTGTACGTGCTGGCCGAAGAAAACTTCGGCAGTGGCCTGCGCCAACGCCGCATGCACTGCGCCGCCGCGCCGATCAGGAATGCCCAGGGCCAGACCCTGGCAATGCTGACCCTCACCGCCGAACCCGGCTGGTTTCACTTTCACACCCTTGGCACCGTGCAAGCCGCTGCCGAAGCGGTATCACGCCAGATGGCCCTGCAAGCGCTGTTGGAAGAGAAGCAAACCGTGCTTGAAGTCCTCAACGAAGGCCTGGTGGTGCTCGATGAGCGTGGCTGTATCAAGGCGCTCAACCGTTACGCCCGGCAACTGTTCGGAGTGGGGCTGGAGTTGATCGGCAGCCCCTTCCAGCGCCTGGGCCGCAGTGAGTTGAGTGACGCCATTCTTTTACGCGGTGGTGAGCCGGTGCGCGACCTCGACTGCACCTTCCACCTGCACGACCGCAGCCAACTCGCCTGCCTGGTCTCGGTGTGCCCGCTGGAGCAGGGCGGGGTGATCGTGTCGCTGCGCGAGAACCGCCGCATTCGTGAAATCACCCGGCGCATCATCAGCACTCAGGCGCGCTACACCTTCGACACCATCCAGGGCACGTCACGGGCGATCCAGGACGCGTTGCACCTGGGGCGCATCGCCAGTCGCAGTGAATCCACCACCCTGATCCTCGGCGAAAGCGGCACCGGCAAGGAGTTGTTCGCCCAAGCCATCCACAACGCCAGCGACCGCGCCAACGGCCCGTTCGTGGCGGTCAACTGCGGCGCGATCCCGCGCGACCTGGTGCAGAGCGAACTGTTCGGGCATGTCGAAGGCGCGTTCACCGGCTCGGCCCGGGGTGGATCGGCGGGCAAGTTTGAACTGGCGGATGGCGGCACCATCTTTTTGGATGAGATTGGCGATATGTCCTTCGACGCTCAGGTCAGCCTGCTGCGGGTGTTGCAGGAAGGCGAGATCACCCGCGTCGGCGCGAAAAACTCACGGCAGGTGGACGTGCGCATCATTGCCGCTACCCACCGCAACCTCAGCCAGGCGGTGGCCGAAGGTGCGTTCCGTGAAGACCTCTACTACCGCCTCAACGTACTGAACCTGACCGTGCCGCCGCTGCGCATGCGCCGTGAAGATATTCCGCTGCTGGCACGGCACTTCCTCATGCGCTGCGCCCGTTCGCTGCGCAAATCGGTACAGGGATTTTCCCCGGATGCGCTGGAACTGCTGTCGGCCTACGGCTGGCCGGGCAATGTGCGCGAGCTGGAAAACAGCATCGAGCGCGCCACCAACCTGGCGGCGGGCGAGCTGATCCAGGCGGCCGATTTGCCCCTGGAAACCAGACCGCGCGCCACGCTACGCCACTACGAACCTCAGCCCGCCCAGGACCTGAGCAGCCACGAAATGCACGCCATCGTCGCCGCACTCAAAAGCACCGGCGGCAACATCCGCCTGGCCGCCCGGCAACTGAACGTGTCGCGGGGTGGGCTGTACAACAAGATGAGTCGATTCGGGCTGAATGCCGCAGATTTTCGCGGCGCGTAAGGTCAAAATGTGGGAGGGGGCTTGCCCCCGATAGCGGAGTGTCAGTTGACATCTACTTAACTGATCCCCCGCCATCGGGGGCAAGCCCCCTCCCATATTTTTTAACCGCGTTTCAGGCGGTGGGGAGATAGTGATCGATGGCGGGATCGAAGGGTGGGTCGGGGATGACTTTGTTCATGGTGTAATTCCAACTGGTAGGTAAGGAGCCGAACCTTTCGCGACTAAACGTCGGGTGGCGGCTGTACGCAGGTTAGTCGACCGGCCAGTTGAACCCGGCGCACCCGAAGGTGCCCTGCGCACAGCCACCATGAACATGGCGACAGCTTGCGCAAACTGGTAACGGGCGACTAAACCCGATCACTGATGAGCAGTGACGGACCGCAGGCCAGCCACCGATTCCAGCAGGCACAAGGCGGCCAGGATTGTCTAGGAAACGTCCTGCAATTAAAAGGGACCGGCCTTGCTGGCCCTTTACAAACCATGACAAAACGCCACCGTTTGGTTTGGGTCGAGGAGATGTTCGTCGGAGCTAGGGCTTCAACTGCTTCCAATCGATCGAAAACCGCGCCAGGTATTTGCGCAACCGATCTGCATCGTTCGGTTGTGCCTTGGCCTGGCGTGATACACCAAACAGGCGGCGGCCAGCGTCTGACAGGCTGTCGGATTGCAGGCAAACATCGATGACAGCCTTGAGCTGCAACTGGTCAAACAGGTCCAGGTCGGCAGGCAGCAGCATATGGGGCTCGGACAGTCCCCAGGCGTAACGCAGGCGCTGGATTTCTTCTTCGACCTGGGCTTCATTGATGCGCCCACTGTCGGCCAGTGTCGCCATGCGCGTGATGGATGCGGACAGTTCGCGAAAGTTGCCCAGCCACGCCGCTTCGCTGGAACCTGCAAACGCCAGGTAACGACGACGCGCTTCCAGGTTGAAGCGTACGCGTCGGCCCTGCTCGCGGGCGTGACGCTCCAGTTCGAAATCAATGTTGGGCTCTATATCTTCGCGCCTTCCCGCCAGGCCTGGCAGGTCAAAGGTCCACAGGTTGATACGCGCATACAGGTCTTCGCGAAACAACCCTTCGGCGACCCGCCCGCGCAGGTCGCGGTGGGTGCCGGCGATGATCAGGAATTCACTGGTCACTTCGGTGTCGGCGCCCATCGGGTAGAAGCGTTTTTCCTCTATGGCCTTGAGCAGCATGGCCTGTTCATCCAGGCCCAGTTCGCCGATTTCATCGAGGAACAGCATGCCGCCATGGGCCGCGCGCAGCAGGCCGTCGCGAGCGTTTTGCGCGCCGGTAAAGGCCCCCTTGATATGCCCGAACAGCGCGGACATCGCGCCATCGCCGCGCAGGGTGGCGCAGTTCACTTCGACAAAGCGGCCCTGCACCTGATGGCGGCTGCGCTTGAGTTCGTAGATGCGCCGGGCGAGGAAGGACTTGCCGGCCCCAGTGGGGCCGATCAGCAGCATCGGCGCCGTTGAGCGTACGGCCACACGTTCGATCTGTTCGATGGAGGCATTGAACGCACGGTTGCGCGTGGCAATTCCTGATTTGAGAAACGCCAGGCCTTCCAGGCGCTCGTGGGCAAAGCGCGAAGCGATGCGGTCGTAGCGCGACAGGTCGAGGTCGATCAGGGTGTGGGTGCCGGTGGCGGGCGCGATGTCGTCCTGGCGGCGTGAAGGGGCTGTCTGGATCAGGCGTGCCGGCAGGTTGCGCGCCTCGGTCAGCAGGAACCAGCAGATCTGCGCGACGTGGGTGCCGGTGGTGATATGCACCAGGTAGTCCTCACGCTCGGTGTCGAAGGTATAGGCGCTGGTGAAATCGTGCAGCGCGCCGTACACCTCTTCGAAATCCCAAGGGTTGACCAGCGGCATCGGGTGCAGGCGCACCTCAGTGTGGGGCGAGATCTGCTGGATGTCGGCGCGTACCCGCTCGGCCAGGCTGGTATCGCGAGCGTCAACGTCGTGGATCAATTCCAGGCGATCGATCTGCACATCCTCTTGCTGGCACAGCCCGACGCTGGGGCGCCAGTGGTTCCAGCGATTGGCTCCCTTGCCGACGCGATCCAGCTTGGAGCCGATAAATCCGATTGCGACCGTGCGCTTGTGCTTCATGACTAGACCAAAATATAAGTAACGATATGTAAGGATATTAAGCCGGTGATCGGTTTGTCATGGTTTTTCACTGGCGAAAAATAAAAATTATAAAAATATCAATGTAAAACAATGGGTTGTAAATTTTTTAAAGCGTGCGGAAAAAGCTGGCACGTCTGCTGCTATCACCTGATCAACGCCGCAACGACGGCTTTCAAAAAAGAATCGAGATCATGCAAAAGAACACCTGCCAACTGCTGGAAGTCGCCAACGGCAAACCGATCAAGCTGTGGACCGAAGGCGTGCCGGTTGAGCCCGAAGCCCGCCAGCAACTGATGAACACCGCCAAGATGCCGTTTATCTTCAAGCACCTCGCGGTGATGCCGGATGTGCACCTGGGCAAGGGCTCGACCATCGGCAGCGTTATCCCCACCGTGGGGGCGATCATCCCGGCCGCCGTGGGGGTGGACATCGGCTGCGGCATGATCGCCGCGCGCACCACGCTGATGGCCGGCGATTTGCCGGACAACCTGCATGGCCTGCGTTGCGCCATTGAGGCCGCCGTACCCCATGGCCGTACCCGCAGCCGTAACGGCCGTGACAAAGGCGCCTGGGAAGACGTGCCGGCTCAGGCCGATCAGGTATGGGCTACGTTGCATCCGCGCTTCAAGGCAATCACCGACAAGTACCCGCAACTGGAACGCAGCAACCACCGCCAGCACCTGGGCACGTTGGGCACCGGCAACCACTTTGTCGAGGTGTGCCTGGATGAAGCCAACCGCGTCTGGTTCATGTTGCACAGCGGTTCGCGGGGCGTGGGCAATGCCATCGGCAACCTGTTTATCCAATTGGCCCAGGCGGATATGCGTCAGCACCTGGCCAACTTGCCGGACCGTGACCTGGCGTATTTTGAAGAGGGCAGCCAGCACTTCGATGACTACGTGCAAGCCGTGGGCTGGGCCCAGGATTTTGCCCGGCAGAACCGCGAGTTGATGATGCGCGCGGTGGTCCAGGCGACGCGCCAGGTGATCAGTAAACCGTTTGAAGTGGCACTGGAGGCCGTGAACTGTCATCACAACTATGTACAAAAAGAGCGGCATTTTGGCGAAGAAATTTTGGTGACCCGCAAGGGTGCGGTCTCCGCAAAAAAAGGCGAGCTGGGGATTATTCCGGGTTCCATGGGCGCCAAAAGCTTCATCGTGCGCGGCCTGGGCAACGAAGAATCGTTTTGCTCGTGCAGCCACGGCGCCGGTCGCACCATGAGCCGCACCAAGGCGAAGAACACCTTCACCGTCGCCGACCAGATCCGTGCGACCGCCCATGTGGAGTGCCGCAAGGACGCCGATGTGATCGACGAAATACCGATGGCCTACAAGGACATCGACCAGGTCATGCACGCCCAGCGCGAGTTGGTGGAAGTGCTGCACACCTTGCGTCAGGTGGTGTGCGTCAAAGGATAAGCGGAGGAATCGAGATGCAAAGGGAAGAACGACACCCGTTGAGCGACGCCATGCGCGCCCGGGTCGTGCAGGCGCTGGACAAGATAGAACACGAGCGCAATGTGAAGGTGCTGTATGCCTGTGAATCGGGCAGCCGCGCCTGGGGTTTTGCCTCCACCGACAGCGACTACGATGTGCGTTTCGCCTACGTGGAAAAACCTGATTGGTTCATGCAGGTGGACGCGCCGCGTGACGTGATCGAACGTCCGCTGGATGACGAGTTGGACGTGAGTGGTTGGGAACTGCGCAAGACCTTGGGCCTGCTGCGCAAATCCAATCCCACGTTGCTGGAGTGGCTGGATTCGCCGTTGGTGTATCGCCAGGAAACCGAGGCCACCGCGCAACTGCGGGCGCTGGCCGAAGCTTTCTACAGCCCGCCGGCCGCGCGCAATCACTACCTGTCGATGGCCAGGAAGAACTTTCGCGGTTACCTGCAAGGTGAAGCGGTGCGCTTCAAGAAATACTTCTACGTCTTGCGGCCGTTGCTGGCGGTGCGCTGGATCGACCTGGGGCTGGGGCGGCCGCCGATGACCTTCGCCGACTTGCTGAGCACGGTGAATGACGCGCAACTGTTGGATGAAGTGGCGACGTTGCTGGCGCTCAAACGCAATGCCGGTGAGGCGGCTTATGGTCCGCGGCGTCCGGCGCTACATGCATTTATCGAGGCTGAACTGGAACGCGAAGTGCCGGTATTGCCACGCACTCGCGAAGACTCACAACGACTGGACCGCTATCTGCGGGACACGGTTAAACGCTTTGCATAAGGATGGATATGAAACAGGACGTGATTGAACTGGATGGCGCCATTGGCGGTGGGCAGGTATTGCGCAGTGGTGTGAGCCTGTCGATGGTGACCGGGCGCACACTGCTCATCAGGAACATCCGCGCCAAGCGCAGCCGCCCTGGGTTGATGCGCCAGCACCTGACGGCCGTGCTGGCAGCGGCCGAGGTGTGCAGCGCTCGGGTGGAAGGCGCCGAGCTGGGGTCGCAAACCCTGCTCTTTGCCCCCGGGCCGATTCAGGGCGGCGACTACCGCTTTGTGATCGGCACGGCGGGCAGTTGCACCCTGGTGCTGCAAACGCTGTTGCCGGCGCTGTTGCGGGCAACGGCCGCCAGCCGCGTGACCATTTGCGGCGGCACCCATAACCCGCTGGCACCGCCGGTGGACTTCTTGCAACGCGCCTGGTTGCCGCTGTTGCGGCGCATGGGCGCGCGCGTTGAGTTGAGTCTGGTCCGGCATGGTTTTGTCCCGGCAGGTGGCGGCGAGTTGCAGGCGTTTATCCAGCCCGGCGAACTGGCGCCGTTGCACCTGATGCAGCGTGGCAAATTGCTGGACGCCCGGGCGACCACCCTGAACGCCGGCTTGCCTGCTCAGGTGGGCGAGCGTGAGCTCAAGCGCGTACGCCAGCGTCTGGGGTTCAGCCCGGCACAGCTGTTTACGGTCGAGATAGATCCCGATCACGGCCCGGGCAATGTGCTGATGCTGGAATACGCCCACGAGCACGTCACTGAAGTGTTCAGCGCCTTTGGCATGGCCAGGGTCCGTGCTGAAACCGTCGCCGATGAGGCAATCAACCAGGCAGTGCAATGGCAGGGCAGCGACACGGCGGTGGGCGAACACCTGGCGGACCAACTGTTGTTGCCGATGGCATTGGCGGGCGGTGGCAGTTTCACCACGGCGCATATGAGCGATCACTTGCACAGCAACATGGCGGTGATTCGCCGCTTTCTGCCGGTAGTGATCGAAAGTCATGAGCAGCAAGAGGGGGCGTTGAAGGTGCAGTGCCGGGCGCTCTAAAGATTCTCCGAGGTGACGATCTGCGGCGCGATATGCACCCGATGCCGCACCGGATCGAACCCCTCGGCACTCTGCAATTGCACCAGCAATTGCACCAGCGCGTTCGCCGTCTGCCTGGGCTGTGAGTCCATCACCACATCGATCAACCCCTGGCTCAGCGCCTGGCGTGACAGCTGCGTGGACTCCTGCAAAATGCAGCACAACGCCGGGCGCTTGGGCAGTTGCGCCAGCGCACTGATGATGCCGTCGCCGCCGCCGCCCACCACGCACAGGCCGCGCAGGTCGGTGTGGCGTGTGAGCAGGTCGAGGGTGGCTTCTTCGGTGATGTCGCAGTTGTCCAGGTTGATCAGCGGTTCAAGTGGTTTGAGGCCGGGTGCATGTTCGGCAAGGTAGCTGTGCAGGCCTTCGACCCGTGCCTGGTGACCGAGGAAGCGATGGCCGCCGAGCAGAATCCCCACGCTGCCCTTGCGGGCGCCACAGGTCCGGGCGAGCAGCCAGCCCATGGTGCGCCCGACCACGTGGTTGTCCTGGCCTACATAAGGTTCAAGCGCTTGCTCGTGAATATCCGAAAGCAGGGCGACCACCGGCACGCCGGCCTCGCGGATTTGCGCCAGGCACGCGTTGATCAGCGGGTGGGCGAAGCTGACCACGGCGAGGGCATCGCACTGCACGGCCAGTTGTTCGATCTGCGCGACGATGGCGCTGGGTGTGCGGTCATTGATGTAGTCGAATTGGCAGGTCAGGTTGGCGGTGGCGTGATGCTGCGCCGCCTCGCTGATCGACTGCGCCAGGTGGGCATAGAACGCCTGGGCGGTGCCCAGCAGCAGAATGCCGAAGCGATAGGTCGGCCGGCGTTCGCGTATGCGTTGGCCGATCAGCCGCGCCGCAAAATAGCCCACGGCTTCGGCGGCCTGGAACACCTGCTCGGCCGTCTGCGGATTGACTGGCGCACGCGCATTCAGCACGCGGTCGACGGTCGCCACGCTGAGGCCCGCATGGGCGGCGACGGTGGCGATGGTCGGGCGTTTATTGTTGTTCATGACAGCCCCCTTGAGCGTCTTGATAGAAAACTATCAAGCCCCGCTGGGCCTGGATGATAGCTTGATAGGGAATGGATTCAAGGCCTTGAGGGTGATTTAGCCGCACTCTATCGTTGGTTTCGCAAAGCACCTGAAACCTCTCGCTTGCGGAGAACAATAACAATGCCTGAACACACCGCTCACATCGCTCGGCGCGACTACAGCCTCACCGGCCCCGAAGCCGCCCGCGCGGCGGAAAAAGGCCTGGTCTCGGCCAGTTGGTACCAATCGCCGATTTCCCGTAAACGCATGAAAGAACTGATGCAACGCCGCGACAGCCCGGCCTTGCTCGACACCGCTATTTGGGTGAGTGCACTGTTCGCCACCGGCTTCGGCGGCTACTGGTTCTGGGGCACGTGGGCCTGCGTACCGTTCTTCCTCGCCTATGGCGTGCTGTACGGTACCGCGTCCAACCCGCGCTGGCACGAAACCGGCCACGGCACCGCGTTCAAGACCCGCTGGATGAACGATGTGCTGTACCAGGTCGCAAGCTTCATGTGCATCTTCGAACCCCACGTTTGGCGCTGGAGCCATGCCCGGCACCACACCGACACCATTGTCGTCGGCCGTGACCCGGAGATCGTCGAGCCACGCCCGCCGAGCCTGCCGATGATGTTTCTCAGCCTGTTCAACCTGCCCCTGGCCTGGAAGACCTTCAGCGGTGTAGCGCGCCATGCGATCGGCCAGATGAGTGCCCAGGAGGCGGACTTCATTCCCGAATCCGAGTGGCCCAAGGTGTACCGCGCCGCGCGTATCTGGGTTGGCATTTATGCGCTGGTGATCGGCACCGCGCTGTACCTGCACAGCTGGTTGCCGCTGATGTTGGTTGGGCTGCCCAGTATTTACGGCGCCTGGCTCGGTTATGTGTTCGGCCTCACCCAGCATGTAGGCCTGGCCGAAGACGTGCTCGACCACCGCAGCAACTGCCGCACGATCTACATGAACCGCGTGCTGCGCTTTATCTACATGAACATGAACTACCACCTTGAGCACCACATGTACCCGATGGTGCCGTACCACGCATTGGCGCAACTGCACGAAGAGATCCGCAACGACTGCCCGCCGCCGTACGCCAACCTGTTTGAGGCGTACAGGGAGATCATCCCGACGATCTGGAAGCAGCGCAGCGATCCGACGTATTTCGTCCAGCGTCCCATCAGCCCCAGTGCTGAACCGGCCGCCAGGGCCCCGATGCATGCAGAAGCCACTGCTGGCTGAATCCCACCCAAGAACAAGAGAAAACGCCATGAACGATCAATGGATCGACGTCTGCGCCGTGGGCGAAATAGATGAAGAAGACGTGCTGCGCTTCGACCACGGGCCGCACACTTACGCGGTGTTTCGCTCGGCGGACAATGAGTTTTTCGCCACCGCCGGCCTGTGCACCCACGAGAAAATCCACCTCGCCGACGGCCTGGTAATGGACCATGTGGTCGAATGCCCCAAGCACAATGGGCGCTTCGATTATCGCTCCGGCAAGGCCCTGGGCGCGCCGGTGTGCGTCAACCTCAAGACCTACCCGGTGCGGGTCGAAGCGGGGCGGGTTTTGCTCGCCGTCACGGCTTGATGATGAACGCACCTTTGATCATCGTCGGCGCCGGCCATGCCGGTGGCCGCGCGGCATTGACCCTGCGTGAAGAAGGCTACAGCGGGCGCCTGATCCTGATCGGCGACGAGCCACACTTGCCCTACGAGCGGCCGCCCCTGTCCAAGGGGTTGTTGCAGGGCAGCGTGGACCTGGCCGGCTGCAGCCTGTGCGACAGCGCCCGGTTCGCCGAGTTGGGCATCGAACATATCGCCGGTAACCCGGTCAGCCAATTGGACCCGCCGCAGCACCGCCTGCAACTCGCCGACGGCCAGTGGCTGTCCTACGCCGGCCTGTTGCTGGCCACCGGAGGCCGGGCGCGGCGTCTGCCCCAGGAGCAGGCCAACGTGCTTTACCTGCGCACCCACGATGAAGCGCTGGTGCTGAAATCCGCGTTGCGCCCCGGAGCACGGCTGGTGATTGTCGGCGGCGGGTTTATCGGCCTGGAAGTCGCGGCCACGGCGCGGGGCCTGGGCTGTGAGGTGACGGTGCTTGAAGCCGGGCCACGCTTGGCGGGCAGGGTGCTGGCGCCGGTCATCTCCGAAGCGCTGCTGACACTGCATCGCCAACACGGCGTGGACGTGCGCTTGAATGTGGCGCTGGAGTCGATCCATGACGATGCGGTGCAACTGGTGGACGGGCAGTCGCTGCCCTGCGACCTGGTGGTGGTCGGCATCGGCATGCAGCCGAATATCGAGTTGGCCGTGGCGGCGGGGCTGGAGGTGGGACAGGGCATTCGTGTCGACACGCACCTGCGCACCAGCGCGCCGGACATCTACGCGGCAGGTGACGTTTGCGAGTTTCGCCTCGGCGGCGAGTACCAACGCCAGGAAACCTGGCGCAACGCCGAGGCGCAAGGGCGGCATGCCGCGCTGAACATGCTCGGGCGCGATCAGCCGTTCGAAACGCTCCCCGGTTTCTGGTCCGACCAGTACGACTGGGGCTTGCAGACCGTGGGCGTGATCACGCCGCTGACCGTCAGCCGTGTATTGCCGGACGCGGGTCTGTTGCTGTTCTACCTCGACGCCGACCAGCGCTTGCAAGGCGCCTGCGGCTGGGGCCGCGGCAATAGCGTGGCCAAGGACGTCAAGCTGTGCGAACGGCTGATCAGCGCGCGCATCGCCCTCAACGCGGCCAGCCTGGCCGACCCCGACGTGTCCCTCAAACAGCTGCTGCGAGGCTGATATGCGCCAATTCCTGGTGTTCCAATCCCTGTGGGCGATGCACACCGAGCCCGGCCCTATGGAGGCCCAACTCGACCGCATCAAAGCCGCCGGTTTCGACGGCATTACCGATCATTACTGGAGAGCCGCCGATGTCGCGCGCCTGCACGCCGCCGCCACCGCGCGGGGCCTGCAGATCGAAGGCCAGTTGTTCCCGCAAAGCGTGGACGACCTGGCAGCCGCATTGGATGTGATCAGCCGCCATGGCTGCCACCACCTTACCCTGCAAGCCGATGTGCGCCCGCGCACCCAAACCGAGGCCGCCCGTTTGATCGAAGGCTGGCAACGCCTGGCCGAGCAGGTGGACTTTCCGGTGCTGCTGGAAACCCACCGCTATCGCCTCACCAACGACCTGCCGTTCACCCTCGACCTGCTGGCGCAGATGCCCGATTTGAAGCTGCTGGCGGACCTTTCTCACTACGTGGTCGGGCGCGAGCTGCCCGAGCCTGGCGCCGCTGAAGACGATGAGCAGATCCGCACGATCCTGCGTCATAGCTGGGGTTTTCATGGCCGTGTGGCCAGCAGTGAACAGGTGCAGGTGTCGCTGGAGTTCGCCCAGCACCAGGCCTGGGTGCAGCGCTTTACCGCGTGGTGGCGCTACGGGATCGAAGACTGGCTGGCCCGCCCCGACACCCCGCACAGCCTGTCTTTCACCTGCGAACTGGGCCCGCCGCCCTATGCCATCACCGGCGCCGACGGGCGTGAAATCAGTGACCGCTGGGCCGAGGCGTTGAAGCTCAAGGCCTTGATTCGCGGCGTGTGGCAGGAGTGTCGGAAATGATCTGCTAATCTGCGCGAGTTCACTCCCGCCCTTAGCCTGGATTTGCCCCATGCCGACTTCCTCTGTTCAGCCGCCTCTTGAACCGCAGTCCGTCTGCCACCCGATCACCAGCAGCGCGATCTTTATGGTCGCCACCGTCGCCCCCGGCAGTGAAGACAGCGTGCGCGCCTGGTGCGCAGACATCGCCGGGCTGGTGCGTTCGGTGGGCAAGCGCGTGCCGGCGGGCAACCTCACGTGCGTCTGCGGCTTTGGCTCGCAGGCCTGGGACCGCTTGTTCGGCGCGCCGCGCCCGGCGGCGTTGCACCCGTTTCGAGAGTTCGGTGTAGAAGGGCGCATGGCGGTGTCGACGCCCGGCGACATCCTGCTGCATATCCGCGCCGAGCAGATGGACCTGTGCTTTGAGCTCGCCACCCAACTGATGACTGCACTGGGCGATAGCGTGAAGGTGGTGGATGAAGTCCAGGGTTTCCGCTATTTCGACATGCGCAGCATCATTGGCTTTGTCGACGGCACCGAGAACCCGGTGGGGCGCAAGGCCGTGGGTTTCACCATCGTCGGCGACGAAGACCCCGAATTCGAAGGCGGCAGCTACGTGCTGGTGCAGAAGTACCTGCACAACATGACCGCCTGGAACGGCCTGACGGTGGAAGCCCAGGAGAAAGTGATCGGGCGTACCAAGTTGGCGGACATCGAATTGGACGATGCGGCCAAGCCGAGCAATGCCCACAGCGCGCTGACCGTGATCACCGACGAGGATGGCGAAGAAGTCAAAATCCTGCGCGACAACATGCCCTTCGGCCGCCCGGGCGCCGGGGAGTTCGGCACCTACTTCATCGGCTACGCACGCTCGCCGCAGCCTTTGGAGCTGATGCTGGAAAACATGTTCGTCGGCCGCCCGGCAGGCAACTACGACCGCTTGCTGGACTTCAGCACGGCGGTCACCGGCGGGTTGTTTTTCGTGCCATCGGCCGACCTGCTCGAAGCACTGGCGGAGCGTACGGGCGGGCTGTAAGGCAAAGCAGTTCAAATGTGGGAGGGGGCTTGCTCCCGATGGCGGTGGGTCAGTTAAAGATGTATTAACTGACACGCCCTCATCGGGGGCAAGCCCCCTCCCACATGAGATTTATGCCGGGTTGAGCCGGGGGTTTATATCAACTCAGCAGCCCGGTGCTGACCGCCACAATCAGGAACACCCCCAGCAGCGCGCGATAGATCACAAACGGCCAGGTGGAGAACCGTTCCAGGAACTTCATCAGGCCCCAGATCGCGAAAAACGCCGAGACGCTGGCCACCACCAGCCCGAACAGCAAATGCGGCCAGGCATGGGCGGGCAGGTCGGCGTGCAGCAGCACCCACAGCTCCTTCAAGCCGGCGAGGGCGATGGCGGGCAGGCCCAGCAGGAAAGAAAAGCGTGCGGCTTCTTCGCGTTTGAAGTTGAGGAACAGCGCTGCGGTGAGGGTCGAACCGGAACGCGATACGCCCGGAATCAGCGCGCCGATCTGCGCGACACCGACGATCAGCGCATCGCGCAGGCGCATCTGGCTGACCTCGCGGGTATGCCGGGCGCGCAGCTCGGCCGCTGCCAGCAACACCGCCATCACCACGCAGGAAATCCCGATCACCATCAGCCCGCGCAGCGGCGAATTGCAGGCGTTCAGGGTCGATGACAAGGCCAGGCCGGCAATCCCTATGGGAATGGTTGCCAGCACAATCGCCACGGCCAGCTTGAACCATTGATCGTTGTAGTCGCCCCGGCGCACCGCGCCGATGCTGCCAGTGGTCACTTGGCGTACATCGCGCCAGAAATAACTGACCACCGCCGCCAGTGCCGCCAACTGCATGGCCGCTGAAAACGCCGAGCCAGGGTCTTGCCAGCCGAGCAGGGCGGGCACTACGCGCATATGGGCGGTGGAGGAGACCGGCAACAGTTCGGTAATGCCCTGGATCACGCCCAGGATGAAGATCTGCAAGTAGTCCAGGGAGGCGAAGCCCACATCCAGGCCGGCGGTACAGACGTTGGTCAAAGTGCGTGTCCTTGAAAAAAGTGGCGAATCGACGAAGTTTATTCGAAATGTTTCAAGAGTTCGGCCAAGGCAATCGCTAACTGCAATCGGTTCAGCAAGTAGAAAGGTTCGCCGCTGTATTGGACTGTCCCGGCAATTTGTGAACAATGGCGCCCTGCGTTTTGTCACCGAGAGCCCCATGCCTGAAACCACAGTCGAATTGATCCAGACCGGCCCCGAAGAATCCGAGTTGATCCGCAACCTTTACCAGTACTACGCCTATGAGTCGTCGGACTGGGAGCAGGAAGATGTCGAGGCGGACGGCCGTTTCTACATCCATGACGAACACTTGACGCGCTACTGGCAAGACCCGTTGTGGAGCGCCAACCTGTTGCTGGTGGACGGCTGCATCGCCGGCTTCCTGCTGATCGAAGGCAGCGAATTGCCGGGCATCGACGCGCTGGAACTGGCCGACCTGTTTATCCTCAAGCGTTACCGCCGCAAAGGCATTGGCCGCGCCATCGCCACCCAGGTGCTGTGCAGCGGCGAGGCGGATTGGCTGGTGCGGTTTTATGACCAGGACGAAGTGTCCCAGGCGTTCTGGCGCTCGGTGCTGGATAACCTGCCGCGCCCGGTGCAGGCCCTTGAACTGGCGGATGATCCGCAGTTGATGAGTTACCTGATTACGCGGGCGGTGTTGCATTAAACGTTTGCTGCATCGCCTGCGGCGGCTGCCCGAACGCCCTTAAAAACGCCTGGCGCATGCGCTCGCGGTCACCGAAGCCGGTTTCGCGGGCCACCACTTCCACCGGGTGCCGGCTGGTTTCCATCATCGCCCGCGCAGCTTCCACCCGCAGGGCTTCGATGGCCTTGGCCGGGGTTTGCCCGGTTTCTTCGCGGAATACCCGGCTGAACTGGCGCGGGCTCAGCCGGGCCACGTCGGCCAGGGCGTCCACCGACAGGTCGTGTGTGAGGTTTTCGCGGGCGTAGGCCAGGGCCAGTTGCACGCGGTCAGACTTGGGGTCCAGCTCCAGCAATGCCGACAATTGCGACTGCTCGCTGCCCCGGCGCTGGGCGATCACCAGCTTGCGCGCAATGCGCCGGGCGAGGTCGCTGCCCAGGTCGTTCTCCACCATGGCCAGCGCCATGTCCACCCCGGCACTCATGCCGGCGCCGGTCCATACCTGGCCGTCGACGATGAACAGCTTGTCTTCTTCCAGGCGGATGTCCGGGTAGCGCTTGCGAAAGGCCGGCGCGTGGATCCAGTGGGTGGTGGTGCGCTTGCCGTCGAGCAAGCCGGCCTCGGCCAGCACGAAGATGCCCATGCACAGCGAGGCGACGCGCCGCGATTGAGCGGAAGCGGCCTTGACCAGTGCCAGCAGGTTGGCCTCCGGCAGGCGAAACTCCAGGTAACCGCTGACGATCAGCGTGTCATAGCCTTGCGGCCGCAGAGGCGAGGTGTTCACCGAGAACCCCTGGGACGTCATCACTGCGCCGCCGCTTTCCGATACCAGGTGAAACTCATAGGCCGGCTCACCGCGCAGCAGGTTCGCGCACTCGAACACCGAGCCGAGGCTAAGGCTCAGGGATTGGAAGTTCGGGTAAACCATCAGCGCAACGCTGTGCATCGCATGTCTCCAGGGGCGTGGGAGGGTGGATTGTCGGCGCGTGCCGGGTAAACGGCAACCCACTCCGGCTCATGTCCGGAATCCTTGCGCATATGACATTGTGAGGGTTTGGCGCGGCCCCTAACATTCCCTCAACGAACTAGACGACTGGTCTAATCGGACGGAGTGAAGCATGAACAGCGAAACTAAAAGTGCACGGCAGACCATTCTCGACACGGCGCAGTTGATTGTCGGTCGTAAAGGATTTTCTGCGGTGGGCCTGAACGAAATACTTCAAGCCGCCCAGGTGCCTAAAGGTTCGTTCTATCACTACTTCAACTCCAAGGATGGCTTCGGTGTCGTGTTGCTCGATACCTACTTCGACAACTACGTGCACGGCATGCAGCAACTGTTCGACCAGCCCGGCTTATCCCAGCACGCCAAGTTGATGCGTTATTGGCAAGCCTGGATCGACAACCAGACCGGCTGCACCGATGCGGGCAAATGCCTTGCCGTCAAACTGGGTGCCGAGGTGTCAGACCTTTCAGAGCCCATGCGTCTGGCGCTGGAGCGTGGCACGTCGCACACCATCGATTTACTCGCCATCGCCATACAGCGCGGCCTTGAGGACGGTTCCCTGAACGTCGATCAAGCCCCTGCAAGCCTGGCCCGGCGCCTGTACGCGCTGTGGCTGGGGACCAGCGTCATGAGCAAGATCACCCGTACATCCGCGCCTTTTGATGAGGCGTTGCTGCTGACCCGACAGCTCTTGGGTCACCCTGAACACAACGACATTCACTGATCGAGGCACTGGAAAATGAAAGTATTAATGGTACTGACCTCTCACGACCAGCTTGGCGACACCGGCCGCAAGACTGGCTTCTGGCTCGAAGAATTTGCTGCACCCTATTACGTATTCAAGGACGCCGGCGCCGAACTGGTGCTGGCTTCCCCGGCCGGGGGCCAGCCACCGCTGGACCCGGTGAGCGACGAGCCCGACGCGCAAACCGAGCAGACTCGCCGCTTTGCCGCCGACCCTGCCGCGCAACAGGCCCTGGCCAACACCGTCAAGCTGGACACGGTCAACGCTGACGACTTCGACAGCGTGTTCTACCCAGGCGGCCACGGCCCGCTGTGGGACCTGGCAGAGTCGCCGGTGTCCATCGCCCTGATCGAGTCCTTCGAGCGTGCCGGCAAGCCCATTGGCTTTGTCTGCCACGCACCGGGCGCGCTGCGTCACGTCAAGGCCGTCAATGGCGAGCCGCTGGTCAAGGGCCGTCGCGTCACCGGCTTCTCCAACTCGGAAGAAGCGGCGGTGGGCCTGACCGAGGTGGTGCCGTTCCTGATTGAAAATGATTTCAAGGCACTGGGCGGCAATTATCAGAAGGGCGCCGACTGGCAATCCTTCGTGCTCGAAGATGGTTTGCTGATCACTGGGCAGAACCCTGCAAGTTCCAGTGACGTGGCCAAGGCGCTGCTGAAACTCACCGCGTAAGTTAATTAACCCTGCTATTCATTGGCGACTTGCAACAGTCGCCAATGCTTTTGCTCGTCTCGAATTTGGATTACCTCAATGACTAACAGCGTTTTAAGCACCCCGGTAAAACTGGGTCATCACACCTTGAACAACCGTATCGTGCTGCCGCCCTTGACGCGCCAGCGCAGCGCACAACCCGGCGACATCGCCACCGACCTGATGGCCAAGTATTACCGCCAACGCGCTACGGCCGGTTTCATGGTCAGCGAAGGCACGCAGATCGAACCGCGTGGCCAGGGCTATGCCTGGACGCCGGGCATCTACACCCCGGCGCAGATCGACGGCTGGCGCAAGGTCACCGACGCGGTGCATGCCGAAGGCGGGGTGATCTTTGCCCAGTTGTGGCATGTGGGGCGTGTGTCCCATAACGCCTTGCAGCCTGACGGCGCCGCACCGGTGGCACCGTCGGCCATTCAAGCCCAGCAAGCCAAGGCCTTTATCGAAACCGCGCCTGGCGCGGGTGAATTGAAGCAACCGCCGGTGCCGCGCGCCTTGAGCGTGCTCGAGATTGAAGAATTGGTCGGGCACTACGCCCAGGCCGCCCGCAATGCCTTGGATGCCGGGTTTGACGGCGTGGAAATTCACTCGGCCAACGGTTACCTGGTCAACCAGTTCATCTCGGCCCATTCCAACCAGCGCGACGATGAATACGGCGGCTCGCTGCACAATCGCCTGCGCTTTCTGCGCGAGATCGTCGAAGCCGTCAGCAAGGTAGTCGGGCCGGAGCGCCTGGGCGTGCGGTTCTCGCCGTTGTTCAGCGGCACCGACCAGGACCGTGTGTACATCGGCCTGGTGGAAGAAGACCCGCACCACACCTACATCGAAGCGATCAAGGTGTTGGAGGCATCGGGCATCGCCTACGTGTCCATCGCCGAAGCCGACTGGGACAACGCCCCCGTGCTGCCCGACACCTTCCGTAAAGCCGTGCGCAGCACCTTCAGCGGCCGCATTATCTATGCCGGTCGTTATACCGCTGAACGCGGTGCGAAACTGGTGGAAGCCGGGCTGGCGGATTTGATTGCATTCGGACGGCCGTTCATTGCCAACCCGGACCTGCCGCAGCGGCTATTCAAGGGCTGGCCGTTGAATCCGCTGCGGGAAGAGGGGATGTATGGTGGGGGTGAGGTTGGCTACATCGACTATCCCACTTACTCCGAGTAAGAACGCGGTCAATGTGGGAGGGGGCTTGTTTCCGTGGCGGCCTTTGGGCCGACCATGTCGTTGGATTTGATTGAGTACATATCCGTTGCTGCGGTAACGGCGACTTAGGGTTCCGCTCTTACAGCGGGTCACTTTTGGAAGAGCGCCAAAAGTAACCATGGACCTGTCCCGTGACAACGGACGCCAAGAAGCTGGTTATCCAGTCTTCTGCCTCAAGCCCTTTGCATATTCGTTCGGAGAACGATATCCGAGGGCTGAGTGCAGGCGACTGC